>JAQXLK010000291.1 GCA_029012085.1 Clostridiales bacterium
TAATCAAAGGTCTGTCTTCCACCAACTTGTGTACATCATATCCCATTCCAATTCTCATATACCAAATTTCCTCCATTTATCCAAAACAGTGCATGCAAACGCATGCACTGTGTAAAAAGTTCACTACCTGCAAGCTTTTCCAAGCACACAAGAGCACCTATAGTTTCAAATGCTCGAAGCCTTCTAACAGTTCTAATACAATTTGATACAACTTATCGCAATCACCTGCCCTGCAGCCCTCAATATTTAACGGCATCTGTGGGTCATGAAGAGACATACGCAGTAACAGCCAGCCTTGTACCTCCTCTGAGTCGAAGGAAATTCTTACACCTTCATAGGAATTTGGTGCAACCTGATAACCTTTTTCCTTCGCACGCTTTTCAAAAACCTCCAGCGCATTTTTACCATAGCTCTTAAAATCCTCACAATCAATCTTGAAGCGGTACTCTCTCTCTTCATAACCCTTTTCAAGATTTTCAATAAAGGAAGCAAGTGCCTTATTTTCCTTTGCAGCAAGTGCCAGCGCAATCAAGAGCTTCACTGCCATATAAGCACCATCATCCAGGAAATAATTCTCACTTAAAGCACCGTGACCGGAAGTTTCTATAGCAAGTGGTGACACAATACCTGCTTTATTCAAACGGATAGATTCATTGATTACATTTTTATAGCCTCTCATATAACGATGCTGCTTCATACCCAGACTCTCAATAAATCTAGTCAGTCTGTCACTGGTCACAGAATCTGTAACAATCGTTCCACCCGGATAGTCCTTTGCTATCACTGCTGTCATCATAGCGATAATCGCATCACGATTGACTTCATCCCCGTTTGGAAGTACTGCTGACATTCTGTCCACGTCTGTGTCAAAAATGATACCTAAATCAGCCTTATTCGCTAATACCGCCTGTTTGATTGCTTCCATTGCCTGTTTGTTTTCCGGATTTGGAATATGATTTGGGAAATGTCCATCCGGCTCTAAAAATTGACTACCTGTCGTATCTGCACCAAGTGGCTTCAATACCTTCTCAACAAAAAAGCCACCTGCTCCATTTCCTGTATCTACAACAATATGAAGACCTTTTAAAGGTTTTTCATAATCCTCAGCTTTGATACTATTTTTTATTTTTTCACAAAGGAATCTACAATATACAGAAATCGAATCCACTTTTTCCACATTTGTCAAATCAGTCTCTACGACTGAAAGCGTTGACGCTATCTCTAAAACTTTTGTAATGTCATCATGCTCTAATCCACCATCGCGGTCAAAAAATTTATATCCATTTCTATTAAAAGGAAGATGACTTGCTGTAATCATGATAGCACCATCGAATGCAAATTCATCAAAAACTGTGGTCATGAACATAGAAGGTGTAGAAACCAGTCCACAATAGGTAACCTTTACGCCAAGAGCGGCCATTCCTTTTGCACATGCCTCAAATAAAGCATTTGCAGTGATACGTGAATCATGTCCGATACCGATTCGTAATTCCTCCACCGGCTTATTTTTCTTTTCAGAAAGCCATTTTGCAAATGCACCACCAATCACATTTCCTGCTTCCGGTGTCAAATTGGTATGTTCTCCTTCTATTCCTTCACACGCAATTCCTCTAATATCACTGCCATTTTGCAGTTTCATCAAATTTTGCATTCTTTTTTCCTCCCTAATCTGGCAAATATTGATGAGCAAAAGACATTTTTTTATTATCTTTTGCTCATCAACCTAATCATACTATGAATTTCCAAAAATAACAATGTCAACTACTTATCATTATTTATCAAAAAGGAGGTTGAAAAATTCCCCTGTCTGTTCTATTCATGTCTGAGTGCATCAATCGGACTCATTCTGGCTGCTTTCTTTGCCGGATAAATACCAAAGAAAATACCAATCATGGAAGAAAAACCTGTTGCCACAAGTACAACTACAGGGCTAATCACTGCCTCAATCTTTCCTAATCCAAGCTGTGCAACGATTGCACAAACGCCTTTTGCCCCTAAAACACCTAATACAATACCAATTGCTCCGCCAATTAACGTAATAATGGTTGCTTCCATCAAAAACTGGAACATAATAGAACCGGTTTTTGCTCCTAACGCTTTTCTAATACCAATTTCCTTAGTACGTTCCGTAACAGATACCAGCATGATATTCATAACACCGATACCACCAACCAACAACGATACGGAAGCAACAAATGCCACAAATATGGTAATCAGATTCATAACCTGATTAATGGTTGCCATCATATCATCAAAACTTTGATACACATATATATAATCGCCCTTGCAATGATGCTTTGTCTCTAAATAATCTACAACATCTTTACAAAGCTGCTTCGCATCTGCATCATCTTCCTTCAACACATAAAACTCATAAATACTATCATTCATATCAATTCCTAACGTTCTCTCAATTGCCTCCGGCGGCATAATTATCTGAACAGAAGGGTCAGCATTCAAAGCCTCCACCATGTTACTGGTTTCTTCAGTCGCAGTTACGCCAACTATGGTAAGAGTAATATCCTGATCCCATGAAGAAATCGTCACATCTATATCCATACCAACCACATTCGTTGAGCCAAAAAGCTTCATGGCGTCTTCTTCACTGATTACACAAACTGCCTTACCAGCCTCCGCCTGTTCTTCGGTATACTCTCCACCTTTCAGATATGTACTATCCTGAAATGCAAAACCCTCCGGATTAATTGTTACGATAGTAGCCTTAAAATCATCCCTTTTTGTCTTTGTGGTACCATCAAAATAATCCTGTACCGCAACTGCCTTAATACCCTCCATTTCCCGAATGTGATCCAAATCATCCTCGGTAATAAGATATTTTTCATCATACTGTGAAATATAAAAAGCAATCTGTCCCTTTCCAAGACTGCCCAATTCCGTGGCAATCATGTCCGTGGCACCATTACCAATGGACATAATGAGAATAACGGAGGAAATACCAATAATGATTCCAAGCATGGTAAGCAGTGTACGACCTTTATTTGCAGCGATATTTTTCAACGCCATTTTGATATATTCACCAAGCTGTGTCATACGTGCCTCCTATTCCATCCCTGGCATGCCTGCCATTGCAGCATTACCTTCCACATAGGTATCTCCCGGCTTCATGTCAGAAGTTACATTACGGATTACCTTATCTCCTTCTGAAATTCCTTCTAATACTTCGTAGTATTCATCTGAGTAAATACCAATCTTTACATCCTTACGTTCAATCAGGTTCTCATCATTTACAACATATACATAATCACCATCAATATCACTGCAAAGTGCTTCATAAGGAATAGTAAGTGCATTCTCTGACTTGCCGACAAAAATATAAGCCTTAGCAGATACACCGATATAAATATTCTCGTCAGGATTATCAAGAAGAATACGTCCCTTAATCGTACCACCGGATGTTGCGTTACTTCCTGAAGCCATCGCCGTATCTAATGTTGCCACACGGCTCACAAAATCAACCGTTCCTTCATACTCGTGACCAGAAACCACTACTCTTGCTTTCTGTCCATTCGTAATAGAACCTAAATCATCTTTGGAAATGGAGAACTCCACACCGATTTTATCTCCATCAATAATGGTAAGCAATGTCTGGGACTCTGTTGCAAATGCCCCCTTGTAAACATCAATGGATGCCACAATACCACTGGCCTCAGCAGTAATTCCTGCTTCTGCATCATCATAAGATTCCTGTGCATCATTAATATTCATCTGTGAAAGTTCATTGCTTGCAGCTAACTGTGCCTTTGTGCTTTCTGACACCTTCACATCCTTATTCGCAGATACAATTCCCTCCTGCTCAGCCAAATCTGTCTGCAATTCCTGTAATTCCTCATTCTTCTTCGTAAGCTTCTTATTCGTAGACTTGTATAAATCTTTATACTCCTGAAGCTTTGCTTTGTCAGCCTCTAACTTACTGTTGGCTGCTGCCAAATCACTATTTGCCTGTGTCAATGCCTGTGTGGAAGAAGCCACTGGTGCTCCATTTTCATCCGTTTCCGTGCTGGCAGTCTGCGCTGCTTTCTGTGCCGCCTTTGCACTTTCCACCTCTGCCTGATCTTTCTCCACACTGGTTGCATACTCTGTCATCTTTTCATTATAGGTTTCTAAATCATCTGACAGCTTCTCGATTTCCTTTTTCAGCTTATCAATGTCTGACTGAATGGACTTTGCGCTCTTCTTTGCTTTTTTTGTCTTGGAAGCCGCTTCTGCCGCCTGTTCAAATCCTTCATTTCCCGCTGCGCGCTCAGACTGTGCCTGAATCTTAACCTTTGCCAGGTTATCACCTAATTCAGAGGCATCATAGGTTAAAAGGATATCACCTTTTTTCACTGTCTGACCTACTTCTACTCGGATATCTTCTACCTTTGCATTTACCGGAGAAGTATATGCCTTCGTCTCAATACCGATTACATTACCCGATGTAGTAATCTCCTGCTCCACATCCTGACGCTCTACAGTATAGGTGCTCTCTGTATCACCCATCATCGCATTCATCTGCTCCTGCATATTAGCAGAAAAATTCTTCATGACACTTCCAAGCACTAACGCCAGTAAAATAACAGCAATCACTACTATCACAATAATGATAATTTTCTTTTTACTTTTCTTCTTTTGTTCCTTGGGTGTACCTGTTTCCTCAACCGTTTCATTTAATAATTCGTTTTCCATGTTTTAACTCCGTTCTTAGTTTCTATAACAATTTGCAACTTAGTCTCTGAATCATCATTCTCCATCTTCCATGACACCAAAGACCTGAGAAAGTTCAACCTCTATAACATCCGACTCATCTATCGGCAGGGTCATATTTTGCTCTCCCTCTTTTACCACTGCTTCACCATCGGGCTTCGTTGTATCTGACTCAATTTTACCATCCATGATTCTTACCACCCGCTTTGCATTGGCAGCAATTCCATCATCATGGGTAATCAGTACGATGGTATTCCCCTGTTCGTTCAATTCATCTAATATCTTCATGATATCCTTCGTGGACTTTGAATCCAGATTACCGGTAGGCTCATCCGCTAAAATGAGCGGTGGTGCCGCTGCAATTGCTCTTGCAATCGCCACACGCTGCTGCTGTCCACCAGACATCTCTGCCGGTTTATGCTTCATACGATGCTCTAAGCCCACCTTCTTAAGCGCTTCCTCTGCCAGCCGTCTGCGCTCACTCTTTTCCACGTGACGGTAAATGAGTGGCAGTTCCACATTCTCAATGGCTGTGAGATTCTGTATCAGGTTAAAACCCTGAAAAATGAATCCAATATAGTTGTTGCGGACCTCTGAAAGCTCATTGTCCGATAAATGGGACACATCTCTCCCATTCAATATGTAAGTTCCTTTTGTCGGGACATCCAAGCAGCCTAACATATTCATAAGCGTGGATTTACCGGAACCGGAATGTCCGATAATTGCCACAAACTCACCCTCATGAACTTTAAGACTTACTCCGTCTAATGCCCGGACTTCATTTTCGCCAGGATTATATATCTTATACATATCCTTGACATCAATTAAAGTATCCATAGATTTCCTTTCTTTTTCATGTATTAAATTGTTTTATTGTATTACTGTGATAATACAATAACTTTTTAAAAAATGCAACAGAAAAATTTATTTTTCTTAATATAATAACGATGCTTCCTACCATATATCTTCAGAATCAGGAAAAATGATTCCAAACAAGAAATGAGACAGATACCGCATCTTGCGCCTGTCTCATTATAATCTCTCAACATATTGATGTCTATTAAATTTTTCTTAAGATTTTCTTAGGATTAAATTTATTACTATTTTCCATGCTCTTCTAAAATCTTTTTTTGCATATCAGAATCAAACACACCACTTCGTATCATTGCAATTTCATGCTTAAATGGTTCATAAGATTTCTTCGCATTATCCGGATCCTTGATATACGGTGACTCTAATATCTTTGGAACATCCATGAAATCCTTATGATTCATAATATACATCAAGGCATCATAACCGATATGTCCAAATCCAAAGTTCTCATGGCGGTCCTTACCCGCTCCCGGTGCATTCTTGCTGTCATTCATATGAAACACTGCAATCTGGTCTTTCCCAATCACTTTATCAAAGTGCTCCATCACACCATCAAAATCATGGATAATATCATATCCTGCATCGCTGGTATGACAGGTGTCAAAACACACCCGCAGTTTATCATTATAGGTTACCCTGTCATATATCATTGCAAGCTCCTCAAAGCTTCTGCCAATCTCGCTGCCCTTGCCCGCCATGGTCTCAAGCGCCACATGTACCTTCGTATCTGCCTTCAGTACCATATTTAAACCCTTTGCGATCTGCTCGACACCAGCTTCCACACCGGCACCCACATGAGAACCCGGATGAAGCACCAATGTTGCAGAGCCCATTGCTTCCGTTCTTGCAAGCTCCAATTCCAAAAATTCCACTGCAATATCAAAGGTCTCCGGCTTTACCGTATTTGCCAGATTAATAATATATGGCGCATGTACAACAAATTCTTCTATTCCATTCTCTTTCATAAGCTCCTTCGCTTCCGGAATCCGAAGTTCACTCACATCTTTTCTTTTTGTGTTCTGTGGTGCGCCTGTATATAACATAAAGGTATTCGCTCCAAAGGAAATGGCATCTTTTACAGAGCCCAGCATCATTTCTTTTCCAGCCATTCCAACATGACATCCCAGTTTTAGCATCTTACACTTCCTCCTATGCAATTGCCATCTTTGCAGCTAATGCAAGCTTATTTAAAAATGGAAGAAAATCCTCCTCGAAGCAGTCAGCAATCTTCAAGAGGTCTCCACTATTTAAAGATGTTCCAAGATTCTTCACTGCTGTAATCATTGCCTTTTTATCAATATAACTGCTTTTTGAATTAATTAGGGACGCACACTGATTATACACCTCAATCTCCCAGTTAATTCCCGTAATCACTTCTCCAAGAAAATCATTGGTATCCTCTTTATTTTCCCCACGCAATTCTTCAATTATATCCTGCAGGGCAGGTATCAGGCTTTCACTATAGGAAATCAACTCCACCAAAATATCCCGCTGCAGTTGTTCTCTGTCTGCCATTGTCATTTCCTCCTTACTTTTCATCACATACCTGAAAAATATAAAACTTTAAATAATAGGACTCGTCCGCCGCCCAAAGTATCGGATGATCCGGTGACTGAGTTCGATATTCCACCTGACGAATCCTCTTATGCACCGCCCGTGCTGCCTCATTAATCGTTTTTGTAAATAACTCGTAACTCATAAAATGTGAACAGGAACAGGTAGCCAGATACCCGCCATCTTTTACAAGCTTAATCCCCCGCATATTGATTTCACGATATCCTTTTGTTGCATTCTTAATAGAATTCCTTGATTTTGTAAATGCAGGCGGATCTAAAATTACCACATCAAATGCTTCCTTCTGCTGTTCTAACTTTGGCAGATAATCAAAAACATCTGCACATTCAAAATGTACCGTATCTGACAAACCGTTAAGCGCAGCATTCTCTGTGGCCTGTGCCACTGCAAGCTCCGAAGCATCCAAGCCAAGAACGGAGGCTGCTCCTGCATATCCCGCATTTAATGCGAAAGAACCGGTATGGGTAAAACAATCCAATACCTTTGCATCTTTGCAAAAACGCTGCATTGCAAGACGGTTATACTTCTGGTCTAAGAAAAATCCGGTTTTTTGTCCATTTTCCACATCTACAATATATTTTACACCATTTTCCACAATTTCCACCTTCGTGTCAAATGGTTCACCTACAAATCCTTTGTAAAGTTCCATTCCTTCCTGTTTCCGAACCTTCACATCGCTACGCTCATAAACACCACGGATGGAAATGCCATCCTTTGCCATCAGCTCCTTCAGTGTCTCTATAATCTGAAGCTTTAACCGGTCAATCCCAAGTGCTAAGGACTGCACCACTAATACATCTGAAAACTTGTCCACCACAATTCCCGGAAGAAAATCCGCTTCACCGAAAATCACCCGGCAGCTACTGGTATCCACCGCCTTTTTGCGGTACTCCCATGCATTTTTTACCCGCATGCGGATAAATGCCTCGTCCACCTCTGTATCAATCTTTCTTGTCATCATCCGGACTGTAATCTTTGAATGACGGTTGATAAATCCCTTTCCCATCGGGTATCCATCAAAGTCCTTCACCATCACCATATCCCCATCTTCAAAAGTCCCCATAATGGTATCAATTTCATTGTCATAAACCCAGGCTCCGCCTGCCTTTAATGTACGGCCTTCTCCTTTTTTCAAAGTTACAACTGCATGACTCATTTTTCTATCTCCTTTATCTATAAAAGCAGGCATAATCCGGACAATCCGGTTCATAGCCGCCATCCTGTTGAATTTATCATTCTTCATCATACCATAGCTTTGCACTTAATGGTAGAAGAAGTTGCCGTTATTTTTAATCCTCAATTACTCTTATAATATCTTTCAGTACGTAATGAAAAGTTGGCGCAGATAAGTCTTTGTTTTCCTCATATCCCAGCTTTAGTTCATATGTGTCCATTTCATCAAAGGGATCCACTCCGACATAATCCCCTTTAAATACAACTAACTTATCCTCTTTAAACTCATTTATTACCTGATTCACATTTTCTTCCGTTCCCTCTGCCACAATTGCAGAATTAAGGTCTATCAACTGAACCCAGTCTTTATCAAATCCGGCTCCTACGTCATTTCCATTTACCCGGCCTTTTACATTTTCTTCAATTATTTTATCATTCAAAACTGCATCTACAGCAGCTACAATATACGGTGTCCAATTAATTCTCGCACTGACCAGTGAGGTTGTAGGTGCCACTTCCTGCATGCTTTGATTGTAACCAACATGATAAACCTTTGTTTCTCCCTCCGCTGCTTCACAGGCAACCGCTGGACCAATGGTATCTGAATGTTGGGAAATAATGACACATTTCTCTTCAATTAATTCCTTTGCCACCACATTTTCAATACGATAGTTGCCCCATGTATTTGTATATTTCACAACCATTTTAGCAGATGGAACAACCGATCTTACTCCTAAGAGAAATGACGTATAACCGGAAATCACCTCTGCATATGGAAATGCAGCCACATAGCCAACCTGTGCCTCTTCCTCCGAAATAACTCCCTCTTTTATCATCTCCTGCATTTTCAATCCGGCAACCACACCAGCCACATACCTTCCCTCATAGATATGTCCCATAAAGGTATGATAATTTTGCTGCACCGGCTCCTCATTTGCATTTCCACAGGTTGCCTGACAAAATTGAATATTCGGATACTCCGCAGCAATTTTCTTTACGGTCTCTCCATATCCATAACTTGTGGTAAAAATAATTTCACAACCTGCACTAACAAGCTCACGAATCGGTTTTTCTTCTGTACCCTCGGCCACATTCTCTTTTACAATGATTTCCACCCGGTTACCATATTTTGCCTCCAGCGCCTTTTGCGACCGAATAAAATTATAGGTATAAGGATTGCTTTCATCACCAATATAGACAAATCCAACCTTTATCTTTTTATCGTCCGCCTGCTTTCCAAAACCAAGAACATTGTAAATAGCAAATACAGCTATAACCAGCATTGCGCTTATAATCGTTACAACACATTTACGCACCATACAGCCCTCCTTACCGCTTTTCTTCGCTATTATAAATCTCATCTACATCAATTTTTCCTTCTTCTATTAATTTTAACAAAGCATCCACACACTGTGGGTCAAATTGTGTACCCCTTCCCTTTTTCACTTCTTCCAGCACAACTGATAATTCCAGTTTTTTTCGATATACACGATTCGCTGTCATGGCATCAAATGCATCAGCAATTCCTATAATCCTTGCATTTAACGGAATCTCTTCTCCCTTTAAACCGGATACATATCCCTTTCCATCATAACGCTCATGGTGATACAAAGCACCCTCCCACACGTTTTCAATCAAAGTAAAATCTTTGAGTATTTCTGCACCAATCACAACATGGGATTTCATAATTTCATATTCTTTGTCATCCAGTCGTCCGGGCTTATTCAACACCTTGTCTGCAACACCTATTTTCCCAATATCATGCAAAAGAGCAATTTTTCTAAGATTCTCACATTCCTCTTTGCCCATACCAAGCTCTCCTGCAATCAACACTGCATATTCAGAAACCCGCTGCGAGTGATGGCTGGTATTTTCATCCTTCGCATCTACCGTCTTGGCAATGGCTAAAATGGTCTGATTACCCATCTCAATTTTATTCTTTGCTAAAGCCAGCTCTTTTTTCTGGAAATTAATCGTCCGTTGAATCTGCGTTCTGACAACAAAACATGTTAACCATACAACTGCAAGAAATGGAATAATAAGCAGATATGCCAAAAACCATTTGTTATCATAGATTTCTTTTTCTTTTTCAAAAACATATACACTTTTTTCCAATACCTTTTCTTTGCTGTTATCCAGAACTTCAAGGTGAAATTTATGGGTACCGGACGGAATATTCGTATATACAATACTTGTAAGCTCACTTTGATGCATGATTATTTTTGTTTTATCAACCCCTTCTAAGTAATAACTGATGTAAGGATCTTCCACAGAATAATTGATGATCTCCGGGAAGATTTCAAGCTTGTCCATACTTCTTGGGATGGATATCGGAGTGCCACGTTCCACAGCATATGTTTTATCATCTACTTTAACAGAAGATATCATCATTCTGTAGGACTTACCTTCCTCCCCATAATTATCCATATCAATCTGAAAAACACCCGAATCACAAGATAAATATAAATACCTGTTATCCTCACAATAGTTCCACGAATTTGCTGTCAGTGCACTTATAAGTCCGGCTTTTGCATCTAACAGTTCATAATCCATCTCATCTCCTAAAAGCAAGGCATTTCTATCCACAACATAAATCCCGGCACTGCCTAACACAAACATTCTCCCATCCTCTGACTGCCAGATATCATAATTATTAAAATATGGGAAATTGAAAAGTTGTTCTACCGTATCATCCCCATTTATGTAACACAGTCCATTGCTTGTTACTACAAAAGCACCTTCCCCGCCATTATCTTTAACAATACGAATAACCACGTCTGAGCTGAGTCCACTATCTCTGGTCATTTTAGAAACCACCTTCCGGTTTCTTATCACCATAATGCCATCACCGTCTGTTCCTGCAAGCAACGTTCCATCTTCCAGTTCCACCAGACATAAAATCATAGTATTGCTGAAACCACCTTCCAAAATGATACTATCTGTCACCTGACCGTCACGAATAAAACTAATTCCATGATTTCCTGCTGCAACTATGGTTTTGTCCCTCATTTCCAAAACCACCCTTGCTCTGTCACCAAATACACTATTTTCAGAATTATAATGCGTCGTTGTTTCTCCATCCGTCTCCCATAAACCACTTCCATATGTACAAATCCAAAGATGATTATTGGAATCCTTTTTCATGCACCGGATACGAACTCCCTCCAACTGAGAGGTTAATTCATTTTCTACACTCTGATTGGTATCACATTGGATGATGTCCAGACCTGTATCGGTTCCTATGTATAGGCAATCCTTCCATTTCTCCACTGTGTTAACAACCTTTTTCTCCATTTTCGCCACGCCATACAAATCTGTAAAATAAGATTTACAGAGTCTCAATACTCCCATTCGTGACGATGCAAACCACAAATTTCCCTGATAATCAATTGTCATGTGGTCTATCGAATTGTTAAAGTCATTCGTGTTAATGGTATGAAACTGATTCTCTTTATCAAAGCAGCCAATTCCATTATCTGCACATAAGAACAACATTCCATCTTCTGAAAAATAGAGATAATTAATGTTGGACATTCCTTCACATACCAGTGTTTTCTTTTTTACAAATTTTCCGGAAGATATATCATAAACATATACGAGATTTGTTGAAGTTCCCACATACAGCAATCCGGATTCATCAAAGGCACAACTCATAAATTGTTCCTCGGCCAAATCAGGCACTTCTTTGTCCAATATGTCTTTTCCCTTCAACAAATACATTTCACCATTTGCATTTACAGTGACGATATTACCCACTTCATCCGCATCCGCACTGCGGGCACATTTTATTTCGTTTATCTCCTGTATCATTGAAAGACCACTATTTAAAGACAATATCTGCATGCTGTCCGATGTTCCTATGTAATAATATCCCTCGGCTCCCTGTACAATACAACGAACAGAGTCCGATGGCAGTCCCTGCTCCCCATTAATCACATTTGCAATATTTTCATTAATACAAATAGAGACACCACTGTCATTCGTGCCAACCCAGAGTCGTCCTTCTTCATCTACATATAGACAATTTACATTTTTTATGGATTCATACTCGTCCATCAGACGCATTTCTTTTCCACCATACCGATACAATCCTGCATAGGTTCCAATCCATAAAATACCATCATTTGTCTGTGCAATGGCATTTGCCTCCCCACACGGCAAACCATTTTCACTATTATAAATAGTCTGCACATAGGATGCGAATGTTTTCTCTGTTTCCAAATTCTTCGCCTGTACCGGTACATTGCCATATAGCACCGCTATCATAATGACCAATAACAAACTACTTGTCTTTAATCCTTTTTCCTTTTCCAGTCCATCTTTTTTCCTGTTCTTTATACCCAGCATGTGAATGATTATATACAATAATAACAAAGACAACAGTTTATCTAGAAAATCAATGTAAAATTCACCTGCAGCATAACACAATAGCACCGAATATCCTCTCTCTTTCATATAGCCAATTACACCATCTCCCCAAATGTTGCTGGTTAAACCATTAAAAAATATTATATTTAACACAGTAGAAACAACTACAGAAACTGTTGTAATCAGCACACTTACGGAAGTTGTTAAAAAAAAGGAATCAAAAAAGCGGCGTTTTGCGGAAACACCCACAATAATGCCAATCAAAATACTCGTTATTGCATAGACATATGCCACCGGATCCTGCATACCGTATAATATATTATTAGTGGCTCCTACAATGGCTCCACAAACCGGTCCTAACAAATATGCGGACAAAACCGTACCTATAGAATCCAGCCATAACGGCAGATTACAACACACTGCAAATGTCTTACCAAAATAATTAAGTAATATGCAACAAACAACGAATACTCCTGTTGATAAATTCTTTTTCATATGTATCCTCCAATTATTACTGTTATCTTACCTTCTATTATTATATCAGATTCTATCCTGAAATGGAACTGCCAAAAGGATAGTCTTGTGGGTTTTGGGAAGATATTTTCTAAAAGGAGCTGTGGCACATTCGTGCACAGCTCCTTTTGAAAAGCATTATTTAATTCTCGTTGTCTTGTCGTATTTCTTATTCAAAAGCTTTTTAATAGATGTTTTGTTCTTTTTCTGCAACTTAATTGTTGCTCCTTTTTTAATTTTGCAGAATGCTTTCGATCCGACTTTTTTAATTTTAGTACTCTTAAATGTCACTGTTTTTAATTTTGAACTTCCGTAAAATGCCTTTTTGCCAATTGTTTTCACACCGGAAGGAATCGTAATTTTCTTCAGTTCTTTACAGCCAGAAAAACAATTGTCAGAGATGGCTGTAAGTGCTGTAAGTTTCTGCAAATTGATTGTAGTAAGCTTTTTACAGTCTTTAAAACAACTTGTACCGATGACGGTTACGGCAGTTCCTTTGAACGTCACTTTCCTTAAGGCACTACAGCTTGCAAATGCACTCTTTCCAATTGTTTCAATATGGTTTCCAATCGTAACACTTTTCAGCTTTTTGCAGCCATAAAATGCTTTATCTCCGATTGCCGTAACATTGTAAGTTAATCCATTGTATTTAACTTGTGCAGGAACCGTTGCAGATGTTTTCTTTTTATCCACTATACCGATTACTTTCACTGCCTCTGCACTTGTTATTTCACATCTCAGATTATTACTCTCGAACGTTTTTCCGATTTCTGTATGATTACTATTCTGTGTTCCGCCTCCCTCTACATTTCCTGAGACATTCTGCGTTTCGTCTCCCCCTACATTTCCCGGGACATTCTGTTCCGCCTCTGCCACCTCATAAGTCAGACTAAAGTTTCCCTTATAGTTTCCGGTTCCATAGATTACAACCTGACGTTTTCCGGCTCCGGTCTTCTCTTCATCAGGATAAGCCACTGTATAATCATCTTCTATCACATAAATTCCGGATAGTACAACCGGTTTTACAGGTTCTTCTGTATAGGCATACAAGCTCTGTTTCAATGAGAATTGTTCACTTTCTAACGCTGTTTGCGAAACAACTGCCAATACACTTCTACAAAGCGGCTTCTCTATTCCTTCTCTGCACACTTTCACATAAATCGTTTTACTGTCTACAACATTTTTAACATTTGGAACTTCTTTCGTCCAATTATTCTGGTCTATACTATAGTATACCTGATCAAGTTTCTTCTTAAGACCATTCACAGTAACAGCCTCATGACTTTCTCCATCATATTCACCCTGATATCCCTCTATTATGATGGTGCTGTCAAATGGTTCACTTGCTGCCTGAACAGTCACTTCATCTGAACGCTCTCCAACATAGGTTTTACCGTCCTTCGTAAAATACGCTTCAATCTGATATGTATAGCTGTTACCTTCCTGAACAGTTTGATCCATATAGCAGGTTCCTGCATTTAAATCTGTCACATCTGCAATCTTCTCATAATCAGCCTGTCCTGCTTTTCTGTATACATAATATCCGTCTACACCTTCCTGTTCTTCCCACGCAAGATCAATTCTATTCGTCTGAGTTGCAGTAATAACGCCGTCTACCTTGGCCGGTAATACAACAAGGGTTGTCTCACCTCGCTTATCGGAATAATCTGTTGCGTCTGCCCTAAGTGTTGTGATACCTACATGTTTACCTGTGATTACAGCACTTGCTTTCACCGTATCTTCTTCCTCTCTGCTGATGACTGCTAAAGAAGGATTCTCCAATGTATAATCCACTTTTTTCACACTTGCATCAGCAGGCGCCAGATTGGCAGAAACGCAGAGATTTTTGCCGACAGCAACCTGATATTTACTCTCGGAAAATGTTACGTCTGTCACATCAACCATCTCAAGCATTGTACAACTCACGCTGTTATTAGCGTCAAAAATATACATTGCTCCGCCCGACTGATGATAATAATATTTTCCGTCAGTAATACATGGAACAATTTTAAATCTATATTCCTCACCTTCTACAAACTCTCCTCCACCTGATTTGATTTTGTCTTCGTTTGTAATGGTAATCTTATAATCACTCAGCTTATTCTTGGCAACATATTTTATGTCATAAGCACCAAATCCTCGCAGGTTAAGAATCATGTAACCATCAAGCAGTGATTCGTCCTCAAGTCCTTTAAAGGAAATCGTAGCACTCTTATAACCTGCCACAGCCTGAATATTATTGTCCGTTGTCAATTTTTTGCCAGAATATACACCAATTGGAAAACTTGCACTCATGCAGTTTTCATCTTTGGCTGTAACCAAAAGCTCTGCATAACCAACCTTTTTACCATAAAGCTTCACGTTTATGTTTCCACCACTATATGTGACCTCTTTTATTTCTGCAACAGAATCATCACTTACTTTCACATCGAAAGAAAGATCTGGGTAATTAGCACTTTCGCTATAATTAACCGTAACTGTAGCTTCTGTGTTTTGTTGTACCGGAATATGTGTAGCATTTCCATACAACTGAAATGTTGTAACAGGTACGTACTCACAGGTAGTTGCCTCTATAATAGCTTCTTTTCCCAGATATTCCACACGTATGCCTGTATCCCAGCCCGTTATGTTCGCGAGCACCTTAAACTGATATGTGGTGTTTGGTTTAAGGCTGCCAATCGTAATACTCGTGTCTTTTCCGGAATATTTGAGATCCCATTCTCCGGTTCCTTCATTATACATATATGCCTGATAACCATAGCCGCTCCCGGTTCCCTCAATGGCACATTCCTCAAAGGTAAGCGTAACCTGATTGTTTGTAGCTGTCTGTTTCAAATTCTTTACCATATCCGCCTTAACATAAATTGGTACCGTTCCATAAACAGATTCATCCATGGAATATGCACGAATATAACATTTTCCGCTTCCTTTTATTGTGACAAGACCATTTTGGTTTACCGCACAAACCTTCGGATTACTGCTTTCCCATTTGCTGATTCCTTTATTCACTGCATCAGACGGTGTATAGCTTTTTACACCAATCTGAACAGTCTCTCCGATCTGATCCGCATCATAAACAAGAAACCACTTATCCATGTCGATTTTTTTAACCGTCAATTCCTCAACCTTTACATGAATGGTAATGGATTTACCTGTACCATCCGCAGTTGTACCTGTAATATCACATTCTCCCACTGCTTTTCCTGTAATTCTTCCTCTGTTATTTACTGTAGCAATTGATTCATCAGAACTTTCCCATATAAGAGTCTGTGAAGCCTCAGCGGGATATACCGTAAAATCAGTATAATGCTTCCGTCCAGGCTGTAACGTAATTTCAGTTAACGGCGTTTCTACCCGCTCAGCCTTTGCTTTAGTGAAATGTACAACCAATGTTCCCCAGACACCACTTCCGTCCTTTGGAACACACATTAATTTTACGTCACCGTAAAGATTGCGTTTTAAAGTAACTGTTCCATCTGCATTCTCCACAACACTGGCAATGGAATCCACACTGCTGATCCAGTCAACCTCCTTTGTCTTTTCTGTATCTTCCACAGTATCATAAGAAGCAACAGAACCATCATCATTATATTCCACATTCGTTGCCAGCATAATCTTACGGTCCACTGTCACGGAATCTCCCGTTACATCAATTTCTTTCACAACCTGTCCATCTTTTAAAATATCGACACTGCTGCAAAGCAGTTCATCTGCCTTTTCAGGATTCGGTTCTCTGTAGGTGTTATCATCAAGCCTTTCGTCATATAGATGCGTTTCGTTATCCACAAAACTGATATTTGTTGTATTGTCTCCCCAATAGGCAGTTATACCAAAAACACCCTGCAAAACATTATTGTGCGCAATAATATTGTTGGTGTGTCGCTTACCTTCCTGTTCCGTTCCCGTACGATAGTAAAACAGCCGATAATAATTTTCTTTTCCGGCTATACTACCTGTTCCATATGCACCGCCACCGAAATTTCCTTTATAATAATAGTTCGGCGCCAAATATGTATTATTTGAAAATTCAACTGTGTCAATACTACTGCCGACACCGATTAATGCATCCCAAGCACCTCTGTACGCACCATCTTTTCTATTGCGCTGTGCCCGGCCATAACTGATAAAAGTATTGTTTGTTACCAATTTTTTTTCTGTCTCATTTACATTATTAAATGCAAGCAGATTAGATGCACAGCTGTGTCCATTATACATGATTACTTCATTATTCTTTAAATTACAGTTAGCAGAAAAACAGCCACCCGCAACACCCGAACCAAGATTATGAATGAATAGAAATTGATTATTCTCTAAATTATCTCCTCTTACACCATAAGTTAACGATGTATCACATACAACCTTGTTATCATGGAAAATAAGTTTGCCGCCAATGATATTTCCTTTTCCTTTTCCTTCATAGCTGGTCAGGTAAAACTCGTTATTCTTAATCTCTACTCCGTCATCAGTATCATTGGATGAGTCAAACACCATTGACCATGTTGCATAAGTACAGACAACCTCGAATATATTCTGTTCCAAAACAACATTACGACATTTACCAAATGTGATAAACTTGGAATCACACTCTGCAATAAAATGGTTGCCGGCAAAACGTACATCCTGTACATCATTGGAATCTGAATAAGCAATTGTCACCCTCATTGTTGCATTTCCAATGTTCTCCACATATTTGGGTTCATAAAAATGTACCGTATTATTGATAAAATCAACATTTTTTATGTGAGAGCTGCTGGATTCCGTACCAAACACACCAATCTGTTCATCCCTTGCATTACCATACAAATCACAATTCATAATGGTAATATTTTCTTCACCAGCGGAATATAAATCCAAAACTCCAACATTGGCTCCTCTGTATGTACCGCTCATCTGTACCATCTTACAGCCATCCACTGTAATATTCTTATTACCGGAATAACAACAGAAATTCGAATACTGCTTGTCCTCAAAATAATAGCAGTTATAAGTTGTCTGCGGTATAAGCAGATCCACATTATCAACATATACATTATCACTGTAAAATAATACAAACTGGCGCATATAGTGGTAAAGATCCACCTCTCTTGCCTCAATGACAAAATTTGCAAAATACGCATTATTTCCGCCCTGTACCTCAAATAAAAACTCGGAATACCAACTTTCTTTACGATAATCATTATCTGTGTAAATAATGGATCTATCAGCCTCACCAATCAGCGTAACATTCTGATTATAGGCTCTGATATAATCCGTAATTTTATATTCTCCCTCAGGAATATAAACAATTGTTCTGTCTATCGAAATATCAGAAGTTCCATCTGCATTTACGTCGATACCCTCTCTGACAATTCGGTTTGCATTTTGGCATGCATTATTAATGGCATCCTGACAGCTATATTCATTGCCTTCCCTTGCTCCGTATTGTTTGATGTTAATAATCGCACATCTCTCGCCCTCGATTGTTTTTACATCCGGGAGAATCATTGCATATAAACCGTTGTCAAGGGCAATAAAGCTGCTCTGATTCGTATAATTTCCTTTGGTCAGCACATAAGTCGCAGCACCGCCGTCTCCCTTTTCATAATAACCGCTTGTTTTGACAATGGTACCAACCTTCATCTTCATGGCGTCGCATTTTTGCATCTCTGCCACATTATCGAATGGTCTGAGTGCCCCGGCATAGTTCGAAGCAGCTTCATTCCCTTCACTAAAAGCATATGATTTCAAAAAGCTGTAATCCCACTTTTTATACTTAGATGCTCCACAGATAGCAACGCCAGCATCATCAATCGAAACTTTATTCGTATCTGTATTCTGATTCTCCATGGAAGTATACACTGAAATCTCATCATAATCATCATACAAAAGACTGGATGAAGTATCCGACATAATATTTTCCTCTGCCGCATTTTCCTGCACCATATTATCACTTGTTGTAGTCTGGTCAGTCTCAGCTGTTGTCTTCGCATATGCACAAGCCGGCTGACAGAATTGCATCGCTAACATAATGCCGGCAATAGCAATTGAAATTCTCCTTTTCATTCTTTTCATTCTTTTCATATTTTTCCCCTTCCTCTTTTTCGCCCGGCATCTTATATGAACCGGGTTTTCTCTCTCCATCTACATAAAACTTCTTCCGAATTTTCACGAAATTACTTTTCATTATACTCCGTTCGCGACAAAAGAACAACGGACTCCGCGGTTCGCTGTTTCCGCTCTGTCTTCGCACTTCGTACTCGCCAATCGCGGACAGCTATCGCATGGTCCTCCGTAATCTTCTCTCGCTTCACTCCATTCGCGACAAAAGAACAACAGTCTCAACATGTGTCGGTTGTTGAAGAAGAACACAATTCTTCAGTAGTGTCTGATGAAGAAGAATACATATTCTCTTCCTGCTCTTTCACATTTTTCGTCTGCACATTATCGTTTAATTTCATCTCATCACTAACATTCAAAATTTG
>JAQXLK010000292.1 GCA_029012085.1 Clostridiales bacterium
ATATTAGTATAGCGGAAACTTGGGGATATTACAATTCTTTCGATAAATTATAATTCTACTCCCTTCCATAAATTGATTTGTAATCTCAATCCCATAATTCTATTTCTTTCAATAAATGAACCAAAACACTTTCATTATCAACAATAATCTTTGCCTGACACGCCATTCCATTGATAATGGTGCCATATTTTCCTTCCTTATCCATCACGGATGTGTCATCACAGACAACACGAACTAAATAATATGTTTTACCTGTTGTTTCATCTAGCTGAATATCTTTTGAAATATTTTGAATTCTTCCTGTAAAATAACCATATTCACTTGATGGATATGCGGGAATTTCAAAATTTACTTCCTGCCCTTCTTTTAAACCTGCAATCTCTTCATTTTCTATATATACTTCTGCATAATATTCTTTTGTCTCTTTCGGATAGATTTTTCCAATACTGTTTCCCTCTTGCAGATAAGAACCTTTCTTTACATCCTGTTCAAAATAAAAATAGCCTGCAGTATTTGCAACAATTGTACATTGATCCTCTTGTATTTTGTAGCTGTCTAAATAGTTTTGACATTCCTCTTGTTTACTTTTATATGATAATATCTCCGCAGCGATATTTTCTTTTTCTGTCAACATGGATATATTTTCTGCATTACCTGACTCCTTCATTGACTGAAGCTGCAGATTTGCAGAGGATAAATTTGATTCTAAAGATGTGATTGTCTCTTTGACACTCTCTATCTGCTGCTCAATACTGGCAAGCTGTTGAGTTTCTAAATTCAACAATGTCTGCTTTTTTTCATCCTGCGCAGTTTTTAATTTATATTCCAAACTCTCTTTGCTCTTCTTTAAATTGCTGATATCTTCTGAAGTAGTCGCTTCCTGCTCATTTTCCTGAACCTTAATGAGTTCCTCATATTCTTCTATCTGTTTCTTATATTCGGCGATTTGAGTATCATACTGTGATTCTGTTAACTGATAATTTGAAATATAGCTTGACACCATGCTGCTATAATAATTATCTTTTTCATCAAAATTATTCTTTCGTTTGGATATACATTTTTTAACTTTTTCAAGCTTTTCCTTTTTTTTCTTGTATTCCTTTATCGATTCTTCTATCGACTCCGCATTTTCCGCATATACTGTTCTCTGTCCCTGCACATTTTCAGAACTTGCATCAATATTAGCTTCTAATAATTTCTTTTTATTTACAAACTCCTGATAGTACGGATTATCTTTCGCCGCATCTAATAAACTATCATCCCCATCCAAACTTTTATCATATGCTTCTAATATAGCAAGTCGTAAATTAATATTATTTAATTCATTCTGGTATGACTGTATTGTTTCATTTAATGATGCGACCTTAACAGAAAATAATACATCTCCTGCCTCAACGTAATCTCCATTTTTTACATTGCAGCTTTCCAGTTCACCGCTTACACCACTTCCTACTTCACAGACAGGGGCATCGCAGCGAAATATTCCATCTCCCTTTACCACAATTTCCTTTTTGGAGAAATACAACCATGCCAATGCAACCAACAGTAACAACAGGATAGTATATATTGTATAAACAATAAATGGATTTGCTTTTGATTCATACACCTCTGTACTATCACTCATGTCCTTCATATCTACAATAATTGGTTTCATGCTTTTGTATCCTTTCTTCTTTTATGCTCCAATATCTACGTATCCCAATTCCTGCTGTCTAACTAATTCCGCATATTTTCCACCTAATAAACATAATTGCGCATGTGTTCCACTTTCTATAATTCTACCTTTTTCCATAACAAAAATCCTATCACAATTTTGGATAGTACTTAGGCGGTGCGCAATAAAGATAGTAGTCATATCCTGTGTAAATTCATTAATGGTATGGTCTAATGCTCGTTCCGTAATAGAATCCAAATTACTGGTTGCCTCGTCTAAAATCAAGACATCCGGTTTTTTCAACATGGCTCTTGCAATTGCAAGTCTTTGTCTTTGCCCTCCGGAAAGATTTGCACCATTCTCTTCCAGTCTGGTTTCATACCGAAGAGGAAGTGCATTAATAAATTCATGTGCCTGTGCAAGTTTTGACGCCTCTATAATGTCATCCATTGTTGCATTTTCTAATCCCAACGTCAGATTTTCAAAAATTGTTCCACTAAATAAAAAAGTTTCCTGTGGAATGTATGCAATCCGTTCTCTTAATTGTTCGATTTGGATATCTTCAATATGATTTCCATTTATTAAAATGTCACCTGATTCCGCTGCATACATGTGCAATAATAGTTTTGACAATGTTGTTTTACCGGAACCACTTTCCCCGACAAATGCAACCTTTTGTCCCTTTTGAATCGTTATATTAATATCTTCTAATACTAATTTTCTGGTTCCATAACGAAAATTAAGATTCTTTATCTCAATATCCCCTGACAGACTCTTAGGGGATAATTTTTGATATTCTTTTTCTGTCTTTTCTGCCTCTAAGTCCAATATTTCTCCCAATCTATCCGCTGCAACAACTGCTGTCTGAACCTGTGGCTGCAAATCAATTAAATTTTTAACCGGATCTAAAAAATATGCTAACAATGAGTTAAATGTAATCAGTGCACCCATTGTCATCTCACCATTGATAACACTAATTCCACCTACCCAAAGAATTACAACACCACCAAGTAATTCTATAAATACTTTTAAAGAGGACTGCAGATTACTTACCCAGCTTAGCCGGAAAATACTCTTCAATAAAGTAACAAACTTTATTTCGGTTTCTCTATTCGCCTTCCGTTCTGCGTTATATGCTTTTATTGTCTGAATACCATTTAAAGACTCCACCATATATGACGTTAATTGTGCATTGTCTTCCATTTGTTTCTGGTTTAATTTTTCATACCACTTATGAAATACTACAACAACTATCATATAAATCAATACTATTACAATGGTTATGGCAAACAATTTGGCATTTTGTATGTAAAGGATAATAGCACCTGCAATTGCCATCACCGTATCAATCATAATTGTAAGGGTTGCCCCTGAAATGGCATCCCTAACCTTTCCCGCATCATTAAATCTGGATATAATTTCTCCAACCTTTCTGGTGCCGAAGAAATTCATCGGAAGCTCTAGCACATGCTGGTAATACCCAAAAAGCAATGCAATATCCAGCTTCTGACTCAAATATAATAATAAGTGGGAACGAAATGCATCTAACAGCACCTTGAAGACATTTAACAGGATAACTCCAATTGACAAGGTCATCAGTGTTTTTCTCAGACCATCCGGCAAAACGCTGTCAATCAGTTCTTTAAAATAAAATGCTCCAAGTATTCCCAGAATCGTATAAACCAAAGATGCAACAAATATGTGCATTATCAAATTTTTCTGCGGTAACAATAAATGAAAGAAACGACTGAATAGCCCTTTCGTTTCATTTCCTTTCTGAAAGGTCTCTTTCTTAACTAATAAAATTAACACACCTGACCATTGATACTTCGGTGGTTTTCCTTCCTCATGAACCTCACCAAAGAACTCCTCAGGTTTCAGCTTTACAATCCCTGCTGCCGGATCTGCAATAATCACCTGTTTTTTTGTAATTTTGTGAACAACCACATAATGCAGCAAATTTCCATCCACCACCATATGTGCAATACACGGCAATGGAAATTCAGAGAAAAAGGCTTCCTTGTTTCCCTTTACACCCTTTGCACTAAACCCAAGTTCTTCTGCTGCTTTTATTACACCATAAACATTTGTCCCCTGTTTATCCGTTCCTGCCACTTCCCGAATTTTTGATATACCTATCTTATATCCATTTTGTTTAGCTATAGTTGCTAAGCATGCCGCACCACAATCCGTAGTATCATGCTGTTTTATACAATAATATCTCATATTCTTACCTATATAAATTCCATCTTACACATACTTAATTCTAATTTAACCAATTAATTTTATCTTTATCAACTCTATACGTATACTTACACAACACCTCTATTATTGCAAAAGATACTCCATTGTATATTTCAATACCGTATCATACTTTAACTTTTCATTAAAATCCGATATATCCACTCCGTCTTCTAATAAAGAAAGCTGTGTATAAAAATCATCATCTGACTGCATCACATAAATATCCGGGCTTGTTCCATAAACAGAATTATCACTGCCATCTGGATTTAGCGCACCACCAGGCATATAAACAAAAACCAGCTTACTATTAGGTAATTCATGAGCCATAAAAGAATTCATCAACCCTTCTCCCCCTGTATTAT
>JAQXLK010000293.1 GCA_029012085.1 Clostridiales bacterium
ATATTACTTATTATAGGTAATGTGTTACCTTTTTGGCTGCTGTGAGTTGACAGGGAAGTTATATGTACGATTAACGAAGTGAGGATTAATTATTTGGAGGAAGTAAATGAGAAATCTAGAGGAAATTATTAATGCAGACGAGTTGCGTTTTGAGGGAATGGATGCATCATTATTTTTATTAGGTTTACTTAGTGCATTCGAAAATCGTTATCAGGCGAAGGCGGACAGCTTTTTTGAGGAAATCAGCTGGAAACAGTTCTTTGCAATTATATGTATCAATCTTTGTAAAGAAAGTCCGACCATCAAAGAGTTGGCTGAGATTATGGGAAGCTCCCATCAGAATGTAAAGCAGATATTAATTAAGCTGGAGAATAAGGGATTTGTTGAAATCATCGCAGATGAGCAGGATAAGAGAAAGCAGAGGATTGTTCTGACCGAGAAAACAATGATATTTTGCGAGGAACACGAAGAGGGGAGTCAGCGAATTATCAAGAAGATTTTTGAAGGCATTGACATAGAAAACATTGAAATCGTAATTAAAACACTATTGCAAATGGAGAAAAATTTAAAGGAGGCAGAATGAACATGAAAAAAATTGTAGTTTATCAGAGTGGAACAGGCTTTACTGCAAAGTATGCAGGCTGGATTGCAGAAGAATTAGGATGTGAGGCGAAGGAGTACAAGAAGGTGAAACCGGACGAACTGGCAGGCTTTGATCAGGTTATCTATGGCGGCTGGATTCTGGGAGGCATGGTATTTGGATATGACAAGATAAAAGCACTTAATCTGAAAAATGTGGTCGTATTTGGTGTAGGAATGTCCTTTCCGGACGATGAAACAGCAGAAAAAATAGCGCAGCAAAATCAGATTCCAAGAGACCGGTTTTTCTATTTTGAAGGCGGCTACAATCCGGAAAAGGTTGGATTTTTTAAGAAAATGATGATCAATATGATAAAGAAATCCATAGAGAAGAAGGAAGAAAAAACAGAACAGGACATTTATGCACTAAATACTTTCAAGGGTGCAGATCATACGTGTAAAGAGGCAATTAAGGAACTGGTTGAACTTTGTAGGTAAAGGATTTGTTTAGAAGAGGGTATTGACAAAGAGATAAATATATAATATAGTAAACCTATCAATAAAGTATGAAATAAAATGTGCATTGATTGCGACAAAATATAAATGAGTTTTTTGATAGGAGGATGGGACAATGAAACAGATATTGTGCTTTGGGGATTCTAATACATATGGCTTAGTGCCAAATGAAAACAGAAGATATGAATGGGGCGTACGTTGGACCAGTATCATGGATGAAGGTATCCGGGATAAGGGGTATCGTGTGGTGGAGGAAGGACTATGCGGTAGAACCACCATATTTGAGGATGCATATCGATTAGGCAGAAAAGGAACGGACGTATTGCCAATCTTGTTAGAGACACATAGTCCCATCGAGGCAGTTGTCCTTATGCTTGGAACCAATGACTGCAAGGCTGCTTATGGTGCTTCGGCAAAAGATATCGGCAAAGGAATCGAACAGCTTCTTGATCAAATTGGAGATAAAGTGGCACCGGATAAGATATTGTTGATTTCTCCGATTGCATTGGGGGATAGGGTATGGCAGCCGGGCTTTGATGAAGAATTTAATGAGAATTCTGTAGCGGTTTCCAAAGAACTTCCGAAGGTGTATGAAAAGATTGCAAGAAAAAGAGGAATTCATTTTTTAAAAGCATCCGATTATGCAAAACCAAGTCTCGCTGATCAGGAACATTTAAATGAAAAGGGACATAAACGGTTGGGAGAAGCTATATTGAGAGAGATGGAAGGGATTTTGGAGTTTCGAAGAAGTGTGGCGTGTTAATACAGTTATTTAAAGTATACATGAGATTTGGGTTACATCTGACGAGCAAGACTCAGGGGCATGACAATTTATAAGTAAAAAATTAATCAAATAAGTATGTTTGTATAGGATATATGCTTTTGGCACATGCTAGTAAATATATCGTATCTAATCATTTACACGGATATATTCAGGTTCCCTTGTGAGACGACAGCATTGTACGAACCGAGCAGGGAACCTGCTGGAATAAGAGTCAGGAAAAGGAGCGTACAGTATGCCGGCAGCATATACCCATTACAAATTTGGTCAGGAAGTATTGTTTCATTTATCAAATAAAAAGTTGCGCGAAGTCATTGCGCATTATCCCAAAATGTTTGATCTTGGTCTTTATGGACCGGACATTTTGTTCTATCATGGAATTCCCGGAAAAAAAGAACTGAATTATTTAGGGTTTTCTCTTCATAAGGAGAAGGCGGCAGATTTTTTTGTCTATGCAAAGGATATTATTATGGAAAAAAATAATCCTGCAAGGGGAGAAGGTCTTGCCTATATTTTAGGTGCAATTTGTCATTTTGTGTTGGACAGTGAATGTCATAGCTATATTGAATATTGTATTGAAAATAAGGGATTGAGTCATACGGAGATGGAAATGGATTTGGAGCGGGAACTGTTAGAACGGGATGGCTACAATCCGGTATCACATAATCCGGTGTATATAAAGCTTACGAAAAGAGAGGCGGAATATGTGGCGATGTTTTATGAAGGTGTGACCGGATGGCAGATTGGCATTTCCCTGCAGCATATGAAACGGGTGACCGGGTGGCTTTTACCAACCAATATGGTGAAAAGAGGGACATTGCATTCGCTGCTTGGAATATCCGGACGTTATAGTATGTTGAAGGGACTTATCATGCGAAGCAGTGCAAATGAAAAATGTGAAACAAGCACGATGGAGCTGATGCGCAGGTTTGACGGGGCAATATCGGTTGCGGTTACGTTGATGATGAATTATTACTGGTATCTGCTTGGCAGAGAAAATTTAAGTCAGCGCTTTAACAGGACGTATGGACCGGACCGGGAGGAGATGGAAAGGATTGCGTTATTTTTTGCAAATTGATTGGTAATTTTGGGCAATCTTCAAAACAACATTTTATTGACTAATCTCAGAAATGTGGTAGTATAATATTAAAGGTGAGTCCTACCGTTAAGTGGAAGTTGTAAAAGCGATGGAATCGCCTACAAGGTGATTCCACATTGTGGCTATGCTTTCGGCATAGCCACATTTTTATATAAGGAGAAGTATGAAACAAGAGAGATTAAATCTATATCGGATAGATATGAAATACATAAGAGATTTACACAATGTAGATAATAGAGTATCATCTGTATCACCTCAAATTGGCAAACAACATCGTATTTATGTTGGTATAGTTGTTATATGCAATGAAAGGAAATATTTAATTCCATTGTCACATCCGGTTGATAAACATAAGAAAATGAGTCCTCGGGCAGATTTTGATAAAATTATTGATAAGCATGGAAAACTTTTGGGTGTGTTAAATTATAATCTAATGATTCCTGTTGAAGAACAACAACTAATCAAAGTAAATTTAAAAACAAACAAGACAGATTCTGTTAGTGACAAACATTATAAGCAATTATGTATTGACGAGATAAACTGGTGTCGTAAAAATGCGGACATTATAATTAATAAAGCAAATTGCTTGTATAGACTATGTGTAGGTGATTCAAACTATAAAGGGAAAATCGCTGTCTCGACTTTAAAAGATTGGAAATAGCGTGCGAAAAATATAATGCTAAAAAGAAGTGTGTGCGTTAAATTTGGATGTAGAAGAAGGAGAGGATGTGACGGATATGTGCAAAGCGATTCAGGATATGCAGGATGAAGCAAGAATAATTGGAAGAGAAGAAGGAAGAGAAGAAGGTGGACTGCTAAAGTTAATTTCTCAAGTTTGCCGGAAAATGCAAAAAGGAAAAAATGCAGATATTATTGCGGATGAACTGGAAGAAGAACTTGATATGGTGGAAGCTATTTGCCGGGTAGCGATAGATTTTGCACCAGAGTATGATGCCCTGGCAATTTATAATGAAATACAAAAGATATTATAGACTAATATTGATGGAAGGAAGAGAAAGATTATGAGCATTTTATTTGTGGAATATCCAAGATGTACAACCTGTAAGAAGGCAAAGAAATGGTTAGAGGAGAATGGTAAGGAATTTATTGACCGTGATATAAAGGAAGAGAATCCAAGTGTGGAGGAATTGAAGGACTGGATTAAAAAGAGTGGTCTTCCGGTGAAGAAGTTTTTTAATACCAGCGGCGTTTTATACAAAGAAATGGAACTAAAGAATAAGCTTCCGAATATGTCAGAAGAGGAGCAGATTGCTTTGCTTGCAACGGATGGTATGCTGGTAAAGCGGCCAATTGTAGTGGATGGCGATAACGTATTAGTTGGGTTTAAAGAGATTGAGTGGAATGGGAAGCTGTCATGACGGAATTAGAAAAGCACTATAACAAATTTAACGAGGATAAACGGCTGCTGCGCCGTCATGGACAGGTGGAATACATCACATCCATGAAATACATACACAAATATCTGGATTTGCTGCAGGAGGAAATGCAGGAGGAGTCTGGAACGCTTCCCTGCATTCTTGATGTGGGGGCAGGAACGGGAAGGTATTCCGTGGCACTTGCCGAAGAAGGCTATGATGTAACTGCTGTGGAGCTGGTAAAATATAACCTTGGAATTCTTAAGAAAAAGGGGAGCAGTGTAAAGGCATATCAGGGTAATGCCATGAATTTAAAGCGGTTTGGGCCGGAGAGCTTTGATATGACACTGGTATTTGGTCCGATGTATCATTTATATACTTTTGAGGACAAGCTAAAAGCACTTTCTGAGGCAAAAAGAGTAACAAAGACCGGTGGTATCATTTTAGTGGCATACTGTATGAATGAATATGGTGTGCTGACTTATGGTTTCAAAGAAAATAATGTGAAGGAATGTTTAGCGGACGGACGGCTTAATTCAGACTTTCACTGTGTGGCAGAGGAAAAGGATTTGTATGATTATATGCGGCTTGAGGACATTGCGGCATTGAATGAGGCAGCGGGACTTTCGAGGATACAGATTATTTCAGCGGATGGTCCGGCAGATTACATGCGTCCGGTGCTAAATGCCATGGATGAGGAGACTTTTAAGCTGTTTGTGGAGTATCATTTGTCAACCTGTGAACGACCGGAACTGTTGGGAGCGGGAGCACATACGCTGGATATTTTAAGAAAAGAGTAGACGCAAATAGCCCTTATGGAAATAATTTTATTAAAGCTAGAGCTGTGAATCAGAAAAGATGTAAAAAGGAAAAAATCTACAGGGAAAAGATTTTATCAATTCAGCTGCTGTGAATTGATAAGATGACTTAATAATAAAATGTAAAATTAAAATTAACTTTATAATGTAAATGAATAAATAAGATAAACTTAATAAAATATAGTATAATGTGCAAATATCACTTTGCATCTTCCCATAAAATAGGATTTATGATATTATAATATAGATTATTGCGACATTTGTGGGTTGCGGTATGTGACTTAATAAAATTAACCAACAAGGAGGGCATTTATGAAGCCATTAAAAGAAATGACAAAAGAAGAATTGTTGGCGATGAAGGAGACTTTATCCGCAGAATATAAGGAGGCTCAGGCAAAGGGACTGAAATTAGATATGTCCAGAGGTAAGCCGGGAATATCCCAGTTGGATTTATCACTCCCTATGTTAGATGCGATTAACAGTTCATCTGATATGAGAACGGTTCTTGGTAACGACACACGTAACTATGGTGATTTGGACGGTATTGGAGAGTGCAGATATCTTATGGCAGATATGATGTCTGTTAAGAAGGATAATGTTGTTGTTTGTGGTAATTCCAGCCTTAATATCATGTATGATACCATTTCACGTTCTATGACTCATGGAGTAAATGGTTCTACACCGTGGTGTAAGTTGGATAAGGTTAAATTTTTATGTCCGGTTCCGGGATATGACAGACATTTTAAGATTACAGAGTATTTTGGAATTGAAATGATTAACATCCCGCTTTATGAGGATGGTCCGGATATGGATATGGTAGAGAAATATGTTAATAGTGACGAGGCAGTAAAGGGTATCTGGTGTGTACCAAAGTACTCTAATCCGACCGGTATTTCTTACTCAGACGAGGTTGTAAGACGTTTCGCAAATTTAAAGCCTGCTGCAGAAGATTTCCGTATTTTCTGGGATAATGCATATTGTATCCATCATTTATACGAGGATACCCAGGATGAGATATTGAATATTCTTGAGGAGTGTGAAAAGGCTGGTAATCCGAATATGGTTTATATTTTTGCGTCAACCTCTAAGATTAGTTTCCCAGGTTCCGGTGTGTCTGCGATTGCAACTTCCCTTGAGAACATTGAGTTTATCAAGAGCCAGATGACGGTTCAGACAATCGGTCATGATAAGATTAATCAGTTACGACATGTAAAGTTCTTTAAGAATCTTGAAGGCTTACAGGCACATATGAAAAAGCATGCAGATTTGATGCGTCCTAAGTTTGAGGCAGTTCTTGAGGTGTTAGAGGAAGAACTCGAAGGACTTGAGATTGGAAGCTGGATTAAGCCACGAGGCGGATATTTCATTTCCTTTAATGCAATGGAAGGCTGTGCAAAGGCTATCGTTGCAAAATGTAAAGAGGCTGGTGTGGTTATGACAGGTGCCGGTGCAACCTATCCATATGGAAAAGACCCACAGGACAGCAACATCCGTATTGCACCATCCTTCCCAACTCCGGAGGAAATGAGAGATGCAGCGAAGTTGTTTACTCTTTGTGTAAAGATGGTAAGTGTGGATAAGATACTTGAGACAATGTAATCACAAACGAATAAAAAATCTAAGGGTGAGTAGATGGGAAAGTCTGCTCACCTTTCTGTTATATAGGAAGGTGATGGAAGATGGCAAAGAAGGAAAACAAGACCAATGCGATGCGGATACTTGACAAGAATAAAGTGACCTATCGCACAAAGACTTACGAGTGTGATGAATTTATTGATGGGATTCATGTGGCCGATATGAATGGTGACCCTTATGACCAGTCCTTTAAGACGTTAGTGACTGTGGGAAAGACAGGAAATTATTATGTGTTTGTCATTCCTATTGATAAAGAGATTGACTTTAAGAAGGCGGCAAAGATTGTAGGAGAAAAGTCGGTGGAAATGATACATGTTAAGGATATCAATGCGGTAACCGGATATATTCGGGGTGGATGTACTCCCCTTGGGATGAAAAAGCTTTATCCGACAGTGATTCAGGAAAGTGCAAAAAACTTTGATGAAATCATAATAAGTGGTGGCAAAATAGGTATGCAGATTTTGTTAAATCCATTGGATTTAGCCAAAGTAGTAAATGCAAAATTTGCAGATATAATAGGGTAAACTCTTTGGTAATTTAAGCCGATATACAATATGAAAGGGTAAAGTGGCAGAACATGGAAGCTCTGCTGCTTTTTTTCTTTCGGATATCCATTCAAAGGAATGAGTGGAGTAATCGTATCTATTTAGTGTTTCATGGAAAAGAAAGGAGTTGAGTACCATGAAAATTAGTCAGAGTGCTGTGGCGCTGAAAGGCAGTTCCAGCTACAGCCACTATCAAGAGTCCAAGGTGACTTCCATTTTGGTCAGACCAGACGAGTTAGAGGCAGCAAAGAAAGCCCGTCAGGAACGATCGAAAGAGGAAGCAGACGAGGGTGTCGATGTATCTATTTCTGATGAATCCCAATCGCTGTTAGAGGATTTGATGGCTGAGAAGAAAAAGACAGCCAAGGGACAACAGAATAAGGAAAAAGAGCAGGAGGCGGTGCGGCTGGAAGATTTAGAGCCGGTGAACAACCCTGTCATCCGGTTTAGTGACAAAGAAGAGCAGACGCTGAAGACACTAAAGCGCATTTTGGAAATGCTGAACCGGATGAGAAAGAATGGGAATTCCGTTATGGGACGGCGGGAAGTCAATCAGATGATGAGTATGTCGGAAGAAATATCGGAAAGCAGCTCGGCATCTGTTTCGCTTGGAAATGGCAGTGTGTCATTTGGACAGAGCAGTTCGGTATCCATAAGTCAGTCATTGAGCTTAGGAGCATCGAATGTGGTTGATCTTCGAAGTGTTCCATCTGTTCGCAATGGAGTTGGCACAAGCTGGATTCGGCATACGGAGACCAACAGCTTTGTAATGGAGCAGGAGAGTACTACATTTTCTGCAAAAGGCATTGCCAAGACTGCCGATGGACGGGAAATCGAATTTGGTGTGGATATGTCCATGTCCCGAGGATTCGCCGGTAACATTTTTTCTTCCAAAGATGAGTCGGTGATACTGACAGACCCGTTGGTGATTAATCTGGAGAGTAACAGTGCTTCCGTAACAGACCAGAAGTTTTTCTTTGATTTGGATTCAGATGGTAAGGAGGAGCAAATCAGCCAGCTTGGAAAAGGTAGTGGATTTCTTGCCTATGATAAGAACGGAGATGGCATTGTCAATGATGGCTCGGAGCTTTTCGGAACCAAATCGGGAGATGGGTTTGCAGACCTTGCAGACTATGATGAGGATGCAAATGGCTGGATTGATGAAAATGATGATATCTTTAGGAAGCTTAAGGTATG
>JAQXLK010000294.1 GCA_029012085.1 Clostridiales bacterium
AGAAGTTTTTTTGATTCGCTAGATGGAAACGTAGTGGTTGATTTTAGCGATGAAAAGGGAAACAATGTGGCAACAGCTGAATATTCAACCGGAACAGCAAGTAGCAGAATCATCAATGATATTAGTGAATATTTTAAAAACGGAACAATACCGGAAAATACATATAATTCGATGTCAGATTATTTATATCAGGACAGAACATATTCCTATGATGAGCTCGTAAAGAAACCGGATATGGTCGTTACAAAAGCAAAGAAAGATTATAAAAACCTAATGGTGGCAAAATGTATTGATACAACACTTTCTGATTTGAAGAAAGAAAAAAATACGATTATACATAATGGAAATGTAGCAGTACGGAATAATGACAGTGGTGATTATATTCTCGTGACAAAAGGTGCTTTAAAACATGGCCTGGCACATGACAGAACTGGAGCAACAAAATTAATCAGTGCGAATATAGCAGAAGCAATCAGAAATGGAATCAAGGTAAATGTATCAATAGGAAAAAGAAACAAGTCGGACAGTTCATACATAATTATGGGAAAACTGGAATCAAATTCAAAGCTATCTAAAGGTACATACTATTATCGGATAATTGTAAGCAGATATGAGAGTAATAATCAGGGATTATATTATATTGATGGAATGTACAGTATAAAGGCACAAAAAGAAAAGACCAGCGCCGCTCGTATAGCGACTGGCGTTACAGCAAATGCTGATAGCTTCCCTGGTCTTTACAAAATTAAAGTATCAGATTTTCTAAATGAAGTCAAGGATTACTATGGTGATTCGCTATCAGAAGATGTAAACAATCATTTTGGCAGAACTAGAGGGAAATCGGATATAGATGGATTATTGTTTCAGGACAGAGTTAATGAACCGACAAAGGACTATGAGATGTTTAGTAAAGAAGTCATAAGGGATTTAGCTCAGCATATTAAGAATGGCGATATAGGTTTTGAAGCCGGAAAGAGCTTCTCAATTGGAAATATTCCGGAATTGTATAATAAATTGCTTGGAATAGGGTCAATTAATTTGGTGCTCAATACATCACATGCATATGAAAATATGTCATCAGAAGAGGAGGCGATAAATGCAAACAGATGGAGAGATATAGAATATCACGATATATCGCCTGAAACTTATGCTAACAAATTATCTAAAATTGCAGATCCGGAAGCTATATATGCAATGTATGGAAATAACATAAAACCAAGAATTACAATTGATGTGGGTAATAACTGGGTTGTATCAATGGAATTATATAGTAATAATTCTACAAATGATAAGAGTTCAAGATTAAATAATGCTATAGTGACCGTGTTCAAAGCAGATGCAGACAATTATTTTAATCAAGATAAATTTGAACAAATATATAAAAAAGGAGATATTAATTATTCAGAGGACACTCCAACGAACCTGTTGGAAGTCGTAAATAATTATAATCTCCGTAAATCAAATCTAACAGAATTTGTTGAGATTGTCAAGGAATACGAACAGATTCATAATATTAAAAACAAATACAGAAACAATGCAGATTACATATCCTTAAACCAGGACCGTGATACAACTCCGTCAAACCGTGAAATCCTTGTAACGGCTCTTGAGACTGCAGCAGTAAATGACAGGGAACGTGAAACGCTGGAAGATTACAGGGAGAATATTGAACAGCTGAACGAACTGGATAAGGAACTCGATGTTGTAAACGGTGCCTTAAAGGAAATGTTTTTTAATCCGAGAACAAAGCCGACGGAATCAATTAAGGAATTGCAGAAACAGGCTGACAGTATCAGACGGAGAATGAAATATTATGACGGAAAACTTCTTCAGTTGGAATCCACAACGGCACTTAAAAATCTTTTACAGAGAGAAAAACAGGCAGCAGTAAAGAAGCAGAGAAGGGCAGATGCAGAAAAACTCAAGGCATACAGGACGGAGCAGAATGAAAGATTTGAGAGAATGCAGAAGAGATACCGGCAGGCTGCAAAGCAGAAGGCGGAGAACCGGAAAAGGATTGAAGCAAGAAACAAAGTCATTAAGAGAGTGGAGAAACTTAATGCATGGCTTGAAAAACCGAACAATAAGAAATATATTCCTGCCAGATTCATGAATGGAACGGTTGAACTACTGAAAGGATTAAACCAGGATGGAATGAATGTATCAGAAAGACTGGATGAATTAAGGGAAAGAATGGCGGGATATACAGAAGTTCCCAAAAATCTGGTTGACCGG
>JAQXLK010000295.1 GCA_029012085.1 Clostridiales bacterium
GGCCAGCCGCTTTCAGTGCTGCTGCAATTGGCTCTCCCTCATATCCTTGAACTTCTTTTCCATCATAAGTAAACGTAACTAATTTTCCTTTTTCCTGCACTCCAAGAATCGGATGCTCTGCTATTCTCGTTTCCATAATCATACCTCTCTTTCTGAAATCTAATGTCATTCATATTTTCAATTACTCTTTACCAACCCACAACTTTGAAAATATTAATACATATCCGGCTGCTCCCAAAGCTTCAGCTTCACACCAAGCCCTAACTCCTTTGCCTTTTCATAACAAATCTTGCCCCATGCAACATCTTCTACAGGCATTCCGCCAACGGAATAAATAAATATCTGATCCTCACTGACTCTGCCCGGACGTTTTCCATATATAATGTCTCCTAAGTCAATAATGTCTTTTTTAGAAATGATGCCATCATGTGCCATATCCGTAAATTTCGAACCAATAATATTATTTGCTCCAAAGGATGGATAAGGAAATTCCTCTTCCCATGCTTCGTATAACTGCAGATTATCTACAACAAGCGTACATTCTTTCATTTCTTCACTATCCATATCAAAGCAGCTAACACCTATTAAAACTGCTCCCGGCTTTATCCATTCCTTTTTAACAAAAGGATAAGTTGATGGGTCTGTTCCACCGCTATTGGCAAAGGAAATGACATCCGTATCTCTTACCAGCTCTTCTATGGTATCAACCGGTTCTACCGATTTTAACTGTGGATAGGTTTCCTTTACATACTGAACAAATTTATCTAAAGATGCTTTTCCTCTTCCTTTTACCTTCACCGTATCAATATTGGGACAGGTAGCAAGGATTGCCGCCAATGAAGTTTTCCCCATTACTCCAGGTCCACAGATTCCACAGACTGTTGCATCTTTTCTTACCAGATATTTTGCACCTACACCAGGAATTGCCCCGGTACGGTAGGCACTTAACAAATTCGCACTCATTAATGCTAAAGGTGCGCCAGTATCCTTATCATTTAACATCACTGTAAGAATGGATCTAGGCAGTCCCTTTTCCCGGTTTGCCATATTTGAGCCATACCATTTCATGCCCATCAAATCAAAAGGTCCTCCGATATACGCCGGCATCGCCATAAATCTGCGGTCATCCCCTTCATCCTTTGGCATATTGGGAAATGGAGAATTTTTAGGAAAGGAAACCTGACTTCCATGGGAATTATGATTTTCTCCTCCCATAACATAATCACCTGCATTCAGACATTTCACCACTTCCTCCATAGCTTCTATACATGCAGGCATATCCTTTACACCTGCTTTAATCATATCTTCTTCACTTAAAAACAAAAATTCAATTGCCGGATAACTCATAACCTATACCTCCTTTTTCTATAAAAGAAAATGGAGCTGCCATTCAACAGCTCCATCGCTTATCCTTAATGATAATTTACGACTTTTTTCTTACATCTTCAATTACTTAAACACACCAATTTTATACTTATATCAAATTATTTCTACTTATTTTTAAGTATATATAACAATTTAAACATAACAAAACAAACGCTCTGGATAAACTCCAGAGCTGTGTGCTGGTAAAAAGAAGTTAATCAAATATTAACACATATACGGCTCATCCCACAGTTTCAGGCTTTGACCGATTCCCATTTCTAAAGCCTTCTGATAGCAGTCATATCCCCAGGACAAATCCTCTAGCGGCATTCCACCGATGGAACACATTACAATTTCGTCATGGGAGATTCTTCCCTCAGACAAACCATTTACAATGTCACAAAGGTTAATCACTTCCTGCCTGGCTGCTTTCTTTGTTTGAACCAAATGTACAAAATGGATTCCCATAATGCACCACTCCCTTTTATTTCCAAACTCATCTACCGGACCCCTTGCAATGAAATTACTCATGTACTTCTCATACATTCCATAATTATCCACCACCATTTTTGTATCTAAGAATTCATCAAAGTTTTTATAATAGAAACTTCCCATGGAAAATACAGTTGCACCCGGTTTAAACCACTCCTTATGGAATTCTTCCATACTCTCCTTCGTGACAGACATGGCTTCACTTACAACATCTGCATCCCGGCATGCTTCTTCTAAACTTCCACAGATTTCGATTTCCTTTACCTGCGGATAATTTTCTTCAATAAATTCTTTCATAGAAAGGGCCGTTTTTGAAGTCTTGGAGCTTCCCCGGATTTTAATCTTTTCAATCTCTGGTAAAACCTCCATATAACACATTAAAGCACATTTATTAATGACACCGGGACCAATTAATGATAATACCTTTGAATCCTTATTGGCTAAGTAAGTAGCTGCCATGGCAGGCATCGCTCCGGTCCGCATAGCGCTTAATAGATTTGCAGACATAATTGCTTTCGGTGCACCGGTATCCACATCTGACAAGGTAACCATTAAAATAGATCTTGGAAGATTCAGGGCGCTGTTATGACTGTTCGAACCATAATACTTTTGTCCTGCAATATGAAATCTTCCTCCTAAATATGCCGGCATTGCCATAAACCTGCGGTCCGGACCATCATCTAATGGGAAATCTTTAATATCAGATGTCTGAGGAAAATTCATCTGCAGACCATGTTCATCTCCCTTAGGCCCTCCCAACAAAAAGTCCTTTTTACCAAATAGAGACAATGTTTCCCGCATTGTCTCTATACAAGCGCTGGCGTCTAAGACGCCAGCCTTTATCATATCTTCTTCATTTAAATATAGAAAATCAATCTTCATAGTATCCCTCGATTCCATTACTGCTTTAACTTTGTCCACATTTCATTATATTTTTCCAATGTTTCGTTATCCAGATTTTCAACATATTCTCCGGATGCGATTACATCTGCAGGAGGATTCTTTGCTTCATTATCACTATACTCACTGCCCATTGCTTCTACTGCTTTTTCATTCGGGCAAAGGTATGGAAACTCTTCAGACACCATCTGTGCAGATTCCGAATCCAACATGAAGTTAATAAACTCCATAGCTCCATCATAGTTCTTACATCCCTTTAAGATTGCCCAGTTATCCATAAATACATATGGTCCTTCTTCCGGATAAACCACTTTAATATCCGGAACCTCTTCCATTGCCAAAGCAATCTCCGCACTCCAAATCATTCCTACAGAAGCATCTCCTGAAATAAGAGCACTCTTCGGACTATCAGAATCATAAAGACATACATTATCTTTCAAAGTTAACAGTTTTTCCTCAATTTCTGCTAACTTGTCAGGATCTGTTTCGTTCATGCTATAACCAAGACTACGGGCTGTCATACCGATTACTGCCCGGTAATCATCTAAAACCACCAACTGACCTGCTAAAGACGGGTCAAATAGATCTGCATAACTCTTAATCTCTTTATCAACCTTTGATGTATTTACAGCAATTGCTGCCACACCACCCTGATAAGGAACAGAATACACATTTCCCGGATCGTATGACGGATTCAAATATGCCTCTCCTATATTAGAAAGATTGGTGAGAGCATCCTGATTCAGTTTCTCCAGCATCCCCTGCTCAATCATAAGCTGTAACATGTAGTCACTTGGAAGTACAATATCATAAGTTCCTTCTGCTCCTGACTTCACTTTGGATAACATATCTTCATTGGATGAATACGTTGAAACGTTACATTTTATACCGGTTTCCTCTTCAAATTTTTCAAAAACAGAATCTGGAACATATTCTGTCCATACAAAAACGTTAATTTCTCCATTTTCTCCTTCACCACCTGACGAACCACATCCTGTCAGGGCACCCACAGCCAATGCTGCACACATCATTAAACTAATTACTTTTCTTTTCATAATATCATCCTCCTTTACTCCTTGCTTTTGCGTGTGAATAAATTACTTTGAGTCAAAACAACTAAAAGAATGGTTCCGACCAGTATAATTGTAGAAAGAGCATTTACGTCTGGTGAAACACCACTTTTAATACTCTCCATAACCTTTAATGGATAGGTCTTTGTCTGCCCATTTACAAAATAACTGATAATGACGTCATCAATGGATAAGGTAAATGCCAGCAAAGCACCTCCGGTAATACCCGGTGCAAGTACGGGCAGGGTAATCTGAAAAAAAGTTACAATCCGATTTGCGCCTAAATCCATACTTGCCTCTTCAATGGAATTATCATACCCATCCAGTCTTGCCCTTACGTTAAATATAACGAAAGGAACACAAAATGTTACATGGGACAAAATTAATGTCAGCATACCACGTGGAATATTCACATTTGCAAAAATTGTTAAAAGGGAAATACCAAGAACAATCTCCGGTATTACAACCGGAATATATAACAGACCATTAATAATTCCCTTTCCTTTAAATTTGTATTTGTACATACCAACTGCACCCAATGTTCCAATAACGGTTGCCAAAATTGTACTGACAACAGCAATAATCATAGTATTACCAAACGAACTAAGCAGTGATGTGTTGTCCCACAGTTTCATATACCAGTCAAATGTGAAGCCTTTCCACGATAAATAGGGTTTACTGGTGGTTGCATTAAAAGAATTTACAACGATAACTGAAATCGGCAAAAACAAAAACACATAAACCAGCGTACAGAAGACAACACTTAAACCCTTATGAAATTTCGCTTTTTTCTCTCTTTTCATATGTCATCCTCCTTATACACCTAAACTATCCATATCTCCACCAAGCTTTTGATAGATTTTAACTAAAATTAATGTTACAACGATTAAAATAATAGATAATGCAGCTCCTAACGGCCAGTTATTTCCACTCTTAAACTGTCTTTCAATCAAATTACCAATTACATCAGAGTTTCCTCCACCTAAAATATTTGCCACAAAGAAATATCCCAGACAAGGTATAAATACCATAATACTTCCCGAAAAAATTCCGCTTGACGTAAGTGGAAGGATAACTTCGAAAAAGGTGGAAAACGGTTTTGCTCCAAGATCTGAAGAAGCCTCTAAAAGCGTTCCATCCAGCTTTTCAATTGCTGTGTAAAGCGGAAGAATCATAAACGGTATCAGGCAATACACCATACCAAGTACCGTCGTTCCCTGCTTATACAAAAAATCCACTGGTGCATCTGTCAGATGCAGTGTCTGCAATATACTGTTCAGCCATCCATTTGCTCCTAAAAAAGTCCTCCAACCGTAAATTCGAATCAGCGAATTGGTCCAAAATGGGATAATGACCAGCATATAAAGCAGCTGTTTCTTTTTGCTTTTTGTTCTGGCAATTATGTAAGAAAATGGATAGCCTATCAGAATACACAAAATCGTTGTCAGTAATGCAATGACAATGGACTGACCATATATTCTCACATAATCGGGACTAAGCAGATTCTTATAATTTTCAACAGAAAACTGAAATACTACATTATAGTAGTTGTCCGTTGTGCAAAAACTCATAACTGCCACATAGATTAACGGTATGGCAACTAACAGGATTAACATAAGTGCCACAGGACCAACCGTTACCAATGCCGGAAGTGTATTGGATTTCCACTGATGCTTTGAATGTTTCTTTTCCATACACACACCTCCTATGCCAATACAATATTATCAAGCGCTTCAAAAATCGAATTTTCTTTACTATGTATTAATACTGCATCCTCTTTCTCCCAATAAGGATAAATTCGTGAACCTATTTCCGGAAGTTCCTGACCAGCAAGACGTTCAATCTTTAGTTCATTTCCATTTGGCAGTGACACAATACATTTAATAACGGAACCTACATAAACATAATCCTTTACCACTGCGGTGATTCCAAAACCATCCACCGGACTATTGGAATATTTCATCTTCTCCGGTCTCACCGATACTGTCATATACTCTCCAAAACGGAAACCGGTTGCCTTACCAGATATAAATCCATTTTCAACCATTACCTGTACTTCATCATCCTTAACAAAACTAACTGTTCCGTCAAAAATATTGGTTTCACCAATAAATGTAGCCACAAATTTTGTTGCCGGTGATTCATATATTTCTGTTGGAGTCCCCAATTGGTCTAAAACTCCATCATGCATAATCGCAATCCTGTCACTCATGGTCAATGCTTCTTCTTGGTCATGGGTTACATATATAAATGTGATATTTAACTTTTTCTGAAGTCTCTTTAACTCAAGCTGCATCT
>JAQXLK010000296.1 GCA_029012085.1 Clostridiales bacterium
ACTCCATTTCTAAAATCTCCCGCAATCTGGCAAACTGCTCTCTTGTCTTTTCATTCTCAGATGGAAAAGACAACATCTTCTCCAGATATCCCTGCTTTTTCACAATTTGTACACTCTCTGGAAACTCCAAACCAAATACAAGTGCAATATGTCCCACCACATGATCTATAGGTGTTTTTTTCAAACTTCGAAGAATCGTTCTTTTTTCTTCAAATGCCTCCATCATTTCCGGCGTTACCGTACTATTTCTTAGTTCTTCCGTAGAAACGTTATAGATTTGCTCTGTAGGCGTTTCCACGTTCACTCTTAGAATGTCAATCTTATCCGCGTCCCGAAGAACATGGGAGAAAAACATTTCCTCCTGGGACAATCCAGCGGGCAGTTCATACGCACTGTGCCATCTTACTACCTGTTCTATCCACATATACTCCTTAGAAGAAAGACATTTTTCCACATACGTTCGAAGGCTTTGTGGATAATAAATTTTCCTTTCTTTTGCCGTTATTTCCGTTTGAAACTTTCCCTCTGCATTTCCAAATATCAAATCTGCACTCAGCCCTGCATGATCCACGGACTTGACATCGATAAACGTACCGTATCTTCGCAACTGCTCAAATCGTCCCACATCGTGGAGCATCCCGGAAAGCCAGGCAAGATCTGTTTCTCTGTCACTGCACTTCTGACTCTTTGCAATTTTCTCACAGAGTGCCGCCACCCGGTAAGTATGGCGGATCTTTAAATCCACTTTCGAATCCTGCACATCATACCGGGCCGTATACTCTGCAAAAGCTTCTTCTATCTTCTTCCGATCTAGTTTACGTATTTCCCACATAGCACTTGTTCCTTCCATTTTCATAAATATTTGCATTCTTGTTGGAAATGGTTGCCTTATTCGCATCCTCACTTTGTAATCCGATCCTGCATTTCTCTCTCTTATGCGTTTTAAGTCTATCTTTACCGACCATATATTAATTCTACCGCAACCGACCTCGTATGTCAAGATAAATCCAACACGAAAATTGTGCAAAAGTTACTATTCAAAGCTGCTTTGTAGGCCGTTCTCCTCTGACACTTAAATCAATTTAAGATAGTAATGATTCAAATACACTCCGATTTATGGTGAATGATACTAACCCCATATATCCTGGTGCTACTTCATACTCATCGAACAGTACAACTAAATTGCCGTCTGTATCAAAGTAAAAATCCGCATCTTCCGACAATTTTTTAAAGTCCATCTCATCCAGTCCGTCATCCGAATCAAGAAAATAGATTTTTTCCTCATCCGCTTTCATCTGCTCACGCATCTGTCTCTTGATTTCTTTTGTTAACACATCAATGTAATTACTGTCTTCCTTAAAATAGTCTGCCAGCATCTTTATCTTTCCGGTATTCTTATCAATATTAAATACTTTTTTGTATTCCGCTCCAGATGCCATAACTACAATAGTATCAATTTCAAGTACCAGTTCCTGTTCATCTTCCCGAATCACCTGATAGGTAGATTTCAGTTCATAATTTCCCACACCTTCTGTTTCTTTCAAATCATTTTCATATCTTGAAATAAATTCGTCCGCATATTCCTGAATGGTCTTGTTGGTCTTCTCTAACTCTTTTGCATTTTCTGCTGTATCTTTGATTTGAGGGACCTCTACCGATGCCTCAAAATTTTTGGTGCTATCTGTGTAATCTCGAAATGTCACGACTTTTGCAATGGATCCGATGACCGGAATTTTCTGTAACGCATAGGAAGTACCAGCTGATACATTTGCCAATGCTACCACACCAAGACACGCTGCTGCCACTCCAAGTCCTGCACGTCTAAAATATACCACTTTTTTATTCTTTTTATTTTCCTCTTTTGCCTGTTCCATTCCCATTTTCATACGCTCCTTTGCTTCCTTTGGTACTTTTACTTCTTCATATTTTTCTTTCAACATTTGCTGCAGATCATCCTTTCGATTTTCCATAACACTTTCCTTCCTTTCTCAACTTAAACTTGGTTTCAGTTCACAAGTATGTGAACTGTAACGGTTTTGGACAATGCTACGCATGCAAAATTGCCCAAAACTGCACACGATAGACTTTCATACGGTATTTTCGGTTCCGAAAATACCTACCTGTGAACAGTAACGACAGTTACGAAGCAAAAATACATTTTATGAAAAATCGGTTGACGAATCCTAATTCTTATGTTATTATACACTAGTATGCCGCACAGTGAG
>JAQXLK010000297.1 GCA_029012085.1 Clostridiales bacterium
ATTCGGGAGAAAGCTCTTCGAAGTCTTGATAAAGAGGTTCCACATGGCATTGCTGTAGTAATTGACCGAATGAAGGATAGAGATGGAGGGCGTATTGTGGACATTGATGCTACCATAATATGTGAGAGGGATTCCCACAAAGGAATTATTATTGGCAAGCAGGGAACCATGCTGAAAAAGATTGGGACTCAGGCAAGAAAAGATATGGAGAATCTGCTGGATACAAAGGTAAATCTTAAGCTTTGGGTGAAAGTAAAAAAGGACTGGAGAGACAGCGAGTTTCTGCTTAAAAATTATGGATATAAAGATACAGATTATTAACATCTGATTATAGGAGGCAGTAGAAAATGCGTGATAAAATAGAACTTACCGGAATTGTGCTTTCTAGTACACTGGTAGGGGATTATGATAAACGGTTAGTGATTCTGACAAAAGAGCGCGGAAAGATTACTGTCTTTGCCAGAGGAGCGAGAAAACCCAATAGTCCGTTTTTGGGAATTAGTGAGCCCTTTAATTTTGGAACGTTCACTCTACTGGAAGGGTTTGATGCTTATCGTCTGCTTGGTGCAGATGTGAAAGAATATTTTCTTGATGTAAAGAATGATATTGATGGAATCTGCTATGGTACATACTTTTGTGATGTGTTGGAATACCTTTGTGTAGAAGGTGTAGGGGATGTCAATATATTGAATCTTTTGTATGTTACATTAAAGGCATTGATGAAAAAAGAGATTCCAAATCCCTTGGTTCGTCGAATCTTTGAACTTAAGGTGCTGGCTTTTGATGGGGAGGCGATGGCGGCATTTTCCTGCGCAAATTGCGGGAGGGAGAAGGTGATAGCCTTTTATACAGCAGCGAATGGTCTGCTTTGCGAAGATTGTGTCAGAAAAGCAGGAAAAGTGGAAATGTTGTCTCAATCAACCATTTACACAATTCAATATGTCATTTCGGAGACTGTGAACAAAATATATACGTTTCATCTTTCAGAGGAGGTATGGCAGGAATTTGATAAGGTTGTAGGGATGTATTTTTCTCATCATGTACAAAAAAAATTCAAGTCTTTAGAAATTCTTGCGTCTTTGTCTTGAAATATTATCTATTTGTGTGTAAAATGTATTCGACCTACTGAGGGTATTTTGTTTGAGAATGATTTACAGGATACCAAATATATTGAGATTGATTGAGGTGTAAGAATGAAAAAGATTCAGTTAGTGATGCTTTTATCAGCTGTTATCTGCCTGCTTACAGGTTGTGGCAGTTATGCAAAGAAGTATGATAAGAACACGTTAGTGGTCAAGAAAAATGGTTCTTTAGTTGAGGTTGCTGTGGAGGACTTTAAAGATTCGTCTGTTAAGGCTGAGGACTTAGAAGCGTATATTGAGGAGCAGATTGAAGTCTATAATGGAGAAAAAGGAAAATCAGTTAAGAAGTCATTTCTTGATACTGAGGACATGAGTAAAGTGAAGCTTGTGCTTAGTTATGATGATATGGACAGTTATAATGGTTTTAATCTGTTAGAATGTACGATGGATGATTATGCAAATGTGAAAGAAGAGGATATAAAAGGTGACTTTACTTCTGCAGATGGTAAAACAGTAAAGTATACAGAACTTTCCGGTGCAGAGAAAGCGGAAGTGTTAATTTTATCTGAAGCAACTGATGTTGTGGTAAAGGGTGATATTTTATATTATAACAGTCAGGTTAAAGTAAAGGATGGAATTGCAACAACAAGTGGGAAAGGAAATGCAGTTATTATTTTTAAGTAAAAATATGCATTGTTCGGAAAAATACTTTTCTCGTTAGAGAAAGGCTACGAACATTTGCAGCAATATTATATAAAAAGGCAGGTTTAGTAATTATGGAAAAGACAATGGATAAGATTGTAGCATTGGCAAAAGCAAGAGGTTTTGTATACCCAGGGTCTGAAATTTATGGCGGATTGGCAAATACATGGGATTATGGAAATCTTGGCGTTGAGCTTAAAAACAATGTTAAAAAAGCATGGTGGAAGAAGTTTATTCAGGAAAATCCATATAATGTCGGTGTGGATTGTGCAATTTTAATGAATCCGCAGACATGGGTTGCATCAGGACATTTATGAAGCTTTTCAGATCCTTTAATGGATTGTAAGGAGTGTCATGAAAGATTCCGTGCTGATAAAATTATTGAGGACTATATGACAGAGAAAGGCATTGCTATTGAAGGTTCTGTTGATTCATGGTCTCATGAAGAGATGGCAGATTATATTGAGAAAAATGAGATTTGTTGTCCAACCTGTGGTAAAAGAAACTTTACAGATATTCGTGAGTTTAATTTAATGTTTAAGACGTTTCAGGGTGTTACGGAAGATGCTAAAAACACTATTTACTTAAGACCGGAGACTGCACAGGGCATTTTTGTTAATTTTAAGAATGTGCAAAGAACATCTAGAAAGAAAATTCCATTTGGTATTGGTCAGATTGGTAAGTCTTTCCGTAATGAGATTACACCTGGGAACTTTACTTTCCGTACAAGAGAGTTTGAACAAATGGAGCTGGAGTTTTTCTGTGAGCCGGGTACGGATCTTGAGTGGTTTGCGTATTGGAAGCAGTTTTGTATTGATTGGTTAAAAGACCTTGGCATGAACCAGGAAGAGACAAGATATAGAGATCATGATCCGGAAGAGTTGTGTTTTTATAGTAAAGCAACTACAGATATTGAATATTTGTTCCCGTTTGGATGGGGTGAACTTTGGGGCATTGCAGACCGTACAGATTATGATTTGACGCAGCATCAAAATACATCAGGTGAACCTATGGATTATTTTGATGATGTGAAAAATGAAAAGTATGTTCCATATGTTATTGAACCTTCGCTTGGTGCAGATCGTGTAACCCTGGCATTTTTATGTTCTGCTTATGATGAGGAGAATATTGGAACGGAAGAGAAACCGGATATGCGTACGGTACTTCATTTCCATCCGGCATTGGCACCGGTTAAGATTGGTGTTCTTCCACTTTCTAAGAAGTTGAATGAAGGAGCAGAGAAAATATTTACTGAACTTTCTAAGACATACAATTGCGAATTTGATGACCGGGGTAATATTGGAAAGCGCTATAGAAGACAGGATGAGATTGGTACTCCGTTCTGTGTAACCTATGATTTTGAATCAGAAGAAGATAGTGCAGTTACGGTTCGTGATCGAGATTCGATGGAGCAGGAAAGAGTAATGATTGTGGATTTGAAAGCTTATTTTGAAATGAAATTTGAATATTAAAAGCAAAAAAAGCTGTTGTGTAATCATTACACAACAGCTTTTTGTTAAGAAACTTTTTTTATTATTGCTTGGAACGCTTTTCCAAATTCTTAATGGATTCTGTAAGTGATTTTAAAGACTGTTTGATAGACTTGTTGATTTCACCGGAATTCACGGCAAGTTTTCCAACTTCTGCTGCAACTACTGCGAAACCACGTCCAAATTCACCTGCTCTTGCTGCTTCAATGGAAGCATTGAGAGAAAGGATATTCTGTTTGCTTTCAATCTTGTCGAGCTGTTGTGATTTTTCGTTGATTTCTTTGATTAAGTTAGCAGCATTTTCGATGTCTTCATCCAGACAGTCAATCTTGTTCTCATCACGTATGGTTTTATAATTGGCATTTACAATCATGTTTACAATATCATCCAATAATTTTGCTGATGCTTTAATGGAAGCCTCAGAACGAACGGGAACCTTGCGAAGTGCAGCAATGTAATCATCAGGATTAATTCCTAATTCTTCCGCAATAGCACGAAACTTATCTTCGTCAGGTTCTTTCGGTAAAACCTGTCCGCCAATGATAGCTCCAACCTTCTCTCCATCTACAATAATGTCACGGCTGAAGTCCATTAATCCAGCATGGCAATAGTAGGTACCGGTACATTCAGAATCGCATTTTGTACAACGGCTTAGTCCTTCTTTGCTTCCTCTGGTATACTTGATGCAAAAATCTGTAAAATTAATTGCTTTTGTAAAATATTCACCTTTAGAATCTACACCGATGGTTGCAAGTCCGGTTGCATCGGACCAATCCTGCATTATCTGTTCTAATTCTTGTACATTAACAAAATCTCTGATATCCATAGTCTTTTTATCCTTTCTGTAAGTTTGTTATGATTTAATAAAATATATATATATTTTATTATATATATGGTGAAATTGCAATAAATATATGTTCAAACTAGCAAATTTATATATAAATTTACAAGAAGTTTACATAATGTATCAAAATACAGACAAAAATGTGAAAATTATGTGAAAAAATACTTGATAAAAGAAGAAAAAAGTTGAAAAATATGGTTGACATAACGGAATGGCTTTGATATTATTAGTGTGTTGGTAATTTTGTAACAATTTAGTGAAGAGTGAAAAAAGAGGTATTTTTATGAAAAGAAATATACTTAGATGTTCTATGCTAGCGGTAGCAACTATGTCACTTATGTTAGGTGGAACTTCTTACAACACCAGTGTGAAGGAACAGGTTACAGAAACACCGGTTATTATTGGAAAGGCAATAGAGAATAGTGTAGCAGGAGCGCAGGATTTTGCAAAAGGAACTGCTGTTGTGTCAGATGCAGTTGTTGCAGAGGAGACAACTGAAGTGCAGACACCGGAAGTGGAATTGGCTGCCAGCGAACCACAAGAAGAGATTCAGATAGAGGAAAAAGAAGCAAAAGTAGAGAGCAATCAGGTTGTTGCTAATATTGACAGTTATCTGAATATTCGAAGTGAGGCTTCGGAAGAGGCAGATGTTGTTGGTAAATTCTATACAGGTAATGTAGGAACGATTGTTGAAAAAGGTGAACAGTGGTCTTTGGTTTCATCCGGTAATGCGTATGGATATGTAAACAATGATTATTTACTATTTGGCTCAGATGCTGAAAGCTACATAGAAAATAATTGTGACCAGGTTGCAAAGGTAACAGCCGAAACATTGAATGTACGTGCTGAAGAGTCGACAGAGAGTGAAGTTTTAGCGCAATCAGATGAGGGAGATGCTTTCACAATTTTAGGTCAGGATGGTGATTGGGTTAAAGTCGCTGCTTCCGGCGATACAGTAGGTTATGTTGCTAAGGATTATGTATATGTTGATTATGTGTATGAGACGGCAGTAACTATTGAAGAAGAACAGGCGGCTTTAGCAGCGGAGCAGGCAGAAGCAGAAGCTCTTGCAGCAGAGCAGGCAGCGCAGAATCAAACGACAGAGGCTCCTGTGACAACAGAAGCTCCTGTGACAACAGAAGCTCCTGCAACAACAGAGGCACCGAAAACAACAGAGGCACCGAAAACAACAGAAGCTCCCAAAAAGAAAACAGAGAAGAAAGAAACAGCAACATCAACGGATGTAAAAGTGTCTGATGGAGATTCAAAAACAGAGACTGTAAAACAGGATTCAACGAGTACAACCGGACAGCAGATTGCAGATTATGCAGTACAGTTTGTTGGTAATCCGTATAAGTATGGTGGTACAAGCTTAACAAACGGTGCAGATTGCTCAGGATTTGTACAGTCGGTATATAAGAATTTCGGAATTTCATTACCAAGAGTTGCAGCAGATCAGGCAAATGCAGGAACGAAGGTAAGCACAAAGGAATTACAGCCGGGTGATTTATTGTTCTATCATAGTTTTGGACATGTTGCTATCTATATTGGCGGTGGACAAGTAGTACATGCTAGTAATGCGGCAACAGGAATTAAGATTTCAAATTATGATTATTCACCAATTGATAAAGCAGTTCGTATTGTAAAATAGAATGGTAACTGTTCAGAGATTATACCTGAATAGTTACATAAAATATTAAAAAGGCTATCGGGCATCCGATAGCCTTTTTGCTGTATGAGGATATTCCGTTGGTTATACTACAGACAAAAAACAACTTTGTTACAAAAATATTTAAAAAAAGTAAAAAAACCTCTTTTAAATTGTATATAGTATATGCTATAATGGTAAACAGACTGTGGACAGGTTTTATTAAATTTGTCCAAGTATATTATCAAACACTTAGGAGGTATGAAACAAATGGCAAACAAATGGGTTTATATGTTCAGCGAAGGCGATATGA
>JAQXLK010000298.1 GCA_029012085.1 Clostridiales bacterium
CTCCATGAAATTGGATATCCAACATTCACGGAGTTCTATATGAAAATATGTGAAAACTAAAGAACCGCCGTGTACGGAACCGTACGCACGGTGGTGTGGGAGGACGGTAAATAAAATAATTATTTACCTCCTACCCGATTGAAGATTGTTAGATTTTAAATGATTTTGGGCTTGTGACACGAAAAAACCTATGTTATAGTAAACGTGGTTTTATAAAACGATTCTAAGTTCTGCCACATATGCTGGCAGCTAAGACGGGAAACAGGTGAGAATCCTGTACAGTCGTGCTACTGTAAGTGTGTAGTTTTATTCCGTATAAGAATATTCTTATATCCATTGCATAGATATATGTGAGAAGGTAGGGATAAGGCGTTACTGCATAAGTCAGGAGACCTGCTTAGAGTTACTTCCAAGACGCACACGGAATTGCGGATGGTGGATATACTGATTTTGGTTAGAGGCGGATTTTAGTGATTCGTGTTCTTTCTTCGTTTTATGAAAGCAATTATCCCTTTTGATAAGTGCTTTTTTCTTTTGCTGTGAAAAGCTATGGCGGAGTCAGTGGATATGAGTAAAACAGAAGGCACTTTTTTATATAGATAAAATGATAGAAAAGGAGTTTGGAAAAATGAAAAGAGTTACAAAAACAATTATTTCATTTATGCTTGCAGCCGTAATGTTTTGTTTGTTGGGAACGGATAAAGTAGCAGCTGCAGAAGTGAATTATGAAGAACAATATGTTGTAATGTCATTAGAAGGATTGACGCTGGGGCAGGGATATTACATGTTACCTGAAAAGATGTCTTATGCTGATATTGCAAAGGTTTGGAAGGATGCAGGTGTTGAGATTGATTTAGAACATCTGACAGTTTCTCAGGCAACCTATGCATTTTTTAAGAAAGCCGGAATAGAAACCAATCCTGTGCTTGGAAGTGAATATAATACAAGCGGTTTCTATTTAAGCAGTGTAAAAGAGATAGATACAGGAAATGTAGAAGTTCCGGAAGTTGTTAAAGATGGCTATAAGAGTAAGAATGGTGTTGAGCCGGCATTAAATGGAAAAACAGGAACAGATTTGGGAGAATTTGATTACTCTCAAACAGCAGGCTGGATGGTTTCTGTGGATAATGAGTTTATAAATAAAGGTGCAGGAAGTTACGAGTTAGCTTCAAACACTGAGGAAAATAGTGTTCATGTTGTGCGCTGGCAGTTTACACTGTTTGGACTTGGTGCAGATATAGGCGCATCTCAAAGTCCTTATTATACGATGGCAGATAAAAGCCAGCTTTATATGCAATATGCAGAGCACACTTCTCTAATTAATGAGAATCCTACAGAGAAAGAATCAATTTTGGCAACAATGGCAAAGTTGGATGCCGCGGAGGATGAAGTTACAGCTTCTCTTACTTGCATTTCCAATCTGGTGAAGAATGAGTATGAAGAAGAAGGTTCGGACGAAGGAAAAGTAGAAGTTACCATCAATATGAATGCGATGACTCCTACGATGTGTCTTAAGAATAGCGAAGGAAAAAAAATCCGTTTGGGAGAACCGGATGGTTATGCATATACAGTAAAGCTTACACCAGGAGTATATACACTGATTGGATATGACAAAGCAGATGGAAAAACCATAAATGGTACCATTGATTTGGTTGTAGAGAATAAAGAAGGACAAACCTATACACTGTATACAGTGAGCAACATATATTGTGCAAATACGGATTGGACAAATGAAGATTATAAAATGACTTTATCTGTCCTCGATTCAGAAAATGTGGACCGTCATGCAGTATTTGGACATATTTATAATCAGGATACCCGTTATTCTGCAATTTGTTATAATGGGGATACGGTCCGCGTAACACTTGAGCCTTTGGGCGAAAAAGCTGATTTATATATGCAGAAAACGGCATCTGCAACGGTTACAGCAAATCGTTCATTTGGATTTAATATTTCTGCACCGGAAGCTAAAAAAATGTCAATTACAGTGCCAGAAGGGTCAAAGCTTCGGGTTGGGACATTAAGTAATTACTATATATACGAAGATATTGTTGCATCAGGAGAGGCTGTATCTGATTCGAATACCAAGACAGATACCTATACCTATCGTGTTGCAAGTGGAACAACGTACTATTACAGAGTATCAAAAGATGGCGGTGTAACCTATTGGAATTGGGTATCCACAAAAGAAGATACAGCTTATACTGTCACAGAAGATGATTTGTATATGAACGATTCCTCAAAAAATCCGTCAACGGTAGTGGATGATTTATCTGCCAACAAATATGATGTGGCTGATTTATATTTAACAGGTAACGAAAAGGGCTGCATCTCTTTAGATGTAGGAGATACGTATAAGCTGGAAGCTTTTCGTAATTGGCAGGCAATTGAAGGAATTGGCAATGCAAAAACAGCAGAACCGGATTTTCATTACACGATAATTAATGTAAATGGAGAGCAAAGTACAGATATTATAAAGGTTGTTACGAAGGAAAATAGTGCAGAGGCTGAGATTCAGGCTCTTTCTAATGGAACTGCAATTGTGCTTGTTACATATGATGCCATGACCAATAAGGTGGGTATGGGAGGAGATTTCTTTAGTGCCGTCTGGCCGGAAAACACTGGTGTATTGGTTGTGAATGTTGGTGAGAATGGAGATAGTATTCAAACCGGAATGGTAATGAATGAGGGGAAGAATACAAAAGCACAGAAAGTAAGCGGTGATGCATTAGATGCCGAGCTGGATGTCTTATATTATGAAAAGGGAACAGAAGGAGCCAGCTATACATTTACTCCAGAGTCTGGAGTAGAGGTTACGGTAGCTCGTCCGTCCTATGAAAATGGAGCGTTAACATATCGTGGTTTTGATTCAAAAGGCATAACCTCTGGCAATGGAACTTATACGATTAGTGGTTTAACAAAGGGAAGTAACATTGTCAGGATTACAAAAAATGATATCAGTACATATCAGGTAATCCGGGCAAAAGAGGTTAAGGTTACTTATAGTTATCAGGATGCAGAAGGTAATGCGGTTGAGAAAGAAAATCTAAAAGCAGGCGATACCATTACCATTGAATATGGTGAGCTTACACAAGAAGGTACAGCTTATCAGGGACTATATATTCCGGCAAACAAGCTTGCAGGTATATATAATATGTCTGGAACAATATGTTTATCTGATAGTGAAGGAAATATTTATAAGGGAACAGGAAACCAGTACCTGTTTGCATATACTGCAAATGCACAGAAAGTAACGGTGAAGATTCCAAAATATTATGATAAAGATACCTTTGTCTTAAATGGTAATATAATGGAAAGCGGTTTTGGTTCTGTCTATGGTATGCATAGAATCCTGCGGCATGCAACAGGCAAAACACCACAGTTTGCCGCAAGCGCCAATACAGCATATATGGGTATGCTTCCAGCTGCCAGCTTTCATCTGCAGGATGCAGGATTTACCAAGGTAACATTAAGCGTCAAGGATAAATCCAGTGCTGCAGAGATTACAGACTATACTATCGAGTTGGCAGACAGCCAAGGGAATAAGACCGTTTGTGAGGATGGCAGCTTCAACGCAGTAGCAGGAGAAACCTATACATACCAGATATATGCTGCGGGATATATGTATGAGACAGGTTTGGTTGAAGTACCGGAAGGAACGGAAAGTCCATATGGTACAGAGGTTGAGTTAACAAAGACTTCTGCTGGTGCATGGGACGGTAAAACAAAAATCGAACCATCAAAAGATGCAGAAGAAATATATCAGATAGAGACAGGTGCAGAGCTTGCATGGTTTGCAGATGAAGTAAATGTGAAGAAGAATACAGGTATTGCAGCTGTACTGACAAGTGATATTGATCTTTCAGGATATCCATGGACTCCAATCGGAACTATATCTCAGTCATATAGTGGTATCTTTGATGGAAAGAATCATACTGTAAAAAATATGTATGTCAAAGATATCTCCTATGCTGGTTTGTTTGGATGTGCAAAAGGAATCATTCAGAACGTAACGGTAGAAGGTAAGATTATATCAAGCAAGGGTTCTATCGGAGCGATTGTAGGTTATCTTCAGGCGGGAACTGTAGCACAGAATGCAAAGATTTCAAACTGTACCGGTAAAGTGGAGATTGCAGCAACAGGAACGGTATCTAATATTGGAGGAATTGCTGGCTATGTATATGCAACTTCAAAAATTCCTGGTTGCGTGGAAAATTGTGTGAATTACGGAACTATCACGGCAGAATCAGGTACATCCGTTGGTGGTATTACAGGAGCTATGATTGCAGCAAATGTGCAGATTAGCCAATGCATAAATTATGGTAATGTTTCGGCAAAATCGGCTGTTGGCGGTATTGTGGGAAATTATTCACAGTCAGGCAGTGCAAAATTAGAGTATTGTCTGAATGCCGGAGAGGTAAGTGGAGAAAGTCAGACTGGTGGTTTGATTGGATGTGCAAAGGGCGGTTCGTCGGAAGAAGCATTTTTTGTATTATCAAAATGTTATAATAAAGGAAATGTAAATGCCGGGGATAGTTCCGTGACTGCTTCGATTGCCGGCAGTATTACAAATTCAACGGTAGACGGATGTTATTACTCAAATACAGAGGAAGCTGTAGAGGGGATTGAAAAAGAGCAGGCAATGCATGTGTCTGATACCGAGCTGTCAGAAATTGACCAACTGACAACAGAAACGGTATCCAAAAAGAAACACAAAGAGCTTTTAGATAAAGCAAATGGATTTTATGATGTTTTGACACATACCAGCATTACAGAGGAAGAAGTAAGCAGAGCACAACTTATTGCTAATCTGCTTGAAATACTGAAAAACCTTAAGACTGTGCATGTGGGTGTATATGACTACGCTGCTGTGAAAAAGCAGATTCAAGGAGCATCTACAACAGGTGTAATTTTAGACGCAAAGAATATAGAAGTAGAAGCACAAACGGCAGAAGAGGCTGTAAAAAAAGCTTTTGATACAAACAATATCAGATATGAATATGTGGATAGTCCGTATGGTGGATATATTGCGTCCATTAATGATCTGGGTGCCTTGGAGAATTATTTATGGTCAGGATGGAATCTTGAGTATAATGATGATGCATATCAAAATGGTGGATTAAGTTCTATTGAGTTAAAGGAAGAAGCTGTATTAGAGTTTCATTATAGTTTGACTGGAGATGATATCGGCTCGCCATTTGCAGCGCTTCCGACTCTTGAAAGATTATCAATTGGAAATACAAATCTTTCATTTTGTGTAGAATCGCAGACAGATGAGAACTGGAATACAACCTATACTTATAAAATGAATGATAAAGTGATGGAAGGAACTGGAACACAGGATAGTCCGTTTGTGATTTCTCTGACTGTAGCAGAGGATTTATCAGGAATAGCAGTAGATTATGATACGGTAGCAGATGAACATTATGTTACGGTAAATGGTCTTGAAAGTACAATGAACTTGACGGAACCTGTCACCTTTACCCTTGCTTCTGGAGTAAGAGAGACATATTATCGTCTTGCGGTTGAAAAAAAAGCAAAGGAAGAAGAACCTAAAAATCTAAATGATATAAAGACAAAGACCTTGTCTTATCTGCACACGCAGATTACAAATCCGACTTGTGCAAGCATAGGAGGTGAATGGTCTGTTATTGCATTGTCAAGAGCTGGTGTGGAGGATGTAAAATGGTATCATACTTATTATTCAAATTTATGTGAAACTGTAAAAGAGAAAGGTGTAATGCTACATGCAACAAAGTCTACTGAAAATTCAAGAGTAATTCTTGCATTGACAGCAATCGGGGCAAACCCGGAGAATGTGGAAGGTTATAATTTATTAGAACCTTTAGCAGATATTAATTATGTAGGAAAACAAGGAATAAATGGTTACATTTATGCTTTGATAGCGCTGGATAGTGGCAAATATAATATTCCGGAGCTTCAATCAGATGGCGTGCAAAATACTCGTGAGGGTATGATAAGTGCAATTCTAGATCGTGCATTACCGGATGGTGGATGGGGCTTATCAGATAATACAATGGAAGTGGATATTACAGCCATGGCAATTCAGGCATTGGCTCCATATTATAGTACGAGAACAGATGTTAAGACTGCTGTGGATAAGGGGTTAGAGGTACTGTCTGATGCACAGCAGGCAGATGGTGGATTCGTTTGTTATGGGAGTTTAACTACTGAAAGCTGCGCACAGGTGATTTGTGCATTGTCTGCATTGGGAAGAGATGCAGATACAGATGAGAGTTTTATAAAGAATGGTAATTCTGTGTTAGATGCAATGCTAAGCTTTTATGATGGGGCAACAGGCGGATTTAAACATATTGCCAGTGGAACTGTAGATGGCATGGCTAGTGAACAGGCTGCATATACACTTGTGGCATACGATCGTTTTAAGAACAATGAAAACAGCTTGTATAGTATGTCAGATGTAACCTGCCTGTATAAATGTAAATCTGGTAGTCATTCATGGGATGAAGGCTTGGTTATAAAAGAGGCAACTAAAAATGAAACGGGTGAAAAGATATTTACCTGTAAAGTCTGTGGGGAAACGAAAACGGAAGTTATTCCGAAACTTTCAACGGGTGAACAGACTCCAACGACAGCTACAACGGAAAAGCAGACATCGGAAGATGGAAAGCAGGAAGATAAAACAGAAGCACCGGCAAACATAGATAATACAGAAGAAAAATTGGAAAAACCATCGCCTGCAAAGACATCTGTGAAAAAGGTAACTTCCCCAAAGAAGAAGCAGTTGAAAGTTACATGGACAAAGAAGTCTGGTGTGACTGGATACCAGATTCAGGTAAGTACATCTTCAAAGTTTGCAAAATCGAAGACAAAGACTTATACGGTTAAAGGAAGCAAAACAACCAGTAAAATCATTAAGTCATTAAAGACAAAGAAAAAATACTATGTACGAATTCGAACCTATAAGAAGATAACTTCAAATGGAAAGAGTATCACCGGATACAGTGCATGGTCTGGGAAAAAGAGTATACAGGTTAAATAATGTTATATTAGAGTCACACGTTTTATGTCTGCATGAAGCGTGTGACTTTAAGACTGTGAAAAGAGTATGCAGTTTTATTAAAACAAAAAGGGAGGAATCTTATGGAACCGCGTAGATGGAAAAAAATAGCATTTATATTCTGTGTGTCAGCTTTGCTCATTTTTGCCTTTTGGTATGGTGGAGATGCCGCTGGTTTACAAGGATTTTCTCTGTCAGGAGAACAGACAGCAGAGCAGGAAATGGAGTCTGTTGTTGGACAAAATAAGACAACAGTGAATAATGAAAATTCATCTAGCGATGAAGACACGAAGGATAGTAAGGAAAAAAAGAATGCATTTGAGCAGTTCTTTATGCATATTACAAAAAAGAGCAGTTCCAAAGATACTTCTAAAAAAAGTGCGCAGAACAATAAAAAAGCACAAAAAAACGCAAATAGAGCAGTTGATAAGGCACAAAAAAAGAATTCGAATAAGAAAAAAATTTTGAAAACAGATAATGCATCAGAAAAAAAGACGGATAGCGCAGTTAGTGAAGAACCGTCAAATGGTCAGACGGACACTAATAAAAATACTGCAAGTGACAGTAATGATTCAAACAGCCCCAATTCAAATAATGATTCCGAAAGTACAACACAGAATCCGGGAAATGAATCGAATATTGATAAGTCTACAACAGATGGAAAGGATTCCGGAACAGGAAAGGATACAATCAAGTGTACAATCTCTATCTCCTGTGCAACATTACTTAATCATTTGGATACACTTTCGAATGCAAAGAAGAAGCAGGTTCCAAAGGATGGGATAATATTAAAACCAGTATCAGTGGAAGTGAAAAAAGGAGGAACCGTATTTGATGTACTTCAGTCTGTTGCAAAGGATAATAAGATTCACTTAGAATATTCTTTTACACCCGCATTTAAAAGCTATTATATTGAAGGGATTCATAACTTATATGAATTTGATTGTGGAGAATTGTCGGGATGGATGTATAGTGTAAATGGTGAATTTCCGGGAGTGGGATGTTCAGCATATACGGTAGGAGATGGCGATATCATTAATTGGGTATATACCTGTGATTTGGGAAAAGACGTAGGGGGATATTTTGAAGAATAATGGTAAATGCCTGACAATATGAGGAGAGAAAGATGGAGCGATATCATCCGATTGTAAATATCATATGTTTTGTAAAGATTTTAGGATTTGGAATGTTTTTGGAACATCCAGATTAGTTGTTGTTGAGTCTTATCGGTGCTGTTTGTTATAAGATTCGCTTATTTGGCTGGAAAAGTGCAAAAAAAGGATTTGCAGGACTAATTGCGATTATGCTGTTGACGGCGGTTATCAACCCTGCATTCAGCCATCAGGGGGTGACAGTGCTTGTATATCTTCCGACAGGAAATATGTTGACGTTAGAATCCATCTTATACGGGTTGGGTGCTGCAGGAATGTTGGCAGCAGTATTGCTATGGTTTCGATGTGTGAGTGTCATTATGACATCAGATAAGATTATATATCTGTTTGGGAAAGGATTTCCAGTGCTGGGACTATTGTTATCTATGATACTTGGGTTTCTTCCTAAAATGCAGAAAAAACTTCGGGAAATCAAGTATGCAAGAAGCTTTGAGTTGGAGAGGCAAATGATATTGCAGGAAAAACAGGAAGGAAATGAGCGAAAAACGGCAGACAGAAAGATGGTAATGAAATTACAGCGCATAAAGCATGGAATAGAAAATATTTCGATATTGATTACCTGGGCGCTGGAGGATGCCGTGGAGACAGCAGACAGCATGAAAAGCAGGGGATATGGACTGATTGGAAGAACCTCTTTTACAACATATCGCTTTTTATGGAGAGATTTTCGAATGAGTCTGTTGCTGCTAGTGGAAGGTCTTTACTTAATAATAGGAAAAATAAATGGTGCAATATACTGGGTGTATTATCCTCAGATGGAGGGAAATGCGTGGAATGTATATTCCGTAAGCCTTTATTTGGTATATATGATGCTTGTATTAACACCGGTTATTGTAGAGTTTGGTGAGGAAAGAAGATGGAACAGATTACAGTCCGCAATTTAACATTTTCATATGAGGGTGAGAACTCGGATGCACTTTCCGATATCTCTTTTACTGTGAACCGGGGTGAGATTGTACTGGTGGTGGGAGAGTCAGGATGCGGAAAGACTACGCTGCTTCGGCATCTGAAACGTGATTTTTCACCGCAGGGTCGTTTTAGTGGTGAGATATTATTTGGCGGGAATAGAATTAGGGAAATGTCACCGAGGATGCAGGCATCAAAGATTGGATTTGTACGGCAGAATGTGGAGGCAGCACAGGCGACAGATAAGGTATGGCATGAGCTGGCATTTGGATTGGAGAGTCTGAACTGTCCGCAGGATATCATGCAGAGAAAAGTGGCAGAGATGACAGCATTTTTTGGACTTGAGGATGTTTACAATGCGTCGCTTGATACTTTGTCAGGGGGGCAGAAGCAGATGATAAATCTTGCCTCCGTTATGATAATGGAACCGGAACTTTTGGTGTTAGATGAACCTACAAGCCAGCTGGATCCTATTGCAGCAAATGATTTCTTTCAGATGATTTCTAAAATTAACCGGGAGTTTGGAACCACGATTATTATGACAGAGCATCGGTTGGAGGAAATTTTTTCTCTGTGTGACAAGGTGCTGGTGCTGGAAAAGGGAAAATTGATTTTAGAAGGAAGCCCTAAGCATGTGGTGAGGAAACTTTATGATGATAAAAATAGAATGTATGCAGCAATGCCTACAGCTGCCCGGCTGTTTTTAGAGTTGGAAGAAGAAATGGCGTATGGGGGCGAACAATGGGATAAAATTCCTCTTACTGTTAGAGAGGGAGCTACATGGTTTCATCATTTTTGCGGGGAGCATGGGACAGAGAGAGAAGAATGTGAAGCAATCAGTTCTTTGGAAAAGGATAGAGGAGGAAAACGACAAAATAAGCTGTCTGGAAACAAGAGTACGGCAATTGTGGCAAAAGAGCTATGGTTCCGCTATGAGAGGAACGGAAAAGATATTTTGAAGGGCCTGAGTCTTTCTCTGGAGAAAGGTAAAGTGACGGCTTTACTTGGTGGAAATGGAGCCGGAAAGTCCACTCTCTTACATGTGCTGGCAGGTCATGAAAAGGCATATGATGGCAAAATAAGATATGAGTCAGAGCCTGATTCAGGAACAGGAGGTGGCAGATTAATGCCTGCGAGCGTAGGAATGCTGCCACAAAATCCGCAGGCAATGTTTGCAAAAAAAACGGTTTTGGAAGAGCTTTCATGTTCTTGTGGACAGGGGGACGATACACTTTCAGAGATTATTAAACTTTTTGAACTAACTCACCTTTTATATCACCATCCCTATGATTTGTCAGGAGGAGAAATGCAAAAGCTGGCATTGGCAAAGCTGGTATTGGAAGATGCAGATATCCTTCTTTTAGATGAACCGGGGAAAGGAATGGATTATGCTTTTAAAGAAGAGATGGGAGCATTATTGCGTAAGCTTGCAAAGAGTGGAAAAACAATTTTGCTTGTCAGCCATGATGTGGAATTTTGCGCCCGTTTTGCCGATCAATGTGGACTGTTTTTTGATGGACATATCATATCCCTTGAAGAAAGTAAAAACTTCTTTTGCCAGAATGTATTTTATACCACCGCAACACGGAGAATATGCAGAGAGTGCATGAAAGAAGCGGTTGTGATGGAGGATGTATTGCATGCATTCGGAGGAAAAACGGTGAAAGTCAGGCTGGAGGAAGAGAATGCGATACAATCTGAGGAAAGAATGATAGCCAGAGAGACAGAAAAACGAATGATAGATGAAGGGGAGATGACCGCACAGGAGGTAAGATGTTTAGAAAGCTACATGGCGGGAATGGAATCAGAAAAGGCAGAAACATGTATAGCAGTGGAACAGCCGGAAGAAATGAAATGTATAAAGAGTAGCGAAAAGCTTATAAAGAAAACGAAACACGGTCTTATGACATTCCTCATTTTCTTTCTCCTGATGCCTGCAACCATTTATGTTGGAGAGGTTTTTCTTCATCAGAGAAAGTATTATTTTATTTCTTTGCTTTTGGTGTTAGAGGCGATTGCTTCTTTCTTTTTCAGCTTTGAAAGAAGAAAACCAAAAATTCGGGAAATTATGGTAGTAGCAACGCTTTGTGCCATTACGGTGGCGGGAAGAGCCGCATTTTATATGGTACCTAATGTAAAACCCATGGCGGCACTGGTGATACTGTCCGGTGTAAGTTTGGGTGGAGAAATTGGATTTTTGGTGGGGGCATTTTCCATGCTTGTATCAAATATTTTTTTTGGACAGGGTCCGTGGACACCGTGGCAGATGTTTGCAATGGGAATTCTGGGTTTTTTAGCAGGAGTTATATTCCGGAAGGATATGCCGCTTACAAAGAAAAAGATAATTGGATTATGCGTGTTTGGTTTCCTTTCTGTCGTTATTTTCTACGGTGGAATTATGAATCCGGCTTCGGTTATCATGTATCAGGATAATGTAAATGTAGAAATGATAATTGCAGCATGTGGTATGGGACTGCCTTTTGATGTGATTCATGGTGCGTCAACAGCAGTATTTTTGCTGATTGGGGCAAAACCGATTTTGGAGAAATTGGCGCGGGTGAAGAAAAAGTATGGATTTGAAACAGAAAAAGGAGTACAATGAAAGTTAGTATGAGCGTAATGGAGGATATGTCATGGAACCGGTAAAGCGTTTGAAGAGAGAAGTGAGAGCAAAGGGAACCGTTATTACCCTTTATAAAGATACAGTGATTGCCAATGGAATCGAAGAGGAGTGGGATTATATTCATCATGATGGTGCTGCAGCGGTGGTGGCGGTGAATGATGAGGGAAAATTACTGATGGTAAGGCAGTATCGGAATGCCCTAGACCGTTTTACTTTGGAGCTTCCGGCAGGAAAACTGGATGAACCGGGGGAGTCTACTTTGGAGTGTGCAAAGCGAGAGCTTGAGGAGGAGACGGGATACTATAGTGAGGATTTTGAATATTTGCTGACGGTGAATACTACTGTGGCATTTTGCAATGAGAAGATTGATATTTATCTTGCAAAAAATCTTAAGAAAACCCAGCAGAATCTGGATCCGGAAGAAGAGATTGATGTGGAAGTATGGGATATTGAAGATTTGAAGCAGCTGATATATGAAGGAAAAATGACAGACGGAAAAACGATAGCAGGAATTCTTACATATGATTCAAAATATGGAAAGAATTAGTGTTGGTTAGAGATACTTCCCAATATAGAATGAGTTAGTGTTGGTTAGAAATACTTCCCAATATGGAATGATTGGGTATTATTTATGAATGGAGCCGGGATATGGTTACAGAGAAAAAGAAACAGAATACCGTATATTTTCATATAGACGTAAACAACGCCTTCCTAAGCTGGGAGGCGTTATATCGTATGCGTGAGTTAGGGGAGACGGAGGATATCCGTCTGCAGGATGCTATTATCGGAGGGGATATCTCGAAACGGCATGGAGTGGTGCTGGCAAAATCCCAGTCTGCAAAAAAGTATGGCATACGTACAGGGGAGCCTGTCGTATCCGCTATGCGTAAATGTTCGACGCTGGTTTCCTATCCCCCTCATCATGATTATTACCGTAAGTGTTCACGGGAATTAATGGAGTTATTTTCCAAGTATGCTCCGTTGGTGGATCAGTATTCCATTGATGAAGCTTTTTTGGATATGTCAGGTACTTATACTCTTTACGGGGAGCCGGTGGCATTTGCACATAAGCTAAAGGATGAAATACGGAATACATTAGGATTTACGGTGAATATCGGTATTTCTTCTAACAGGCTGCTGGCAAAAATGGCCAGTGATTTTACAAAGCCGGATAAGGTACATACACTGTTTCCGGAGGAGATAGAGGAAAAAATGTGGCCCCTTCCTGTGGAGGATTTGTTTTATGTGGGACATTCTACGGCAAGCCGGCTTCATGCGTTGGGAATTCATACAATAGGAGATATTGCTGCCAGTGATCTTAGTGTATTAAAGTCTCATCTGAAAAGCCATGGAGAGGTTATCTATAATTTTGCCAATGGAATTGATCTGACTCTGGAGGATCGTACAGAAAGTGTGCAGAAAGGTTATGGTAACTCCACAACGATTCCCTATGATATTAAAGAAGCAGAGGATGCGTATCATACGATTATGGGACTTTGTGAATCTGTCTGTGTAAGACTTCGCAAAGATGAGGTCCAGGCAACCGTGTTATCGGTGGAGATTAAAGACAGTAATTTTGTGGTGAGACGTCATCAGCGTACCCTTTTGTCACCTACGGATGTAACGGATGAATGTTTTAGTATTGCCTGTGAATTGTTCGATGAGCTATGGGATGGCTCACCCATTCGTCTGATTGGTGTAACGGCAAATAAAGTGACGGATGCCGGTATGAGGCAGATGAATCTGTTTGATATGGAAAGCCATGAAAAATTAAAGAATTTAGATGCAGCACTAGATTCCATAAGAAACCGTTTTGGAAGTGAAGCGGTGAAAAGAGGGAGTTTCTATAAAAAGTAATAAAAAAGCTTGCTGTATTCCGGGATATTGCGGATACAACAAGCATATCTGCGATTATGTGAAAAACATACAATTATAAATGAATGGTATTACAGTCATCTTACTTCAGGTTAATATGATAGCTTCCACTATTCTGGTACTCCATAAGCTTTGCGACGATAATTTCATGATATTTTTGGTATTTTGCAAAGCGTGCTTCGTCTTTCTCTGTTGGAAATGGAATACGGTCACGGTTTAAATTATCTTCTATGTCATATAATTTTACCTGGGTTGCCAGTGGATTGGTAAGAACCCGGTTGATAAAGTCTTCGTACTCTTCTCCCTGTTTTTTGGTAATGCAGGTAAGAGCCGCTAATATCTCTTTTGAAAATCCTTCTTTTTGCAGCATGTCAATTGTGATAGGAGTATCCTCTATTACATCATGCAGAATTCCCACAATCTGTTCTGCATCGTTTTGGCCTCGCAGCATAACGCGCATGGGATGGAGAATGTAGATTTTTCCAGCTTTGTCGATTTGTCCTCTATGTGCTTCAACTGCAATTTCAATGGCTCTTTCTAGCATAAAGGTAACCTCCGGTCTTTTCCACTAACTATACTATATTTTGGAGAAAATGACAATTTTTTTCTTTTTACATGTTAACCAAGCGGACGCTCCAGCTTCGATAAAATTGTTTTCCGACCGGGCCCGCTAGCTAAAAATGGAGAGTGCGTAAAAAGTAACTAGTAAAAAGGGACAATCTGTTATATAATAAATGTAGTTATGGGGTTATATTTATGGTAGAAGAAAGGGGGGGAGCGGCATGGATGGATTAATAACAGAATCCTGCATTCCGGAATTATCTGTGGGACAAGATAAAATGTCTGCAAAACTTCGGTTGCATCTGGATGAAAGTGGACAGAAATTTACAGTGACAGATTTGAAGGAATGGCTTAGGCAATTTAATGTAAAGGCAGGAGTTATGGATTCTGCTATACAGGATATGATAGAGCATAATATTTATGATGTATATACAGAAGTGGCTGTCGGAAAACCGCCGGAAAAAGGAAAGGATGGCTATTTCATTTATCATGTCAGCAATCCGGAGAATGCCAGCGGACCCACTATATTAGAGGATGGTTCGGTGGAATATGTGCATACTACCCAATATACCATTGTAGAACAGGGAGACCTGCTGGCGGAATATGTGCCGGCAACCTTTGGAAATTATGGGTTTACAATAGAAAATGAAATGCGTACTCCGACGAAAGGAAAGGAACAGCCGCCTCTTCGGGGCAGAGGATTCCGCTTAGAGGATAACAAGTACTATTCTGTTCTTCATGGGAAGGTGGAGTTGACAGAAAAGGGAATATATGTTGTCAATACTCTGGAAATTAAAGGTGATGTGGATATGAATTCCGGACATATTAACTTTGATGGAGATGTTAATATCCGGGGAGATGTTCATTCTGGAATGTTGATTAAGGCAAGTGGCAACATTGAGATAAAAGGGCATGTTGGAAACTGTTTTATTAATGCAGGAAAGGATATTACCATACAGCAGGGAATGCAGGGTAAGTTTTCCGGAAAGCTGAAGGCTGGTGGGAACATTTATTGCAAGTTTTTTGAAAATACCAGTGCGGAAGCCAAGGGAGATATTATGGTGCGCTCGGTGCTGCACTCTAAGTTAGAAGCAGAGGGAAAGGTGATTGTAGAAGGCAAGGATTCTGTAGTGTTGGGCGGTTCTGTGCACGCTATTCAAGGGATACAGGTTATGGATGCCGGTAATGAAATGGAAGTGCCTACAGTACTTTCTGCTGGAGTCCTTCGAAAGACATTGGATCGCAGCCGTGAATTGGATGACTTAATAAAAGAGGTTGAGGGACAGTTGGAACTTCTCACCAAAACGGTTAAAAGTCTGGAACATATACAGCCGGGAACCCTTTCAAAAGAGGGTGAGGATAAGCGGATGAAGATTATCCAGGCGAAAGTGATTAAATCCATGGAGCATAAGCAGTTAAGAGATGAGAAGGCTATGAGTGATGCACTGATTCGCAGTGGCAGGAATGCACAGATTGTAGTGCAAAAGGCAATACAACCGGGCTGCCGGGTGGAGATTGCAGGTATGGCAATTCAGTTGAAGGAGCCTCTTAAGCATGTAAAATTTGTACTCAGGGATGGTAATGTTGAGGCCTCTCTGTTATACTGATACGAAGAAACAAATGGTTGGAGTGAGAGAATTTGAAAGTTGATATGTGGCTCAATGGCCTTGCCGTAATTCTGTTTTTGGGATTTTTTATGGCGGCATTGATTGCATTTTCTACAATTGATAAACAAAAGGAGATTGTAGTCAGCAGCCGGTATGGCAGGCAGACAGGGACATTAGAGATTGTTTATGTGAATGTGGCATTGCTTTTGGTAGCAGCAATGCTGTACTTTCATAGTTACCGTTTTTTACCCGCTCTTGCTGCGTTTGTTCTTCTTATTTTTTTTAATAGCAGAATGCAAAGTGGAATTGCACCGAGAGGTATTTTTGTTGGAACAACTTTTTTAGAGTGGAGTCAGTTAGAGGAGTATCATATTCTAAATGATGAAATCAGCACGATTGAAGTGCAGGTGTATGCCAATCGTAAACGTTATGTATTACGGTGTTCGAAGGAAGAACGTAAGCAGATAGAACAGTATTTTGTGAATAACGGAGTCAGAAAGAAACAAGACAGAGTAAGTGATTAAGGAAGGAGAAAAGGCATGAGACATTTGATTGACCCTATGGATTTGTCAGTAGAGGAGATTGATAAGCTGTTGGATTTGGCAGATGATATTATTGCAAATAAAGAAAAATATTCTAAGGTTTGTGAAGGGAAAAAATTAGCAACTTTATTTTTTGAACCAAGTACGAGAACCCGTCTTAGCTTCGAGGCAGCAATGATGGAGTTAGGAGGTAATGTACTTGGTTTTTCTTCGGCTGATTCCTCCTCTTCTACAAAGGGAGAAAGCGTAGGGGATACCGTTAAGGTAGTGTCCTGCTATGCAGATATTATTGCGATGCGACACCCGAAGGAGGGGGCACCATTTTTAGCTTCCTTAAAATCGGATGTACCGATTATCAATGCAGGAGATGGTGGACATAATCATCCGACCCAGACACTTACGGATTTGCTTACGATTCGAAGAGAAAAGGGAAGGTTTAGTAATATTACGATTGGATTTTGTGGAGATTTAAAATTTGGTCGAACGGTACATTCGCTGATTAAAGCACTATCCCGCTATGAGAATATACATTTTGTGATGATTTCCCCAGAGGAGCTGGAGATTCCGGAATATCTTAAGGAAGAGGTTTTTGAAAAGAAGGGATTAAGTTATGAGCAGGTCCGAACCATTGATGAGGTGATAGAACGTCTTGATATTCTGTATATGACAAGAGTCCAGAAGGAGCGTTTTTTCAATGAAGCGGATTATATCCGGTTAAAGGACACTTATATATTAGATATGCCAAAGCTTAAGAATGCCAAAGCGGATTTGAGTATTCTTCATCCATTGCCGAGAGTGAATGAAATCGCAGTAGAAGTAGATGATGACCCTCGTGCGTGCTATTTCCGTCAGGCATTAAATGGAAAATATGTAAGAATGGCATTGATTATGACGTTACTTGGATTGGAGGCATAGATATGAACATTGATAGTATTCAGAATGGAATTGTACTAGATCACATTTCTGCCGGAAAAGGCATGCTTGTATATAAATATTTGGGGCTGGATAAGCTGGATTGTTCCGTAGCGATTATTAAGAATGCTGTAAGTAAGAAGTCGGGGAGAAAGGATATTTTAAAAATTGACCATCCGGATTATGACATAAATTTGGATATTTTAGGATATGTGGATCCTAATATTACAGTAAGTATCATCAAAGACGGTGTAACGGTAGAGAAAAAGAAAGTGGATTTGCCGGAGAGAATTGTGAATATTGTGCAATGTAAGAATCCAAGATGCATTACCACGACGGAGCAGGGGATTCAGCAGATTTTCAAGCTGACAGACAGGGAAAAGAGAACCTATCGTTGTGTATACTGTGAGGCGGAAAACCAGGGTGAAACCATAAAGTGGTAGTACTAGGCACAATTTTATGTAATAAGTATGAAAAATGGTTACATTTTATAAAAAAATCTTAAGAATTTGTAATTGGAAAAGAAAAACAGTTTACAAATCGGACATTCGTGATATAATCAATCTAGTTATGTCTGTTTATATATCAGATAAAGATGCATTAAGAGGTGCTATATGGAACAGTATGTGTTAAAAGGTGGTACTCCATTAGTTGGTGAAGTAACCATCGCTGGAGCGAAGAATGCAGCTTTGGGAATTTTGGCTGCTGCTATTATGACAGATGAAGAGGTTATAATTGAGAACGTTCCGAATGTAAGAGATACAAGGGTGCTTTTGCAGGCGATTCAGGGAATTGGTGCAAGGGTCAAATATATAGATGAACACACCGTTCAGATTTGCGGTGGAACCATTAATCCCCATGCAGATAATTGCGTAGACGATGAATTTATTCGTAGAATTCGCGCGTCCTACTATCTGCTTGGTGCTATGCTTGGTAAGTATAAGAAGTCAAGTGTTGCACTTCCGGGTGGTTGTAATATTGGAAGCAGACCGATAGATTTGCATATCAAGGGATTTAAGGCACTTGGGGCGGATGTGGATATTCATAACAGTATGATTCATGTGGAAGCGAAAGAACTGATTGGAAATCACATTTACATGGATGTGGTATCCGTTGGTGCAACCATTAATGTCATGATGGCTGCAGCTCTTGCAGAAGGAAAGACTGTTATTGAGAATGCTGCCAAGGAACCACACATCGTAGATGTTGCCAACTTCTTAAACAGTATGGGAGCGAACATCAAGGGTGCAGGTACGGATGTAATACGGATTCGTGGTGTGGAGCGGTTGCATGGAACGGAGTATTCGATTATCCCGGATCAGATTGAAGCGGGAACCTTTATGGTGGCTGCTGCAGCAACGAAGGGTGACATTACCATTAAGAATGTGATTCCAAAACATTTAGAGGCAATTTCTTCTAAGTTAAAGGAGATTGGCGCGGTGGTAATGGAATACGATGATGCAGTTCGGGTAGTGAGCAATCACCGGTTAAAGTCAACGAATATTAAGACATTGCCATATCCGGGATTTCCAACGGATATGCAGCCACAGATGGCAGTGGTTTTAGCACTTTCTGAAGGAACTTCCATTATTACAGAAAGTATTTTTGAGAATCGTTTTAAATATGTAGATGAACTGTTCCGTATGGGTGGACAGATTAAGGTAGAGGGGAATACCGCCATTATTGATGGTGTAGAAGGCTTTGTGGGTGCGAATATTGTAGCACCGGATTTAAGAGCCGGAGCAGCCCTCGTAATTGCAGGACTTGTAGCAGAAGGATTTACAGTCGTTGATGACATTAAATACATTCTTCGTGGCTATGAGAAGTTTGACGAGAAGATTCGCGCGTTAGGCGGACAGATTGCAGTGGTTGAGACGGAAAAAGAGATTCAGAAGTTTAAGCTGAAGGTCGGTTGATACACATTTTTGTTATTCTATTTTGTTAGCAGGTTTGGAAAGAACGAATTCTTTGTTCTTTCCGGACTATCTATTTTTTAATCTTTTGAACCGGTTCGGTTCGCGATTTCTTTTTATTTATTCTAATTGAAAGAGGGGTGTTATTTTTGTACCGAATTTTATTATTGCTGGAGGAAGGGGAAGAGTCCTGTCGTGTGAAGGATTATCTTCAGATTAGTGGTTGCGTGGTAAGAGAGGTTACCTTGAAGCCGGATTTAGTCTATGAGGAAGTGCTCAGAAAGACGGATTTGGTAATCTTATATTGCAATCAGGCGGAACGCTATTTTAAAGTATGTGAGAAGATAAGATATATCACCCAAATACCATTAATCGTGTTATCGAAGAATGATGATGAATGGGCAAAAATCAGGATGTTTCAGGCAGGAATTAATGATTATCTTGTGGAACCTGTTGCTCAGGGAGAGTTGATTGCACGTGTGAAGGGGAATATTGCATGTTATCGGAGACTGACCGGGAGATTTGGACATATCCGAATTCGGGAACTGGAAATTGAGATGTTAAATCGAAGGGTTCGGTTTCAGGGAAAAGAGCTTAGGATGACACCTCGGGAATATGATGTACTTTTATTTCTGGCGCAGAACAAGGAGGAGGTTTTGTCAAAGGAAGATATTTTTCATGCGATTTGGAATGTGGATGAAGGAGAAGGATATTATAACTGTGTGGCGGTATATGTAAAAAGATTGAGGAAATTGTTAGAGAAAAATCCGGAAGAGCCAAAATATATTGAAACAGTATGGGGGGTGGGGTATCGGTTTCGGGAATAAAATCAATGCTTTTCATACGTTGACCTGGCGGACGCTCTGGCAGGATGTGAAAAGTAACGTAATCTATAGACATTTTAAACGAAACCAATTGCATCATTTGAGAAATAGTATTATAATAAAATAATATGGTAAGTGAATATATGTTTTTGAGTGTTGTAGCAGTTGTTCCTGGTATTAGAGTAAGGAGTAGTGGATATGCGTAAGAAGTCACACATTTCATTGGCAAGACACATTGTGAACGTTTCAGGTTGGCAGCATTTGGACAAGCATAAGGTAGCATTTTATGTTGGAAGTATTCTTCCAGATTGTAAGCCGTCATTTTTGACACAGAGACATGAGATTAATGGAACTTTAGATTTGGTGACAGACAGAATAGAGAAGTTGACGCAGGGATATCAGAGTATACAGCAGTTGTCTACTATGTACTTTACCAGATTAGGAGAGGTTCTTCACTATATTGCAGATTATTTTACATTCCCTCATAACAAGGAATATGATGGGAATATGAAGGCGCATTGTGTGTATGAGGGACAATTGAAGCATCAGCTTCGGTCATATATCCGTCAGATTAGTGAGAAAGATATTTCGAAGTGGAAGAAGAGCATACAGCTAGAGAGTATTCATGAACTCCATTCGGTGTCAGATATTTGTGAGTACATTAAGAGTGAGCATAAGCAGTATATTCGCCGGGGAAGGCATACGGTAGAAGAGGACTGCAAATATATCGTTGGTATTTGTTCAAAGATTGCATTGGCTATCTTGTCTCTTTGTTTGCAGGGTATGCAAGTACAATATGAACAGAATAAAACAAAACTGCAGGTCAGCGTCTAAGGACGGCTGACCTGCAACTTTGTTTTTGTAGCAAATTTAAAAATCTGCTGAGCCTGTTTTTCGTTCCTATGTAATATACTACTTTTTATTTTTACCCATGGGCATATTTGTCATTCCTGGATTAACGGTCAGGGTTGCGTCATTTGCCCGTGGTCTGTTTTTTTCTACATCTAACGTAACTGTACTTGGAGAAATGGAAGCTTTCTTGTCTGTTTCTCGTGTTGCAGCTGTTTCCTTGTTTGCAATACTTTCAATCGGTTTCTTTTCCTCTTTTTTTGGTAGTGGATTAGAGGTCTTTATTTCTGGTGTAACAATCTGCTTGTTTACTACTTTTGGCTTTTCCTCTGTTTTTTTCATAGAAGGATTTGTAGAAGTAGTTTTCGACGGAACAGTCGATGGATTTACAACAGGTTTGACGGTTCCGGCAGCTGTTTTAACAGGTGCCTTAACAGGTGGAATAGGCTTTGTTGTACCGGCTTTGTCTTCTGTACCGGTTTTTTTCCTGCTATCGTTTGAGGTATCCTTCTGATTCAGAACCTTTGTCTTTTTAGAGAAAGAAGCATTATATTCTTTTGCCAGCTGATTCATATTGCGAATAAGATAAAAGTCTGCCAGTAAAGGTCCAACTAAAATAAACTTTCCGAAAGTCCAAAGGAATAAAACGGTACCAGGACCTGGTTTTACCTTTACACCCATTGTCTCGCCGGTTATCTGAAGCCGGTCTTCAAGATAAAAAAGCCATACCCAGCGGTAAATGCCAAGGGTAATAAGAGACAGGAACCATACAAGTATATAATTCTTGATTTTCTTTTCTTCCCGGTTCATTTCATTTAAGTCCTGTGTAAAACGGAACCAGAAATAAATATTGTAGATTCCTAAGGTTGGTATTGTAAGCAGAATCAGCTTCCATAGTTTGCGATTCTCGTTAATCATGGTTAGTTCCCCCTTTTATTAAGTAAATTCATTTTCAAATCGTAAAGTGGTTTGGATAAATCCACATAAACTTCCTGCGGGTTCACAAGGCGTCTCGTCTCATCCCAGAGAAGAGATAGCTGAGTGTTGCAGTAATTGCGGATATCCATAGTCTTCGGCGATTCATATATACATTGTCCCTTTTTGAATATCGGAACAAGAATCTCATGTATCTCGTAGCTGCCACCGGTTAAAGTGGAACGCTTCCAAGTATCAATTGGATGGAAAATCTCAAGGTCTTGGCTGGCATCATAGGTTTCCTCTGCTAACGCAATCAGATCTGCCTTCAGCTTTCCGGTTTCTTTGTCGATAATCCGATACACGGTTTTATCTCCCGGATTGGTAATCTTTACCGGATTTTCAGAAATCTTAATCTTAGGTGTAAATGTTTCACTGCCTTCTTTTTTGATGGCAGCTAATTTGTAAACACCACCAAATGCAGGACAGTCTGCTGAGGTAATCAGATTTGTGCCGACACCCCAGGAGGTGATGGCCGCTCCCTGAGTCTTTAAGCTGTCAATTAAGTATTCGTCAAGGTCGGAAGAAGCAGAGATAATGGCATCGGTAAATCCGGCTGCATCTAACATCTTTCGGGCTTTTTTTGACAGGTAGGCAAGGTCGCCACTATCTAATCGTATGCCGTATTTTGTGGATGTAATACCATTTTCTCTCATTTCCTTAAATACACGGATGGCATTTGGAACGCCGGACTTTAAGGTGTCGTAGGTATCCACCAGCAGAATACAGGCATCCGGGTACATATCGGCGTAGGTTTTAAAAGCGGTATATTCATCCGGAAAACTCATAATCCAGCTGTGGGCGTGGGTTCCGAAAAGCGGAATATCAAAAAGCTGTCCACAGAGTACGTTGGAGGTACCGACACAGCCACCGATTACAGCTGCTCTTGCTCCAAGGGTTCCTGCATCCGGTCCCTGGGCGCGGCGCAGACCAAACTCCATTACACCGTCTCCCTTGGCAGCATAGCAAACCCGGGATGCCTTGGTGGCAATCAGACTTTGATGATTTAATATATTTAAAATTGCAGTTTCAACAAGCTGCGCCTCCATCACAGGAGCAACAACTTTAATCAGCGGTTCCTGTGGAAATACAACGCTTCCCTCTGGTATGGCATAGATGTCTCCGGTAAAATGAAAGCCAGCTAAGTATTCTAAAAATTCCTCAGAAAAAATACCAAGACCTCTTAGATAGTCAATATCATCATAGGAAAAGGATAAATTCTTTACATAGTCAATGATTTGCATCAGTCCTGCAGTTATGGCGTAACCGCTGCCTGACGGATTCTTACGGTAGAATGCATCGAAGATAACAGTATCATTGCTTTTCTCGTTGAAGTATCCCTGCATCATAGTGAGCTCGTACAGGTCTGTAAGTAATGTTAAATTCTGATATGCCATGGAATTCCTCCTTATCGGCTATAAATTTAAACTGTATTAGAAATTATTATATCTTTTCATACAGAATAAATTCTATCATAATTAAAATAGATAGTAAACGTGGGATTTCTTAAAATTTTCTTAATGAGGAAGAAAATTTTGACACACTAAAGTAGTTTACAGTACCTGCGTTATTGTAACCTATTGCACTTTAGGGTGTAATAGGTTATATTTGGCTGGAGTGGAGATTATGATGAAATGACAGATGAGAGAACGCAAAGAATAATACTTCCTTGGTCTCGTCAGAGAAAACGTTATTAAAGGAGAATGCATATGAAGTTAGATGATGTGCAGTGTGAAAATATTGAATTTCGCAAGAGAAAATTACAAGAGAAAACTGATGAAATTGAATGTATTATATCAGGAAGAGTGAATAGTATATTACCTTATATAACAACGCAGAAAGGGGAATACAGCGAATCCAAAACGTGGAAGTTCATTCATGAACTGACAGATGCACTAAATGAATATGGAGTAAAATATAAGTTTTGGTATGACAATGCAGCTGATGAATATATGGATTGCATTCCGGAAAAAGCAAGGGAATATGTAGAATGTTATCTGTATTGTGTGATTCGGGTAATGGAGTCAGATTTGAGCTGGATGAAAGGCGAAGGTCTGATTTTGGAGATACCGGAAACAAATTTTCAACAGATTTTGGATTTTGCAAAAGGGCTTCAAACTGGTAAAAGAAAATATGTTGTTTTATTTGATGAGTTATATTGCGATGGTTTGGGGATAATGGGATTATTTCCATATTGTACTATTTTTTACAGGGAACTGACGGGTGAAGACATTACCGGTACAATTAGTGAGGATTTAAAGTCGATGATTGAGGAAAAATACGCAGATTCTCTTATGCGGGTGGTGGAAAAATTTGACGGGACAAAGGGAGAGGACCTGACAGAGGAAGAAGAAGACCGGATGTTTCAGGAAATGTGGGATAACCTGCCGGAAGAAGAAAAGAGAGAACAGGAGGAGTGGAGCAACCTATGGGATAGCCTGACCGAAGAAGAAAAAAGAGCAATGAAGGAGAGCAATTTTGATTTTTTGAAACAGCTCGAGGAAGAGCGTGAAATGTGGAAAAAGGGGTTTAAAGAACCGGAAACGTTTTGCAAATGTTACCTGCGATATCGTGAATTATATTTTAAAGACAAGACACATGATTATGATCATTTTGCAGAATGGATAGAAGGAATGCTGGATATGTTTCTGGCAAAAAAAGGAATTTCCGGTTATGCGAATGAAGATGCTTTCATAACAGCTTTTACCTATCTTAGAAAAGCAACCCGGCAGATTACACGTGTGATAGAAGGGGAATAAAAATGGGAAGTATCAGGGATGAATTTTACCGGGCAATAGGAAAAGACTATCATAGGAGGCAGAAAGAGTCTTTTCTTTATTCCTATATAAAGCAAGAAAAAGAAGGACATTTTCGATTACAATTAAAACGAAAATATGCCGGATTAAAGGACGGCTCAATAAGCAAGGGGGAATATGCAGCTTTTTTGGTGAAGGCTTTGCTTACTGACATAAAATTGCAAAAACAGTATGGCTGCTTAACATCACTGGCACCATTTTTGAAGGCAATTTGCGGAGATCGAATGCAGGAAGCTGGAGGTAAGGTTAACATTGCGGCTTTGAAAGATACATTAAAGAAGGCAGAGCAGTTATTGCGCCAGGAAAAGTTTTTTGATATTGAGACAGAGTTACTGGATCATTTCACACAGGAACTTTTTGGGTGTTATGAATTTGGAACGGAGCGCAAAGATATTTACGTGCAGCTGACAGAACAGTATTTATCCTATGGGTCTGGAGAGTTGGATGGAAATCAATATCTGGAAAAACTGCTTCAGATATTGATAAACAATAACCGGATTCACCTGAGTGAGGATTATAGAAAAAGGGTTCTTCAATATGGAATATATCTTTCTTCGGAGGATACCTTTAGGGGAGTGAAAAAAGAAAAAGATATTTTGAGAAAAATGCTACAGGTAATGAAAGAGAACCGGTTATCAGAAAAAATGGCGTTGGATTCCGGATTTACCTTAGGGTGGGAAGAATTAACGGCAATTACGGAAGAAATACAGGATATGCTGTTGCGGCAGGATATAAATACATTTCTTTATGATGTCGGATTTACTTTGAAGGATAATATCCTGGTCTCATCACGGAAAAAAGATCGTTCTATGGAAATGTTAGATGCATATTGTGAGGAGAAAGGAATTCATCTTTTTGGACAAAATGGAATGGAGCTGACGTCATTTGCAAAAAATGATGAGCAGGAATACATGAATGCATGTGATGCACTGCTTCAGCAATTAAATAAGGAACAGAGAGAAGATGTTTTTTTGCCGGTTATGGTAGACTCCGCTACCGGTGTGGGTATCTTTATTATTGGAAAACGCTATTATGCCAGTGACGTTGGAGTGCAAAATGATATGCAAAGCAGCTGTGGATATGGATTGATTCGTTTTGATGGGGTGGACTCCGAAACCGGTATGGTATTTTCACTGGATTTCGATACATACGATATTCCTAACATGCAGGAAGCAAAGCGATGGCTTAAAAAAAGTGCCAGAATAGATGCAATAGCGCAATATCAGGATTATAATTTGAATATGCCGGCAAAATGTCCACCATGTTTTCAGACTTATTTTTCAGAATCTGGTATATCTGAAGAGAAGGATTTGGAACAGAGCAAGGAAGAGACAAGGCAATTGCTTGAGAGAGAACGGCAGGAAGAGATGAGAAAGAAGCGCAGAAAATATGAATTAATGAAAAAAAGAAATATTGAAAAAAGCAAAGGACAGCATTTTTACGGTAATAAATAAAAAAGAACAAGTTAGAATAGGGAAAGGCATGCCTTAAAACATTATGTTTTAGGGTGTGTCTTTTTTTGATTTCAGTGTTTGAGGAAAGTACTCGTAAAAATTACGGCGGGAATATCGTGCGATGTATAATTGGAACATGTCAAATCGGAAGGAGAGATAATAGTATGAAACCATTGCAAATGAAACTGAAGGAAAGAATAGAAAAGGTTGAGAATTACCATATCTGTGACATGAAATATGCGGCCTGCCTCATTAATGATTTGGCGAATATGAAAATAATTCACTATATGGAAAAGCATCCGTCAGCGCTGCGGGAGTTAGCAGCTTGTTTGAGACTTTCTCCAAAGGAGCGGGATACGATAACCTATAAACAGGTAGCAAAGAGAATAGATTGGCTCTATAAGAATGGAAAGCATAAAAGAAATGCATATCAGGCCATGAGATGTTTAGCCATACCAATTGTAGCATTAATGTCAGAAAAGGGGGATAAGAATGATGGAAATAAAGCATAAGAGTTTTAAGGAACAAATCAGTGAAGTGGCAAAGGAGGAACCGGATGTCCGTTTGAAAACAGTTTTAGTCATAAAAACGTGGCTAAAAGAATATTTTCAGGGATTTGCTGAATTAACAGGAAATCAAGAATATATGCGCTTTTACGAAGAAGAGGTCCAGCCGCTGGTATATAGCGAAGATGATCTTTTTGGATTCGCAATTGCGGATGAGTGGGACCGTGTAACCGACTGGACACAGGGTGAAACCTCATTAATGAAAAAAATTCTGATTGATCCATTTTGCAAATTATAAGGCAGATGGATTGAGTTTCGCAATTACCGATTACGATGATGAAAAGATAAGGAGATGAAAGCTATGGGAATTATAATTCCAAGAATTATAAAAGAAACCAGTAAAGGAATACAAAACTATGAAATTGTGGATGAAATGCTGCAATACCGTGAAATAGAGTGTGTTGGGGAAATCAATATGGAAACCGTATATTCTTTGATACAACAGCTGCGTTACCTGCAAAGAGTATCACCGGATAAGGAAATTACATTATTTATTAATAGTCCGGGAGGCGAGGTGTCTAGCGGGTTGGCATTGTATGATGTCATGCAGGCGGTAAAATGTCCGATTCGCACGGTTTGTGTGGGAATGGCAGCCAGCATGGGTGCTGTTTTGTTTGCAGCTGGGGACAAAAGAGAAATGCTTCCACATGCCAGAATTATGATTCATGACCCGTTGATTTCGGGTGGACTGTCAGGAAGTGCACTGAGTATTCAAAGCAGAAGTTTGGACCTGATGAAAACCAGGGAAACAACAGCAACGATTTTGGCAAAGCATACAGGAAAAACGATTGAGGAGATCTACGAAAAAACAGCAACGGATACATATTTTGGGGCGGAAGAGGCCATTGCATTTGGATTGGCGGACCGCATTATTACAGAAATATAAGAAAGAGAGGAAAAAATTATGAGCAAGAATGAGAGAATTTTAGCAGAAGGAATTTATAGAAATAATGATACCTGGGAGACCGGCTTAAACAATAATGATTTGATTATCGGTGCAAGTGGAGCAGGAAAAACCCGTAATTATGTTAAGCCTAATTTACTGCAGTGCAATGAAAGTGTCATTGTTGCAGATACGAAGGGCCAGCTCTGTAAAGAGGTCGGCCCGGTGCTGAAAAAGAACGGGTATGATGTGCAGGTTGTAGATTTCACGGATTTGGGCAGTGGGATTGGTTACAATCCTTTGGACTTTATTCGTTATAATCCGAAAACAAAGAGATTTATGGAACAGGATATTATGAAAATTGCAACCTGTCTTGTGAGTGACAAACATGAACGGGAAAAATTCTGGCCGTTTTCAGCAAGATTGTACATGGAAGTATTAATCGGTTATGTTTTGGAATTCCTTCCGAAAGAGGAACATAATCTGAAATATGTGCTGGAGTTGTTTTCGTATATGGATCAAAATGAATTTGATGTATTGTTCCGGGAGGTGGAATATGCGTATCCTGACAGCTTTACGGCTAAGAAATATCAATTGATAAAAGGAAACCGGGCATCTGAAAAAACCCATAGCAGTATCAAGGCTTTTGTTTCGGAAGCATTGAATCCGTTTGCTTTTGCGGAAGCAGAAACCATGTTGACAAAGAAAAAGAGAGTGAGATTTTCCGATTTGGGGAGAAAGAAAACAGTGCTTTTTTTGAATATAAGCGATGTGGACCGTTCCATGGACGGTATCATAAATCTGTTTTATACCCAGGCACTGCAGACCCTTTGTGAAGAGGCAGATAAGCACACCAAAGATGGTCGGCTGCCGGTTCCGGTACGGATTATTCTGGATGATTTTGCGGCAAATGTCGAGATTCCGGATTTTGATAAGATCATATCTGTTATTCGTTCCAGAGAAATCTATGTAAGCGTTATTTTACAGAGTGTATCGCAGCTGAATAGTATGTATGGTGCGGACCGTGCAATGACCATTATGAATAACTGTGATAACTGGCTCTATCTGGGCGGTCAGGATGTAACCACATCCGAGTGTATCGCAGTAAAAGCAAATAAATTAGTTGACAGTATTTTAAACATGCCACTAGGAGAAGCTTATCTGTTTACGCGGGGAGAGCAGGCGAAAATGGTGCGTAAGTTTGATATTAAACGTCACGAGAAATATAGGGAATTGCAGGAGGCGATGGATGGAAGGTGATACTGAAACCAGGACGGTAAATTGTATTCTTAAGGATGATGCTGAAACTGGAAATGTAAACAGGTTCTTTGTTTTTTTGTGTAAATTGTACTTCGATAAGAAATGCGCTATACAAACGAAAAAGATTTGTATAGCGCATCTTTACTAATTGTCTTTATCTCTAAATGCGTCGATAATTGCCTTTACAGCAAACACAATAGCTATCATGCTTATGATTCCGATTATCACCATAAAAATGATTTCGACACATTGAATTCCACTACTAAAATCATTCCATTCTCCACCGGAAGAAAATTTGGCAATAAAGTCAAAACAATCAATTAATGCAGAGGATATTCCTAACATGGCAAACAAACCCATGATTGCCTGTATCTTTCCGTCGCTTTTTTTCTCTCGTGCTTCACGTGCTTCGCGCTCTTTCTGAGCTTCATAATCTCTACGTTGTTCTGCCTGCCATGCGTCTGCCATCCTTTTGTTTTCTTCCCGTTGCCGCTGTTCTCGCTGCAAAACATCCAACGCATTTAAACCGGAAGTGACACTCTTCACATCATCATGCACTCTTAGCTGTTCTTTAAGGTAAACATAAAACTCACTTTGGTGATGAATATGACTGACCGATGTAGCCATACTCTTTGTCAGAAACAGATTAATTTCACCAAATAGTTCAGTGATTCTTTTATCCAATGGCTCTGTCAAATATTTTCCGTTCACAGCAGAAATTTCAGCCTGTATTTTTTCGGCATATATCAGTAGCGAGAATGACTGATATAACGTTTTTAAATATAGTGTAAAATAATCTGTTCGTATTTTGACGGGTATAAGACTATTAAATACTTCTGTATTATCATCACATGGCCATGCGAGGTAAGAAACTCCTTCCTGCGTTGCATACCATATTGCATCATCAAATGGTCTTTTCATTTTGGCAGTAACATCATCACTATAATGGTATGTATCCTTATATCCATTTGTTAAATGATATGCCAATGTGAATTTATCACGCATGGAATCGTTTGAATCGCTCATTCCAAAAGAAGCATATGTGAACAATATTGCTTTGTCCGGGACGGTCATATCATCTACAGAATATTGGTTGTCTGTATATATTTTTTCATAGGAAAGACCTTCTGTATTTTCCATGCTTTTTTTTAGCATGCTGTCATATGAAGATTTTCTTTCTGCAAAATAACTCACATTGAGAAAACCTAATAAATCCTGCAGCCATTTTGCAATGGAAAATGGACTTATATATTTTTTATGTCCTTTTGCTTCACTTAATACGATACCCTGCTCGGGCATCAAATTACTTTTTTCCCATAACAAAGTACGTTCGCTTCTGTTTAACTCTCTAATATTATTTTGAAACTGCTTTAAATGATTTGAATTCATTCCTTCCTTCGGTAAGGCGATTTCATACCAGACAAATCCCAATCCGTTTCTAAACAGCATCAATCCTACATTTTTGAAAGTAAGATTCCATCCCTCTGGAAGAGCGGTGTCTTTTTTTGAAATTCCTTCCGGATAATACAAGAGTTCTTTTATTTTTTTTCCATCCTTCGTCTCTGATTCGTCACTTCTCCAAAACAACCATTCACATCCGGCTTTTTGCTCTGCCAAGTCGTCTGTTTTGTTATCAAAGCGAAATTCATTCTTAATATATTCGTACAGGTCACTTTCTGCACCGGCTGTAGATGCGCTTCTTCTTGTCCAATCATTTCGAAATTCTCCGGTGGGCTTCTTTTCCCCTGTTTGTTTATCTTTCTTTAAATTTTCCGCTTTTTGATTTTCAACCTTTTGATACGCTTCTTCAAAAGACTCTTTGTATTGAAATGGAACAATATATCTTAAACATGTTGCATTTACACTATATAAACTACTCATTGTCCAATATCCTTCCTATCTGTACATAAATGTAAAATACTGCTCAAGCTCCTGGTATCTCTTTCGACCATCCAGCGAAAAACGGGTATCCTTAAAAACTTGAAAATGTTCTTGTAAATATGCTGCTAATTCATTTGTAATCCGGTCTCTCTCTAATACGTTTCCTGTAAATTCAGCAACTTCAGCTTCTCCGAATTTTTCAAGTGCTGCAATAATCTCACCCCGGTATTTGAGACAATCTTTTTTATGTTGAGAAAACATCTTACGTGCATTTTCATCCTTTTTATGGATTGCAAGCATCTCCAGATACTTATATATAATCTCCCATGGATGACCACTCGGTTCGTTTCCATCTTTCTCGATTAGCGTTTCATGCAATCCGCAAAGTTTTTCCCATAAAGTGTCATCTATCATATCCCGGTGAAAATAGAATAATCCTCTGACCAAAACATATATAGCATATTCATTGGAAAATAGAGAGTCCACATCTTCTTCCATATTTGTGATGTATCGAAGCCTCTGATTATAGGTGTTTCGTCCATCAAAATAATCGGTGGCTTCTTCTTCAAAGGCATCGCGCATGTCCATATCTGCGTAAAAATGAAGTAAATAGGACTGTGTAATTTTGTAATTAGCAGAACCTTTCTCCAGTTTATCCAAAGCCTCCCTGAATTTTCCTTCAGCGCTGCAATCTTTCTGTTCTGCAAGAATTCTTGCCAGCTGGCTGATTGCTTTTGCTTCCTCTAAAAACTCTGTGTTTACATCATTTTTTAGAATTTCCCGTTTCATTTCTGATGCCAGCTGTTGACTGGCAACATTATATTCTGCAATCTGCAGTGCCTTATCCCATTCAAACCGGTCCTCCAGACAAACTACAAGTTTATTATTTGTATGAAGAAAGGCATCGACTCCTGCATAAAATGTGTATTGTTTGCATTTCTCATAATATTCCAAGGCTTTCGCCGCATTTCCAACATGGCAGAAAGCGGAAAAACCTGCATCATAAAGTTTATAGAGAACGGCAGATTTCATGTCGGTGCTTTTGTATTGATCTGCTACCTTAGGAATCATTAATTCAAATTGCTGTATCAGATACAATAGCTTTTCCTGATCCAGATTATTAATCGTAAGTAGTGAAGAAAGCTCATTTACACTCTTATTAAAATATTCCGGACGAATCGTTGTTCTTATTCTTTCTTCTAAGTAAGGAAACCATGTCTGGCTGTAGTGCTCTGCAAATCTGCCTTTTTTGATTTTTGCATCATATGTTATGGAAAGCGCTTCAAAATAATTCTTATGTTCATAGCAGTTCCATGCCTGTGCAAAATCATTATCAATCTCATCATAACCAAAGACCAGATTTTCATTCTGTGGATTGATATTCTCAACCCGGTCGAGAATTTCACCAAGCCATCCGTCCGCACAATCTCCATTTAATTTATATCCCAGCATGGAGCAAATACTGTCTGACAGATATAAAAATTCCATCATTTGCCTGTTTGGCTCATACTGGATGGATTTTACATATAGTTTTTCAATCTTAATGGAAACATTGCCGCTGTTTACCATTTCCTGCGCAATTAATGTTCTGTAAATATCGGCATTCATTACACTGTAGTACTTATAATCAGACTGTTCGACCCCGGTTGTTCTGTATGCCTGTTTTCGAAACTCATCAGCCAGCGAACGGTCCAGGTCTTTTACATTGCCGGTAGACCTTGTGGCAATATCTATGTTTATCGGTGGCATTTGTCCCGATGGATACAGTGGGTTATGGAAGATAATCCGATTCACGACAGACCCTGCCATATGAAAGTATCTGTTTGCAGCCCAATCATCCTTAGCCAGCATATTTGCATTTTCTGCCAGAAGACGTTTTTTACCAGCATCACTCTTTAGCATGACAAATAGATGGTATTTCCCCCGGCGTTCACGTATCCGGTTTCCTTTTTCATTGTAAAGAGGCTGTCCGCCATATGTTCCGGCTGTAATAAATTCCGGTAGTGTTTCTGACACCTTTGTTTTCACAGGGCCAATAACCTTATGGTCTCTTTCCATATTGCCATTGGAATGTAAGTCCTGTGGATACCGGAACCCTTCCCCGGCATCGGTCATCACGTTCTTATAGTAGGCACGAATTCTTTCCCGCTCCGTTCTTTCCTCAATCTGTACATCACCACTATTTTCCCCATCATCAAAAATCAGTCCGGCTATAAATAATGGTTTGTTTTCTTCGTTTTCAAAGTTACCATATTCATCCAATGAAATTGTTATCATCTGTTTATCCCCCAAATATCTTATTCGTCAGCAAGCTATAAAGCAGGCTGGCGTTCCTTTTTCTTCCGTTCTTCACTTTCGGATTCTCATCATTTTAGCAATGCTTCCACTTCGTAAATTTTTGAAAACACCATTTCTGCTTCCTTTGATAAATACTTATCTGACAGGTAATGGTTAAATATTGACTTTGCCTCATTTAGACGTTCCTTTACCATAGAACATACCTTCTCATACGAAGAACCATTTCGATTGCTTTTCATGCAGTATTGTAAGCACTGGAAATAATATAAATAATAATAAACGCCTTCTTCCTTAAACAAAATCATGTTATTTAATGGGTATGTATGGTAAACTGCATTATATGCCTGCTTGAAATAATCCGGATTTTGTTTTGCTTTAGAAACTTCAAGAAAGAACATAATTTGTTGTATAAGTTGGTTGTAACGTTCATCATTTATATACTTCAGCAATGCGTTTATACTTTCATCATCCTGGATTTGAACAACTTTTTCTAATACTGTTCCAATATCAACCATACTCTTAAGCTGGCTTAGACGCCCCGTCTCTTCTCTATTTGAAAGTGCGATAGCGTCATCTTCCTTTGAAATCCATTGATTTTTGGAACAAGCTGCTCCTATTTTTTGATAAAATCTTTTTATTCTTTGTAATTGTTTTTCTGAATTTTCCAAATCTTCTATCTCTTTTTCGGCAGTTTGTTTTTGTTCTAAAATGAGCATATAATTTTTGTACCATGGCAGATTTTCCATTCGATCCATTCCATTACACCTCACTTTCTTTATCGTGCAGATTCTTCGTTAACTGATCGTACCAAATTCTGAAATAATCAGATTTGTACATTTCATCAACAAATTTACTCAGCTCCACATACGATTTAAATTTATCTGTATTTTCCATGTACCTGCAGGCGTCGTCTAATGAACGCCAATGAATTGTTTCTCCATTACTTCTCGTGTATGAAAATACGTAATCTTTCCCCATATAAAAATACAATTGTACGGAAGCTTTTATTGCCTTTCGATACAATGGAAACCGTCCCTTATTTTCACTGTGATTGCAAAATTCTACAATTGCATCTTCCATCTCTTTTGCCATCTTTTGGCCATCTGAATCATCATTTCCGGCAAAATATGCTTCCGATAATAAATGTTGTTCACTCCATTTTCGGATATCGATGCCGTCAATAAATCTATCAAATCCTTTTAATATGGAGTCAAAGTGAAACATATTTCTCACTTTTATAAATCTATAGATTACCTGTCTTGCAAATTCTTGCCTTGTATATGACCGATCCTTCCAGTATATTTTATCCATAGCCGGATTCATGTGATACAATAATTTGAAGTAAATGTAGTCTGCGTTTTCCATATCTCCTTTTTTACAGGCTTCACGTAAGGCATTCCTGTCTAATAGATAATAATCTACATATTTGTTTGTTCCGGACAGACATTCCTTGAAAAATACATTTAATTCCGGCATATCGTCATTGGTAACAACTGTCAAATAACGGATTCCCGTATCCCAGTTCATTGCCATATTTTCAATTAACTTTTTAAAGTTGAATTCTTCATCTTCCTTATCGTATAGATTCCCGGCAAATTCAAAAAAAATACTTGACCTATTTACATAAAGCTCTTTGATTTGTTTTTGAACATAAACCTTGCATTCGTCAAATTTGTCTTTCCTTTCTTTAGACGCATAGAAATCATCAAACCATGCATAGTTTCTATATCGATCTCCAATAATCTCTAAATATTTAAGAATTTCCGCTGCCCATTGGTATAGAGAACCAGCCTCGGGTTCCCAGCTTCCGATTAACGATATTTCCTGCTCATCCTCAGTCCTATGGGCAAAATCTGTATTTCTCAAAATACGTAATTTATCTAATGCATTCTCTTCATATTCACACTGACGAGACAATATATCCTTACCATTTTTCTGAAAATCTTTTAATTCTTTTTCCAGAGCTTTTGCTGCTGCTTTTTCGTCCTTAAGCTCTTCACTTATATTTGTTATCTCTGCGGCATCCTTTATGGCAGAAACGCGTTCAGTAAAGAGTTCTAATTTAGTAGGGGGAAGCGGTTCATCTTCCCAATCTGTATCTTCGTCCTCTTCATAATCGTTTTCAAGTTCCTCATTTTCTGAAACATTCGAAATATTAAAATCTTTATCCTCATAAAACGGACCATTCATTTCTTCGGATTCTTTACTCTCTACAATCTTTTCTTCCGTGTTATCTTCTGAAGATTCCAGTATTTGTTTTCTTCTCTCTAAAATCTCCTCTTTCTTTTCAAGTTCATCAATCCTTGATTTTTGTAGTTCGATTTTTGCTTCTAATTCACGACGTGAAATTGTTAATGCGTCTTTTCGTACAAAATCATTGATTACAGCACATGCATTGGTAATATCAAACATACTAATATTTCCTTGCTCAAATTCGTCACTTTCGCGTTGCAAATCTTTGTTTACCTTAGCAAGCTTAGTCTGAACCTTTTTTATCTGCACCCATTCTGTCAGGTCCATCTTTGTGTACATTTCTATTGAATAAAGGATAACCTTTGTCGTAGCCTCATATAAATTCTCTTTTACAGACTGAAGTTTCATCTTACCAATTTCAGAATCATTGGTATACATTTGCCGAGCAAATTTTTTCTTTTCCGTCGTATCCATGAATGGTCTCCCCCTCTTAATTAAATAACCAATTTCATCATACTCGGCGTGATAATGGATGTCAACTGAATGCGATTAGAAATGAATGCAATGATAGTCAATTAGGGTTTAAGGCTAGCCTTTTAGAATAATGTAATGAGGATTATATATTCTATATTTAGGCTTCTATGTTCTAATGCGGCACTCAAGGGACTAAAAATATGAGAAATAGAAAGAATGGAGCCGGCATTTAGAGAGTGTGAATGACAGATTACTTATGTTCAAGAGAAATATATGTTTGACATAAAATGAGAGCAATGTTATTATAGGAATATAAAAAAGGTGTTGCCGATGACGGTTCGCCTGATTATCTGGTTAAAAAATAACCGTTCAGTTTCCAGGCTGGGGCGGTTATTTTTTTGTGGTCTTATTGCTATTCGAGCCAATCGCATAGCCAAGACCAAATGAGGTTAAGCAGAGACTAAGCACTGCAATCAAGTCAGCAATTGTAAGCATAAGCAGAGTCCTCCTTTCCTAGATTTCACGAATGGAATGAATCTATGTAATCGGAGCTATCAACTCTCCGCAAAAAGCAAAGCGCCATATAAAATTATAAATTAACAAAAAATATAGGAAACCTATTGACGCAAAACTGCAAAGAGTGATATATATATCAATATAAACAGCATATACGTTAGCAAGGGAGCTATATTTTATTCAGAAATATAGCTCCTATTTTTTGTCTGTAAATAAGAGAAAAGGATGGATGGTTTATGAAGAAATATGTAAATGTAAGATTAAAAGGTGACAAAGATTTAAAGCAGATTTTAGTAGAGGATGGGGTAATAAAGGAAATTGCAGCAGAAATACCGGTTAAGTGTGAAACGATTGATTTGGAAGGAAACCTTACGGTACCACCCTATGTAGACCCACATCTTCATTTAGATTATGTGTTTACTGCGAATATTGGCGGACAAAATGGAAGTGGAACCCTTTTTGAGGGAATCCAGCGATGGAGCGAATTTAAGGAAAAGCAGACGGTGGAAGAGGTAAAGGAAAGAGCGTATGCCGGAATTCGGAAAGAAATGCTTCACGGTGTCCAGTGTATCCGTACACATGTAGATGTAACAGACCCGAAACAGACTTCCTTGAAGGCTTTGCTAGAGGTGAAAGAAAGTGTGAAGGACTATGTGGATTTGCAGATTGTAGCATTTCCACAGGAAGGAATGTATGCCTACAAAGGCGGCGACGAATTCGTAGAAGAGGCATTAAAAATGGGGGCGGATTGTGTAGGTGCAATTCCTCACTACGAGCTGGCAAGAGAATTTGGTGAAAAATCCATTCATAAAACAGTCGAACTTGCAGTAAAGTATGACAAACTGATTGATGTACATTGTGATGAAACAGATGATGTACAAAGCCGTTTTTTAGAGCTTTTAAATGCTTTAGTGCTGATGGAAGGGATTGGCAGCAAAACCGCTGCAAGTCATACATGCTCCTTTGGGTCAGCAGATAACAGCTATGCCTTTCGTATGATGAAATTATTTATGCGGTCAGGTATTAATTTTATCTCCTGTCCGACAGAGAATATTTATCTGCAGGGCAGACAGGACAGCTATCCAAAACGCAGGGGGCTTACCAGAGTAAAGGAATTTAACGATCTTGGCATCAATGTCTGTTTTGCCCAGGATTCCATGTCGGACCCGTGGTATCCATTAGGAAATGGTAATATGATGAATATTTTAGATCATGGAATCCATATTGCGCAGATGATGAGTCCGGAAGAGATTGAAAATGCATTGGATTTAGTTACGGTAAATGGTGCGAAGACTATGAATTTGTCTGAATCCTATGGAATTGAAGAGGGCAAACCGGCAAACTTTATTGTAATTGATGCAAAAAATGAGTTTGATGCGGTTTGCGAAAGAGCAGATGTGCTGGCGTCTATCCGAAATGGAGAGTATCTGTTTAAAAAGGAACCGGCAAAGTTTACTCATGCGGTTGATTTGCTGAAAGCGTAAGAGGCGACCGAAAGGATTTTGTGTTCAGAACAAAATGAGCGGTTGTGAATTTTTAGTACAAAGGAGAGGATAATATGGAAGTAACCGTAGAAGATGTAATGAATCTGCCATCTGCCCGGAATTGCAGATTAGTTGCTGGTAAATTGGGTTTATGTAAGACTGTCCGATGGTTTTTGGGAATGCTCTCTCCTGTTGTGGAGCCATGGGTTCATGAACATGAGATTTTATTTATATATGGACACGGATTAGATACCAGTGAATCTGCACTGACATTTTTGTTAGAACAATGTGCTATCAAAGAGGTATCTGCTATCTTTTTTATTGTTGGCCCAATTATAAAAGAAATACCGGAGACCGTGAGAACACGTGCTGATGAATTGAGTCTTCCGTTGATTGAAATGCCAAATGACATGCCGGTGGTAGATATTACAAAAGAGATAGCTGAATTAATTATGAATAGTCACCGAATATTTGATGAAAAAGGTCTTATTCTTAAAAACTTTATTTTTGGGCATGAAAGTGATTATGAAAAATACAGGAAACAGCTGACCCAGTATACTGACTGGATTGTAGTAGATAAGCCTATGAATATAATCTGTGTCCGGATGCCGACAACGCAATTATGGTTAAATTCTTCTAATCTTGCATATTTAGAGCAGATAATCTTAAATGCCTTTGGAAAAATATTGTATTTTTTAGATGGAGAACAGGAAGTAGTTTTGCTGGTAAATAATATATCTGGAAATGTATCACAGCTTGTAGCCAAATGTGAAAGCCTTATAGAAGCATTTGTGAAAGTCATCAAAACTCCGAATCCAAGAATCGGAATTGGGAGAACGGTTCAGGACATTATGCAGGTGACGGAGAGCTATAAGACGGCCTTAAAAGCATTAGATATTGATGACGAAGGCAGTCCTGCTGTACAAAGCTATGATGAGATGAGTAATATAGAAAAGCTGTTAGTGGAGATACAGTCAGAACAGGTCTTAGTGAACTGCTTTCAGAATACCATTGGCAAGCTATTAGAATATGATAAGGAGCACGATGCAGATTTGTTTAACACCCTCCGGGTTTATCTGGAGCAGGAAGGGAATATTTCAAAATCTGCACAGGCTTTGTTTATTCATAGAAACACGATGGTGTATCGAATCAACAAGATGAATGGAATATTAGGAATGGAAATTGATACAAGCAAAGCAGAGAGAGAATTAGAAGTGGCGATTCGCTGTTATGACCGTTACATTGTGAGGCATGCACAATGAAAAGTGTCAAAATTGTATTTGATATACAATGATTCGCCCATTAAAACATGGTATTATCGTGGAAAAGAAAGCAAAGGTGCTTAAAACATCACCTTTGCTTTCTTTAATTTTAAATTTAAAATAGATAGATAAAAGGAGGAAAAGCTTATGAAAAAGAGAATTTTAGCATTATTATTAGGAGCAACCATGGTGGTATCCTCATTAGTTGGATGTACAAAGGCAGATGAAGCTGCAACTACAGGAGAGACTGCTGCGTCAAGTGAGACAGAAGATACAGGAAAGAGTACAGCAAGTGATGGAGACACAATAAAGCTTGGTGTGTTATTTAGTTCATCAGGTTCAACTTCAACACTTGAAGACGTTTGTGCAAATGTTGTACAGATGGTTGTAGATGAAACAAACGAAGCTGGTGGAATCAATGGCAAACAGATAGAAATCGTTCGTGAGGATTACAATTCTGATCCTACTGTTGCTGTTGAAAAAATGAAAAAGCTGATTTTGCAGGATGGTGTAGTGGCAACAATTGGTACTTATGCATCTGCATCCCGAAATAGTGTAAAGCCGGTTGTAGAAGAGAATGATTCATTATTATATTATCCAACCTCTTATGAGGGCGAGACACCATCTGATAATATCGTATATATGGGTGCTGTTTCCCAGCAGCAGTGGGAGTACCTGATTCCTTGGTTGAAAGAAAACTATGGCGAAAAGATGTTCTTCGTATATACAGATACAACAGGTGCAAAGTTAATGACAGAGCAGGCTGCAGATGTATGCGAAGAAATTGGAGGAACTGTTGTTGGGGAAGAGGCTGTTCCAGCTGGACAGACAGACTTTTCTACCATTATTACAAAGATGAAGCAGGCTGAGCCGGATGTAATTGTTTCTGGTTTGTGGGCAGATAGTGAGACAGCAATGTATAAGCAGTTCGAAAACTATGGTATGAGCATGAAGGACACACCGGTTGCAGGTGTTCAGGCAGATGAAAATGTATTTAAGGCTGCGGGCTCTGTAGCAGAAGGCGCAATTCTTTGTGCATCTTATGAAAACACAATTGAGAACGATGCAAACACTGCATGGAAAGAAGCATATTATTCAAAATATGATGACAGCTATGAAATGACAGCATTAAGTGAGTCAACTTATATCGGTACCTATTACCTGATTGAAGCATTAAAGAAGATTACAGATGGTGATTATTCTACAGAAAATATTTTAAAGAACATGGAAGGAATCACCATGGATGCACCAGAGGGTGAGATTGAATACAATGCAGCGACTCATCACTTCAATATGAAATACAAGATTGGTATTGTAAATGCAGAAGGAAAGTTAGACGTAGTTGATACATCAGATTTGATTGTACAGGATCCAGCATCCAGTGCAGAATAAATTGATACGAAACGAATGAATATATGCCTCAAAGACAGAGCTTTTTGAGGCATATTTGTTTTTGAAACTGGATTTCCGGTTTTAGAATAGAAATGAGGTTGGAAAAATGTTATTTGTAAATCAGCTTTTTAATGGTTTAAATGCATCTGCCATTTTATTACTGACTTCCTTAGGAATTGTAGTAATCATGGGTAATATGGGAATTGTAAATCTGGCTCATGGTGAATGTATTATGATAGGTGCCTATGTATGTTATTTTTGTACAACAGTACTGCATTTGCCGTTTCTGTTATCTATTCCAATTGCTTTTTTGATATTGGGAATGGTAGGAATTGTGGTAAATAAGGTTATGATTAGTAAACTGATGGCGAAATCGGGAGGAAATGAAGCGGAAACCCTGCTTGCTACATATGGTTTGTCTTTGATTTTGAAACAGGGTACAAAATTAATCTTTGGAGCAAACATCCAGTATGTGGAAAATCCATTTCCAGGTGCAGTTTCCATTGGATTTTTGAGTATTCCATATTATAACATCGTAGTTATTGTAATTGCTGTATTGGTGCTGGCTTTGACTGGTGTGTTATTTTTTAAAACTTCTTTCGGAAGGCAGATGAGAGCTACGACTGGTAACAGGGTTATGACAGAGTGTCTGGGTATTAATACTTCGAAGGTGGATAATATTACATTTGCTTACGGATTTGGATTAGCAGGTGTAGCAGGGGCTGTCATTGCACCAATTGTAGGCGTAACACCATTTCTTGGAGAAAAATATCTGACGAATGCATTTATGAATGTGATTGTAGGTGGTTTGAATTCGTTAATAGGTACTGGATTGTCTTCTACTTTGATAGGAGAATCTATTACAACGCTTAGTGGATTTAGTGATGAAGTCAGTGCAAAACTGATTATCTTTATTGTAGTTATTGTTTTGATTCGATTCAAACCAGAAGGATTATTTACAAAGGAAAGAAGATGATGCTATGAAAAAAATAAATTTAAAGGAAGTGCCAGTTAATCGTTATATTGATTTGATTATGTTTGTATTTTTGTTAATCTTCCCACTGCTATTTTCGCAGTTTCGCGTGGAATTAATGGGAAAAACAATGGTATATATGTTGTTTGCAATATCATTAGATTTGCTTTGGGGATATGCAGGATTAATGAGTATGGGACATGCAGTGTTGTTTGGTATTGGAGGATATGTACTGGGTCTTTCCTATACGTTAAAGGATGGAATTCCAGAGTATATGCAACGGGTAGGAATGCAGGAGATACCATTCTTTTTCAAACCATTATTGAATCCGGAAGTAGCATTTATTCTTAGTATTGTTCTGGCAGGATTGGTAGCATTTATTTTAGGATATTTCATATTTTCCAGCCGGATTAACGGTGTGTTCTTCTCTTTGGTAACTTTGGCGCTGGCGGAGATTTTTTCTACTTTTATTTCAAACCAGACTAATTATACAAATGGTTCAAATGGTCTTGAATCCCTTCCAAGGGAGTTGTTTGGATACTCATTGGAGTTGAATGAAATGTATTATGTGGTCTTTGCTATTCTGCTACTCATCTATGCGTTTTGCCGCTGGCTTATGAGCTCAAGATTTGGAAAGACGTTAGAGGGTATTCGGGAGAATGAAGCCAGATTAACATTTATGGGATATAATCCAACCCAGTTCAAGATTGCAGCGTATGTGATTTCCGGTATGATTGCAGGCTTGGCAGGAGCGTTATATATTCCGATGAATAACTTTATTTCTCCAAGTGATATTGGTGTCACACTTTCTACTTATGTTCTTGTATGGGTTGCTATTGGAGGAAAAGGAAATCTGACTGGTGCAATGACGGGAACCTTAGCTCTTTACTGGTTACAGATTTTGTTATCTGAGAAGATATCTGATTTGTGGCTCATGATTTTAGGTGTGTTGATTATATTTGTGATTTTCGTAATTCCAAAGGGGTTTGTCGGCGTATTGATTGACAGACAGTATCAGAAAAAAGCACAGAAAATTATCAATGAACGGAAGGAGGAAGAGGCAGTATGAGTGTTCCATTTTTAGAGATAAAACATCTTTCTGTAGATTTTAAAGGCTTTCAGGTAATTGATGATATTGATTTAAGTATTGAGGAAGGAGAGCTGCGTGTCATTATCGGTCCCAATGGTGCGGGAAAAACAACATTGATGGATCTCATCACCGGAAAAACGAAGCCGGTATCGGGAAAAATTAAAGTTGGAGGAGAGAACATTACACGTAAGGATCCTGCGGTCATTTCCTCTAAATACAAGATAGGAAGAAAATTTCAGGGGCCAAATGTCTTTGATAATATGACAGTGTATGACAATATTTTAATGTCGGTTTCCGGTCATTCGACGGTTATGAAGACGCTTTTGTTCCGTAAAACAAAGGAAATCGAGGATAAAGTAGAGGAAATACTAGGATTTATTAATCTGGATAAAGAAAAAGAAATTCTTGCGGTAAATTTGTCCCATGGACAGCGCCAGTGGTTGGAAATTGGTATGGTAATTGCGCAGGATCCTAAGCTGATTATATTAGATGAGCCTACAGCGGGTATGACTGCGGCAGAGACATATAAGACAGGTGAATTGATTTTACAGCTGGCAAAAACAGGGCGTCATACAATGCTGGTAATTGAGCATGATATGGATTTTGTAAAGCAGATTGCCCAGAAGGTTACAGTGCTTTGTCAGGGTAAATTCCTGGCGGAAGGAACATATGATGAAGTGGAAAAGAATCCAAAGGTTATTCAGGTTTATCTGAATGATGTTGGAGAAGAAGAGGAGGCGTGAGTATGAGCCTTGTTGCAGATAAGATTAGTGTAAATTATGGAAAAAGTAAAGTTGTTACAGAGGTTTCCCTGACAATCGAGCAAGGAGAAAAGGTTGCACTGCTTGGACGAAATGGTGTAGGTAAAACAACATTGATGAAGGGTCTCATTGGTGTTTTGCCAATTGATGGAAAAGGAACCTTGTCTTTAGATGATACGGATTTGACAAAGAAACCAGCGCATATGCATAATCTGGCAGGTATTGGATATGTTCCCCAGGGAAGAGAAATTATTCCGGATTTGACGGTAAAAGAAAATCTGGAGCTTGGCGGTTTGGGACATAAGGATGTGGATTCCAAAAAGCAATATGATATGGTACTAAATTATTTTCCAGCATTAACACCACATTTAGGACGGCCGGGAGGCGTGCTTTCTGGAGGACAGCAGCAGCAGTTAGCAATTGCGAGATGCTTGATGGGGGCACCGAAGATTTTGTTGTTAGATGAACCGACAGAAGGAATCCAGCCGAACGTTGTATTTGAGATTGCAAGTATCATCAATAAGATTTCAAGGGAAATGGGACTGAGTGTTGTGGTTGTAGAACAAAACCTGAAATTTGCCCGTAGAATCGCAGAACGTTTTCTTATTATGCAAAAGGGACAGATTGTATGCAGTGGACAGATGAATGAATTAACTGATGAAGTGAGTAAAAAATATTTGTCTGTTTAGGGTTTGTGCAAGGAGGTAAAAAGCATGAAAAATTATGTGATAACAATTGCCAGAGGGTTCGGCAGCGGTGGTAAAGATATTGGAAACCGTCTGTCTGATGCCCTGGGGATACCTGTATACGAAAAACAGATTTTGGAGATGGCTTCGGAACAAAGCGGTCTTAGTGTGGAGCTTTTTAAGAATGTGGATGAAAAGCTGAAAGGAAGCTATTTGCGGAAAAAACTGCAGGGATATCCAAGTACAAATTATATTGTGGAAGCAACGGAGAAAAATTTTATATCGGATGTAAATATCTATAATATTCAGGCAAGCATCATCCGGAATCTGGCCAACACCCAATCCTGCATTATTATTGGAAAATGTGCTGATGTTGTGTTGAAGCATTTTAATAATGTGGTGAGCATTTATGTAGAAGCGCCAAGGGATGTCTGTGTTCAATCCATTATGGAAAAAATGGACGTGACCGAGCAGGAAGCAAACCGGATGATTTACCACACAGACAAATATCGTGCAGAGTATTATAAATACTACTCCGGTGGTGGGGACTGGACGAATCCGACGAACTACGATTTGACATTAAACACGGGACGCATTTCAAGAGAAAATTGTGTGGAACTGATTAAAGAATATTTGAAAATTAAAGGGTTCATTTAAAAGGTATGGAGTTGTCATTTAATGTGGCAGCTCCGTTTTTGAAAGGTGATGATATGATGCGAATTAAAATTATTAATCCAGATATAAATGAAGTTTAAATATAAGAGACATTTCGTCTCAGCATACATAAATTCGTTCATTTTTTGTACAGTGGATACAAAGAAAACGAAGGATGCGGTTGTTATAATTATGATATCAATATTATTTTCGAAAGGATGTGCATGTTATGGGAAGTTTATTAGTTAAGAATGGTACTGTAGTTACCAGCTCCGATGAATTTATAGCAGATATTTATGCAGAGGATGGCAAGATTGTTGAGATTGGTGCAAATTTACAAAAGGACGCCGATATGGTTGTGGACGCAACAGGAAAATATGTTATGCCAGGTGGTGTTGACCAGCATACACATTTTAATTTCAAGTTTGGTGATGCGGTTGTAATGGGATGGGAAACAACAACTGGTGCAGTTGCTGGTGGAACCACTACAGTCATTGATTTTGCAAATCAGGAGATTGGAAAATCAATGAAGGAATCCGTTGATTCTTATGTTGAAAATAAAATAGAGGGAAAGGCATGCTGTGATTATAATCTGCACACGGTAGTTTTTGAGTCAAAGGATGAAATCATTCAGGAAATTGCAAAGCTTCCGGAATATGGTATTTCAACCTGTAAGCTGTTTATGGCATATAAGGGACATCCACAGCATTGTGATGATGATACAGTTTTAAAAGCATTAATGACAGCGGCACCTGCAGGTGTAACGATTATGACACATTGTGAAAATGCTGAGATGATTGATGTATTGCAGAAACAGTGTCTTGCAAAGGGACAGACAGAACCTTTTGGACATGCTGTTTCAAGACCACCTATCGTAGAGACGGAGGCGACAGAACGTGCAATCAGTCTTGCAAAGCTGGCTGATGCACCTTTGTATGTTGTACATGTGACAACGGAAGGGGCGATTGAGGCAATACGACGAGCACAGTTAGAAGGTTATCCGATTTATGGAGAGACTTGTTCTCACTACCTGACATTGACAACAGATAATCTGGCGAAGCCTGGATTTGAAGGAGCAAAATATGTATGCTCTCCGGCTCTTCGTGGACAGGAGGATTTGGATGCATTGTGGGTGGCAGTAAATCAGGGTGTGTTAAATGCAATCAGCTCTGACCATTGTGGATTTAACTATGGTGTACATAAGCAGCAGGGTAAAGATGATTTTACCATGATTCCAAATGGAGCACCTGGTATGCAGGACCGGATGCAGGTTATCTGGACATACGGCGTTGCAGCAGGAAAGATTTCAAGACAGAAATACGTTGAATTATGCTGCACAAATCCGGCAAAAAATAATGGTATTTATCCACAAAAGGGTACGTTATCTATCGGTTCTGATGCTGATATTTTGATATTTGATCCGGATTATGAAGGAACATTTTCTGTAGAAAACAGTCTTCAGGGTGTTGATTATAATGCGTACGAAGGAATGGCACAAAAGGGCAGAGTGGAAAAAGTATTTTTGCGGGGAGAATTTGTGGCGGACTGCGGTAAGTATGTAGGTTCCGGTGCATGCGGAAAATTCGTTCCGGCAAAGCCATTTGCAAGAGCATATCAATAAAAAACGAGGTGAGGACAATGTTAGTAAAAAATGCAAAATTACGAGGAAATGAAGAACTACAGGATATCTTAATCCAGGATGGTAAATTTGTGCAGATTGGAAAAAATATTACGGCTGATTGTGAAGATGAAGTGCTAGATGCAGGTGGCAATTTAGTGTGTCCACCGTATGTAGATACCCATTGTCACTTAGATTATGTGGGAACCAGCGGACTTTTGCGTCCGAATATGTCGGGAACATTGTTTGAAGCGATTGATATCATCGGGGAACAGAATGCAGCAGGACTCATTACAAGGGAAAGTCTCAAAGAAAATGCAAGACGTGTATTAAACTGGCAGATTGCCAATGGAACCCAGTTTATCAGAACACACGTGAACACAGATGAGGAAGGTTTGGTTTCGACACAGGTTTTGATTGAACTTCGGGAAGAGTTAAAGGATTATATTACGATTCAGATTGTAGCATTTCCTCAATTAGGTGTATATAAGTATGAAAATGCCTTGGAAAACCTCGAGAAGGCATTACAGATGGGTGTGGATGTCATTGGTGCGATACCACATTTTGAGGATACCAGAGAAGATGGACTTCAGTCGTTGCAGGATATTTTTGCATTGGCAAAGAAGTACGATGTACTTGTAGATGTTCACTGTGATGAAATAGATGATGAACAGTCAAGATTTGTGGAAACAGTGGCATCTATGGCAATCAAGACGGGATTATATGATAAGGTTACAGCCAGTCATACTACTGCGATGGGCTCTTATAATAATGCATATACCTTCAAGTTATTTTCGTTGTTACAGCGCTCTAAGATTAATATCATTTGTAATGCACCAATTAATATTACATTACAAGGGCGTGGAGACACCTATCCAAAGCGCCGGGGAATTACCCGTGTGAAAGAATTATTAGAGGCAGGAATTAATGTCAGCATGGGAACAGATGATATTATGGATCCATGTTATCCGTTTGGAACTGGCAATATGTTAGAGGTGCTTTTAATAGGAATTCACGTATGCCATTTAACTGGTTACAATGAGATATATAAGGCCTTTGATCTGATTACCGATAATGGGGCAAAAACCATGCAGCTTGCAGATTATGGTATAGAAGAAGGAAAACCTGCGAATTTCCTGATTTTATCTGGTAAGGATGAGATGGATGTGATACGTAGAATGTCTGTACCATTATATTCTGTTCATAACGGAAAGGTGTTGGCAGCCTGTGCACCAAAGCTTGCTAAGGTATACGCAGAAGATACGTTTGATGTTGATTTCACAATATAAGGAGGAAGATTATGGGATATCCAAATGATTTACTTTCCACTCGGGCGGTTGTAAAGCCGGGTCTTTGGGCGGTGATACCCAAGGCGGGATTAGTAAATAATATAATCCCGTATATATCCGGTTGTAAGACAAGCATTGTGGCTTCCCCTAAAATGGGGGCAGGCTTTGTTCAATATGTGATTGAGGCTTCTTCGGAAGGAAAAACGATAGAGCCCTTTGGTGCGGAAGAAGGAGTGGAAGCATTTGCTTACGTGGTTGAAGGAGAAATGCTATTAACTGTAGGAAAGCAGGAATTTACTGCCGTGGCAGGGGGATATGCCTATGCACCTGCCGGAACCGGGATTTCTTTTGTTACAAAGTCTGAACATGCAAAGCTGTTATTATATAAGCAAAAATATATACCGTATGGAGATAAAATACCTTATGTTGTTACAGGAAACAGCAAGGACATTCCTTTTCACATTTATGACGGAATGGAAAATGTAAAGATTAAGGATTTTCTTCCTACGGATGATCTGGCATTTGATATGAATATGCATATTTTATCTTTTGAACCCGGTGGTTGTCATCCTTTTGTAGAGACACATGTACAGGAGCATGGTGCTTATATTCTGTCCGGTGAGGGGATGTATTTGATGGATGACAAATGGCTTGGAATAAAAGAAGAGGATTTTATGTGGTTTGGTCCGTATTGTCCGCAATGTGCATATGGAGTAGGAACGGTTCCTTTTTCTTATATTTATTCTAAGGACTGTAACCGGGATGTCATTTTATGATTTGATGGGAGGTTGGAAGATGCAGCAGGCAAGTGCAACACATATTAAGACGTGGATTGACGGAATGAATCAGTATAATGCAACACCGGAATTCGGAACAACACGTATTGTTTTTACAAAACCAGAGCTGGAGAATAGAAAGTACGTCAAAGAGGAATTCCAGAAATTGAACATGGAGGTTACAGAGGATGCGGTTGGAAACATTTATGCAACCTTAAAAGGTGAAGATTCTTCCCTCGCTCCTGTCTGGACAGGGTCACATATCGATACAGTTCCAAATGCCGGAAAATTTGATGGTATGGCAGGAGTAGTATGTGGCATGGAGGCAGTCCGTTTGATACAGGAATGCCATCTGCCACATAAACGGGACATCACCGTTGTTGTGTACACATCAGAAGAACCGACCCGCTATAAAATGAGCTGCATTGGAAGCAGAGCTATGTCTGGAGACTTGATTTTAGAGGGAACAAAGCAGATTTGCGATTTGGATGGACGGTCGCTGTATGATAAATTGCAGGAATTAAATTACGATTTAACACAATTTGATGCAATAAAAAAGCAGCCTGGAGATGTATATGCTGCAGTGGAGTTACATATAGAACAGAATAACCAATTGGAAAAGGCTGGTTTGCCTATTGGAATTGTAAAACGGATTTGTGCCCCATCGAACTATGTGGTAGAGGTTACAGGAGTACAGTCCCATGCCGGGGGAACCAGTATGGAGGAACGGAAAGATGCGTATGCTGCTGCCTGTGAGATGGCACTGGAATTAGAGAAAATTGTCAAAGCACATAAAAGTGATTTTAATACAGCGACAATTGGAAGTGTCCGTGTAGTGCCAGATGCCATGAACGTGATTCCGGGGAAATGCATTTTCACAGTAGATATCAGAGATTGCGACATGGAAAATAAACAGATTGTGATTCAAGCCTTTAAAGAAGCATTTAGTGGGATTGCAAAAAGGCGCGGTGTGGAACTGGCAATAGAGGAGAAGAATAATGATTTGCCATTAACCTGTAATCCTTCTATTCTTAAAATGTTAGAGGAAAGCTGTGAAGAGTTAAAGACTGCTTACATGCCAATCATCAGTGGTCCATATCATGACTCTTTGTTTGTGGGACGTTTTGCTCCGACCGCCATGTTGTTTGTGCCGAGTAAAAATGGTATCAGCCATAGTCCGGAGGAATGGACGGATTATGAGCAGATTGCTAAGGGAGCAGATGTGCTGTTGCATACAATTTGTCGTCTAGCTAATTGTATGCAACCGTTGAATTAGAAGATTCCAGGGAAGGAGAAATGGAATATGAAAATTAGTCTTTTAGAGCCTCTTGGCATTTCAAAGCATTTATTGGATGAGCTGTCAAAAAGTCTGACAGAAGAGGGTCATGAGTTCGTATACTATGAGACAAAGACAACGGATGTGGATGAATTGGCAAAACGCAGTATGGATAGTGATATTGTAATTATTGCAAATAATCCTTATCCAGGAGAAGTTATTATGCAGGCAGAAAAGTTGAAAATGATTGCCGTTGCGTTTACAGGAATTGACCATGTGGACTGCGAAGCCTGTAAAGAACGGGGGATAATGGTTTGTAATGCTTCCGGATATTCTACAGAAACGGTTGCTGAATTAGTGCTTGCGATGGCAGTTGACGGTCTTCGGAATGTGGCAAAAGGAAACGAATTGGTTCGAACTGGTGGAACGAACGCTGGAATCGGAGGCAGGGAAATCTGTGGCCGTACGGTAGGAATTATTGGACTAGGACAGATTGGACTTCGCTGTGCTAAACTGTTTCAGGCATTTGGTGCAAATGTAATTGCATATAATAGAAGCCGTTCTAAGGAAGCTGAGGCGATGAGGATTTGCTATAAAACCTTAGAAGAGGTGTTGGAGAATAGTGACATTATTTCTGTTAATCTGCCACTAAATGAAGAGACGCGGGGATTTATTGGAGCCTCAGAGATTGCAAAGATGAAATCGGATGCTATATTTATTAACTGTGCCCGGGGATCGATTGTAGATAATGAAGCATTGGCTAAGGCTTTGAATGAAGACAAGCTTGGATTTGCCTGCGTGGATGTGTTTGATATGGAGCCGCCGATTCCGGAAGACTATCCGTTGCTGCACGCAAAGAATACACTGCTCACTCCTCATCAGGCATTTATTTCAGAAGAAGCTATGGTGCGTCGTGCCAACATTGTTTTTCAGAATGTCTATGGCTATATTCATGGTAAGCCTGCAAATGTATGCAGGTTGTGAAAATAGAGAATAAACTTCCAGAGTGTCATACTTGACAAAAAACACGATAAATGCTATAAAAAACATAGATTTTAAAAGACTGTGAAGGAGACAGTAGCTTCTTTTCGAACCTGATAGCGAGTCTGCGATGGTGGAAGGCAGATAAAAGTAGGAAAGATGTGAATATCACTCCCGAGTTGTGAACCGAACGAATTAGGAAGGATTGGATATCGGATAATAGGAATTCTTAGTTCTAGTAGGCTTCAACGGTTGTTTCCCGTTACAGAAACCATGTATGAAAGCGCAACAGGAAAGGTACAATGTGAATGATATGCAATGATATCTGGAAGGTTTCGTTGAGTACAGTGTATTAGGTGGTATAACGAATCAACAAGCCCTTTTCGTCCTGATACAGGCGGAAAGGGCTTTATCTATTTTATGTAAGGAAAGGAATGGAACAATGTACGAGAAAGTATCCACAAGTATGAATTTCGTAGAGCGTGAACAAAAGACTCTCGACTTTTGGAAAGAGAACAAGATTTTTGAGCAGTCCATTGAAGAGAAGGAAGGCTGTCCGGTATATACCTTTTATGACGGACCTCCAACTGCAAATGGTAAGCCACATATCGGACACGTTTTAACCCGTGTAATCAAGGATATGATTCCAAGATACCAGACCATGAAGGGCCACAAGATTATCCGTAAGGCAGGATGGGATACCCACGGTCTTCCGGTTGAGTTAGAGGTAGAGAAATTATTAGGTATTGATGGTAAGGAACAGATTGAAGAATATGGTCTTGATCCATTTATTACAAAATGTAAGGAGTCTGTTTGGAAATACAAAGGTATGTGGGAAGAGTTTTCCGGCAAGGTTGGTTTCTGGGCAGATATGGATGACCCATATGTAACTTATGATAATAACTTTATTGAGTCTGAGTGGTGGGCATTAAAGAAAATCTGGGACAAGGATTTATTATACAAGGGCTTTAAGATTGTACCTTACTGCCCACGTTGTGGTACTCCGTTATCCAGTCATGAGGTGGCACAGGGATATAAGTCTGTAAAGGAACGTTCTGCAGTAGTACGTTTCAAGGTGGTAGGAGAGGATGCTTATTTCTTGGCATGGACCACAACCCCTTGGACATTGCCATCTAACGTGGCGCTTTGTGTGAATCCGGATGAGACCTACTGTAAGGTAAAAGCTGCAGATGGATACACCTATTATATGGCGCAGGCACTTCTTGATAAGGTGCTTGGCAAGCTTGCAGATACAGAAAATGGAGTAGCAGCTTATGAGGTGCTTGAAACCTATGTTGGTAGCGACCTTGAGCATAAGGAGTATGAGCCATTATATGCATGTGCAGCAGAGGCAGCTGCAAAGCAGAATAAGAAAGGACATTTCGTAACCTGTGATTCTTACGTTACCATGTCAGATGGTACCGGTATTGTTCATATTGCTCCTGCATTTGGTGAGGATGATGCACAGGTTGGAAGAAAGTATGACCTTCCATTTGTACAGTTCGTAGACGGTAAGGGTAACTTGACAGAGGAGACACCATTTGCCGGATTATTTGTAAAGGATGCAGATCCGAAGGTATTAGTTGATTTGGATAACAGAGGCCTGTTATTTGATGCGCCTAAGTTTGAGCATGATTATCCGTTCTGCTGGAGATGCGATACTCCGCTTATCTATTATGCCCGTGACACATGGTTTGTAAAAATGACTGCAGTCCGTGAGGATTTGATTGCAAACAATAACAAGGTTAACTGGATTCCGGAATCCATCGGAAAGGGCCGCTTTGGTGATTGGTTAAAGAACGTTCAGGATTGGGGTATTTCCCGTAACCGTTACTGGGGAACACCACTGAATATCTGGGAGTGTGAGTGTGGTAAGCGTCACGCTATCGGTTCCATCGCAGAACTGAAGGAAATGAGTGATAACTGCCCGGATGATATCGAGTTACACCGTCCGTAT
>JAQXLK010000299.1 GCA_029012085.1 Clostridiales bacterium
TCAATTTTACTTTGGTTGTTTCGCATAGTTTAACAGTATCTGAGTCAATCTTTTTTATACGCATAAAACGCACCTCTTTCGCAACAAAAATTTGTTTTGAAAAAAGTGCGTTTATATCGTACTGTTCGAACTCAATATGAAGTTTTGTTGGGCGTCCTTATGTGGAGACATAATAAATTTAATAAACAAAAAATTTCCCTTCTGGATACTCCCCACTCCAACCGCATGGAAGATGTCCAGATAAATAAATTTTAAGCATCCTATCAAAAAACTCACTCTGATAATAATTGGAATAATAATCCAGCATAAACAAAGTAAGTATGTTAAATTGAACATCGTCTATAACTCGTTGTTTGGTTTTTTCATCCTTCCAATTCATTTCTACTTTTGTCTGGATTTCATTCATATATTTACTTTTAATCTGACGAACGACTACATTCCAATTTTTATTAAAGATATCTTTATAGTTTCTACTAAGAAATTCCGTAAAATCTCCACTTACCTCTAAGCAAGTGTTTTCCCAATTTATGCTATTAATCATTTTTTTTGCTTTTGTTTCAGAATTGACATACTCAACATCAAATCCCAAATCATCTTTTTCTCCGCATCTACCTAATAATTCACAGTCCATTATTAATTTACATCACCCTCCATATTTTTTATAAACTTTGTACCTTCTTCATTTGCATATATCCCATAATTAACAACAATATATGCAACATCTTCAAAAATTAAGTCCGACATAGCCGCAACATAAATGTCCTGTTCAACAATTCCCAATTCATGCATCAATGTTGCCCCCCAAACTTTTAAGACAAATGTTTCTTTTTCTGAAAAGGTATCAAAAAAAATATTTCCCTCTGAGTAATCCACAAAATCAAATCTCTCACCTGTTACATCTATTTGCCTCATTGTCCACCAACTTTCCTCAATATTATTTGCAAAGGTTTGCCTTGTGTTTGTCTAACACCACCTATTACTTTTATTAGCTAGAATAACAGTTCCATCCTTTGTAACATAAAAATCAGTCTTGACAGAACCACTACCACTCTCGACTACTCTCCAAGCATAAGATTTCGACCAGCTATGTTTTTATTATACATAGCTGGCCTTAAATAAATCTCATACTGCTTATATTTTTCTAAACAACGCTTTTTGCCAAATAATTTCACTCGTATTAAATGTCTGTTGCTCTACCATTCTCGACTACTTTCCAAGTATATAAGATTTCGACCAGCTATGTTTTTTATTATAGATAGCTGAGCTTGACAAAGACTCTTTACACTTATAATTATTCAAGCCGATGCTCAACTTCTAAAAAAAGAATACACTTGTTGGAACACCTCTAATTAATCGTTGGCTACTCTAGTAAACATAGCAAATTCCTACTACAATTAATATGGATAAATCAATATACGATTATATTGCTGTGTAAACGATATATAATCTCCCTTGTTTATGCCCAAATCATTATCAGCAATTTCAATCATTTCCAGCCAATCATCTGCAAACCGTATATAATATATCTCATCGATGTCTTCACACCTCCCTATAAATGAAACTTTATCTTCACTAAGATTAACCATTGGACATACCTCTTTATCGCAAATAATTAAAACTTGGTTTCTATGAAGTTCTTCAATGTTCAATTCAACAAAATATTCCTCATTTATATTAGGTACTTCGTTAAATTTCCATATTCCCTTTATAGCTCCTATATCTGTAGTTCCTTTAACTATTGTCATATTATTTTGATTTTCAATTTTATTTACAGTCATTCTCATCTTTTCTGTATCCTCTGCAATTCATTAATCACATATCCATCATACCATGTTTCTTTATGATAATGGAATCTAGCAGTGCCCATACTTTCCATTTCATGTTCTCCAAATCTAATACTTCTTTTTCCATCTTCAGACCATATTCTATCTTTTGATTTTTTACCTGTAAATGGATCAATATCTGTTTGATTTGGTCCTAAGAAATCATCCCAATCATCAAGTGCATTTTGTGGTCGAACTGCTTTACCAGATTTAATCTCTATTTCAATTCTATTATATTGACTATTTTGTTTAACTTTATTAGCTGGAATAACAGTTCCATCCTTTGTAACATAAAAATCTGTCTTGACAGAACCACTACCACTCTTACTTGGTCTCACCATACACATATTATGTACAAGCACACCTAGCTCTGACACATAGTATGTATGGAAGTCCTCTACCTCAAAGTTATAGACAAGAACTGGTTCTTCCAGTTTCTCTATCTCTACCTTTAGAATCGGAAGATTCTTTCCGTCAGATGTACGGATAGCATCTCCAGCTTTTAACTCTCCGGCAGATACAAATCCTATCCCTTCTACATAGAATGGATGCTCTAACGTTGTTTCAATCTCTTCCTCTCCAACAGTCACATGCACCAGCACATACTTTACATGGATAAAAGTCCGGACTACTTCCTTGTATTCCTGCTCCCCGGTTTCCGGATTCTCTGCAAGGACATAATCACCTGTCTCGACATCCTCGATGTTTTTCTCACCATCTTCAGTCTTAACTTTCGTTCCAGCTACAAAGCATCCTCCGACACCTGCTGCATCTGCCGTCTTCAGCATATCCGCCGCATCATCCACCTTGGTGCTCAGTTTCAGTCCTCCTGCCGATACTGCTGACTCTGCACTCTTGACCGCCTTGCTGGCTTCTTTCCCCAGGTCTCCTCCGGTCTCCATTGCTTTCATTACCTTGGAGCCCACATCGCTTATGATGTTGTCTGCCGACTTGACTGCACCCTTTCCATACTTCTGGGCAACACGCATGGTATCGGAAAAGGTATCCAACGTATCGGCGGCTTTCCTGGTCATCCGGCTGGCTTCTGCCGCAAGGGACGCTATCTTTTCAGCTTTCTTTGCTTTGATGATGGCTTTGGCTCCCTTTGCCACTCCTGCAATGGCTGCTCCCACTGCTGGAATTGCAGATGCTGCACAGAGTGCCGCATTCGTCCAGTCCTTCTCGTAGGCATAGATTGCCGCATTGATAATATCTGCACCATCAAAGAAGAGTCCCGCAACATCCAGCACATTATGCCAGAATTCATACTTGCTCTTCTTTCCCTGATCCTGCGTATCTTCACCGCACAATCCAAACGGGTCTGCCATATTTACCGGATTCCCCTCACAGTATGCATACCGGTTCAACCCCTGGCTGTTGCCAATATCCCCAACCTTAATATCCTGGTTGATAAACCGCTTGATATCACTATTGTAATACCTTGCTCGCATGTAGTAAAGTCCGTTTTCATCGGTTGTGACTCCGTAGGCTCCATTATACAGGAACCGGATGCTGTTCTTTACATCACTCAACAGTTCACCATATGTACCATATGCAAACCGTTCCATTACCTTTCCGGTGATATCCGTAAGCATTGTGGTGGAACCAATGTTGTCATAATGGTAATTCAGGTATTCCTTTGTTCCATCGTTATACTGTGCTGACAGTCCTTCTGCTCCATAGTAATACTCCGTCGTTGTTCCATCTGCTTCATATGCGGTAAGAAGTCTGCTTAAGCTTCCTCCGGTATCCGTCACATACTCGGTTGTCCTGCCGTCCTTTGTGGTGGCAATTCTGGTATTCTCGGCATCATAGGTATAGCTTACTCCTCCGGCTTCAATGAGACGGTTTCGGCAGTCGTAGGTTAACTCCTGCATCACACCGTCCACCGGTCCGTAGAGCATGTTGCCTTTTTCATCATAGATTACCTTTTCCCCATTGTAAGACGTTAAGCGGTTTGCCGCATCATAATCCATGCTGACGGTAGTTAACTTTGCTAAATCCCCGCCTTCCGCAGTACTCTTTTCAACGACTTCCCCATAGACATTATAGGTATAGCGGTTCTCGGAAAGCACCGTATCTCCCT
>JAQXLK010000300.1 GCA_029012085.1 Clostridiales bacterium
TTCATTTCTAAGCTTTCCTGTTCCCTCGTCTTTCATTTTTTGTGTTCCATCTTTCAATTCAACAGAACCACTTTGAAGTTTATGGATACCATCTGTAACATCACCGGTAGATTGATTTAACTTATTCGCACCGGAATCCAATTTTTTTGCCCCCTGTGACAGCGTCTTTGCGGAATCTGTTAACATTTTGGTATTAGCATTTAAGGATGCAATACCATTGGTCAAATTCACGCTGTTATCTGTAAGCTGCTTTGCACCGGAAAGCAATGTATCATTATTGGCATCTAACTGCTTAAATCCATCACATAAACTCTTGCTGCCCTTTGATAATTCTACAACACCCTGGTCATTTAATGCCTGTGCACTACTTAACAGTGTATTTCCACTCTCCTTCAACTTTTTAATGTCTTCTGCTGACACATTGATACCGGACTGCTGCATATTTCCTGCCACAGCAGCTACCGTTTGGGAGGCAGCACCTATTCCTTCTTTTGCCTTACCAATCTTTCCATTTGCTTCGCTTACATCACCTTGTAATGCCTCAATTGCATGAATTGCACTGTTGATTGTCTGCTTATCTGCATCCGATATATTCCCATCTGAAGCCATACTCTCCAATGCACTTAAAACACCCGAATAATCCCTTGTCTCCTGAGTCGTACACGCAGCAGATGCCGCACCTAGGGAAGTTCCAACCGACTCCATTCCCTGCTGCACACTGCCCATCATTTGCGGAAGTGTTCCCAACATATCTGCAATTCCATCTACTGTATTTACATATTGGCTAAATCCGCCCTGAAGCTTATCATACTGTGCTGCAAAACTGCTGACCCCATCCGAAAGAGTTGCAGCTCCGGCAGAAAGCTGTTTTTCCCCATTCACATACTGTGTCACTCCCGCTGCCAATGATTTTGTTCCATTCACATAAGTGGCAGTACCACCGGTAAGAGTGGTCACACCGTCCGTATATTGGGTAATACCCTCTGACAGCTTGCCTGCTCCTGCTGACAAATCCGATGCCCCTTTGCTGACATCATTTACCCCACTTGCATACGTTTTAAAATTATCCTGCAAGGTTGTCAATCCATCGGAAAGGTCAGTGGAACCGGAAATCAGCTCATCGGTGGCATCTACCAGACCATTTACCGCATCTTCCAAATCATCTATGTCACCGCCCTCATCAACCTCCATCTCTGAAATGATATCAGAGGTTGCTACCGTATAGATTGGCTCAATGTTACAGTCTGTTGTATCTGCCGTAATTGTCACAATGTCACCAATACTTTCCTCTAAATCATCTTTCATATCATCTGATAACTGTAAACTGTCTGAAAAGCCCGGCATTCCATAAGCAAGCAAAATCTGATTTGACCCTTCAGATACCATTTTTCCTTGACTGATTTCCACATTACTAAAGTTATCTACCGGTAAAATAACTGCGGATGCCATAAGAAATGGTGTATTCATTTTCATGGTTTTTCCACCAATGTTATCCTCATATGTTGAATTATTTGTATATTGAATGGTAATCGTTAATCTGCCACTTTTTCCTGCCAGCTCTTCCGGTTTTATATCCTTTCCATCCAGCTTGTAGCTTATAGCTACACCAATCGGTAGCTCCTCATCAGAGGTCCCCTGATAATAAATATCCGCATTCTCTGCCTTCCAGGTAATCTTGCCATCGTTTCCATTTGTAAATGTCTCATCACCCTTTACGTTCCTAATATTCTTTAAATTGGACACATCTGATATATCACCATTTCCCGTTACATTCTTAAGCCAGTCAGAAACCGTAATTTCACTAATTGTTCCATCTGCCGTTTGATTCACATATACAGTCTCTTCTTTTTCAATATTCTCTGCTGCGAGACATATGGTTCCATTTCCTGCCACCATTCCTAAAACCATTGCTGCACTTAATGTCACTGCACAAGTCTTTTTTAAATGTTTCATAATAAATTCCTCCTTTAATTCCACAATCGTTTCATACATTTTTCACTCAACACTATCTATTCATCCTTCTCTATTCTGAAGCTTTTCTACAGTCTTTTTACCTGCCTGTATATGACGCATATCCCATGTTGTCTTGCAAATTACTGAGTCAAAAATCCAAAGCATTGCCGGAAGGATACAAAGTACCACAAATACGCTGATTACCGTCCCTCGTGCCAGAAGTGTAGTGATTGCCTTAATCATATCAATACTGGAATACAACGTAATACCGAAACATGCCGCAAAAAGACAGGAACCACTGGTAATAATCGATTTAATGGAAGTCTTATGGGCAATCGATACCGCTTCTGCTTTACCTTTTCCATTCAGACGTTCCTTTTGGTAGCGGCTTGTCATAAGAATGGCATAATCTACAGTTGCTCCAAGCTGAATTGCTCCAATTACAATACTCGCCACGAAAACAAGCGGTGTATTTGTATAGTACGGAATCGACATATTTACAAAAATGGCAAACTCGATAACTGCCACTAAAATAATTGGCAGTGAAATCGACTTAAATGTAATCATGATAATAAGGAAAATCGCACCAATGGACCAGATATTAACATTTTTTAAATCCACATTTGTTACATCCATTAAATCTTTTGTAAGCGGTGCTTCCCCGATTACCATGGAAGAGGAATCCACCTTCTTGACAATGTCATTTAATTCATCAATCTGTTTGTTCACTTCGTCAGAAGCCGTCTTGTAATTCGAGCAGATAAACATTAACTCATAGTTATCACTAGAAAGCATCTCCCTCAAATCCTTCGGAATCATATCTTCCGGAATGCTGGCGCCTAAAAATGAATTCATTCCAACAACCCATTTTATACCATCAACAGCTTCCATATCCTGAATCGCCTGTGTTTTGACTTTGGAATCCAATCCGGAAGGAAGCATTACGATATGCATAACGCTCATATCAAATTCCTTCTCCAGCTTCTGATTAGCTATCGTAGAAGGAATATCCTCCGGCAGTCCTTTATCCAGATTATAATAAATGGAAACATGGTTATTTCCATAAATTGCCGGTATCATTAGCACTGCAAAAATGACAACTGCAATCCATCTGTACTTAATAATCACATCTGACAGCTTATGAAAAGAAGGCATCCATTCCTTATGTGCCCATTTTTCAATCCAGCCATCCAACACCAGAATCAGACAAGGCAGCAAAGTAACGCACACAATTACACCAATAATAACGCCCTTTGCCATTACAACACCTAAGTCCCTGCCTAACGCAAACGTCATAGCACAAAGAGCTGCAAAACCGGCAACTGTTGTCAGGGAGCTTCCACATACAGAACGGAAGGTATTCGAAATTGCATGTGCCATTGCTCGGTTCTTATCCCCCGGAAACCGTTCCTTGTTCGCCCTGTAGCTTTCCAAAAGGAAGATGGAATAATCCATCGTAACACCCAGCTGCAAAACTGCTGCTAACGCTGTCGTAATATAACTGGTCTCTCCTAAAAAATAATTACTTCCCATATTGTAAAGCACTGCAAAACCAATGCCACAAAGGAAAATAATCGGGGTTGCAAAAGAATCCGTTGTCACCATTAATACAAGAAATACAAATACTACCGCAATTACGACATAAACCGGAATCTCTGAAAGTGCCAAGTCTTTTATATCTGTTACAAGTCCCGTCATTCCCGATATAAAACACTGTTCACCCACCACTTTTCTTAAATCAGTCACCGCCTGCATAGAATTGTCAGCCGATGTGGTATCATCAAACAGTACAATGAGCATTGTGGCATCACCGTGAAACAAAACTTCCTGAATATCTGCCGGAAGCATTTCCGTTGGAACTGTAATATCCATCAAACTGTCATACCATATTACGTCACTGACATGGTCAACTTTCTTTATCTCCTCCTTTAATGCACTTACATCTTTCATCTCCATATTTTCCACAATGACCATGGAAAATGCACCCATTCCAAACTCATCCACCATAATATCCTGTCCCGACACCGTTTCCAAAGTATCTGGCAGATAACTCAACAAATCATAATTCGTTCTGGTCTTAACCATTCCTATCAACGAAGGTATAACCAAGAAAATACTTATCGCTATGATGAGTGCCTTATGCTTCGTAATCCACTTACCTACTGCAATCATACATTTTTCTCCTTTCTTACTAAAAATGACCAACATTCATTTTCATTGGATAATACCGCAAAAATGACCATTAGTCAACATCTATTCTTATACTTTTTTTATCTTCATACTTTTTTCACAATTTATCCCATAACAATTTGATGTCCTTTATAAGAATCTATTACCTTTATCCAGCAAACATGCTAAAAGAGAAAAAGGACTGTATGTCAAAAATCCTAACAGATTCTCTGACATACAGCCCTTCACTCATCACAATTTTCCTTCATTGAGACCATCAGTTTTCAAAATAAGAAACATATTTAATTTGATACCTGCTTTTCGGGAACAGATACTCATACAAATCTACAAAATAATCATCTGTCATACTGGCAATGAAATCCACTACAATTTGATTTTCCTCTGTCCGTTCAAGATAATCATCATTACCATAATAAGAAGTATTCTCTTTTACAAAATCCAGATGATGTTTATAAATAATAGAATTCCTGTCTCCTGACTGCAAATCGAAAAGCAGTTTATCATACATCTGATGCACCATAGGTCTCACACAATTTTCGTAGGTCTGGTCCAGTGCTTCATTAAAATATATTTTTTTGTAGTTCTCCTTCTTTGTAGCTTTAATTGCTTTGTAATATTCGTCATCCATCAATATGCAGTCCTTACCATAACTATTCTCTACAATATTGACAATCAAATTATTGATAATCTCCGGATTGCTCTTTCCAAATGTCTGCTCATCAAAAATACCATCATTCTTTATCAGATTTGCCCGTTTTGCATCCTGACGGTCTTTTCCAAGATAAGCAATCATATCACAAATCCGTACTACACATGCCTCTAACGTATATGGAACCAGTCTTCCGATGGCCTCCTCATCCACATAACATTCTTCATACTTTTTATCAAAGCTCTGAAAATCTCCCATCTTAGACGGACGATATTCCTGCATGGCAAATTCCCCATTATGACACAATATTCCATCTAATGTCTGGAGGCTGATATTCCGATTTAATATTCCATCTAAAACCCTTACGCTATGGACATTATGATTAAAAAATCGTCCTGTCTTCTCCTGCAGACATTCACTTAAATACCTCTCACCGGCATGACCAAACGGTGTATGTCCGATATCATGTCCCAACGCGATTGCCTCAATCAAATCCACATTCAATCCTAATAAGGAACCAATGTTTCTGGAAATTCTTGACACAAGCTGTACATGTAATGCACGTCTTGTAATATCATCATTCTTATAAAATGAAAATACCTGTGTCTTATCGGCATAGCGATTATAATATGGTGCATGCATAATCTTCTCGCAATCACGAACATAGGCCGGTCTTAGCAGTTTATTCCTATCCCAGTCCTGTTTTCTGCGGATTGCGTCCTCATCCTTCGTGCGGTAGGGATTTTGCACACCTTCTTTTCTATCCTTTCGGATTCTCTCCTGTAATTCTTCTGATAAATCATAGTATTTCTTCTGTTCCATCTTAATCATCTATCCTGCTTTATCGTTCTTCCACTTTATTTTCTTTTGAAACCGAGGCGCATTCTTATCCTATTTTGTGTAAGTATCCACAAATTCAAATGTCTTATTATAGTAATTATCCGGCTCCGCATATCTGCAATCTTCATGTGTACCGGAACTAACTGTAAATAATTCATGCTGTGAGGATATTGCATCATTCAGCGCCTTCATCATATCCTCTGTTACATATGTATCATTGCCTCCATGAACTAATAAAATCGGCACACTGGTCTTTGAAACCTGTTTTACAGCATTTGCTTCCTTCAAAGTATAGCCAGCCCATACCTTCATAACCGGATTCATCATATTAAGAAATGGAAATACCGGCTTTCCGCTATATCGTGCCTTATACTCCGTTTTCACTGCATCCCAGGCTGAAGTATATGCCCCTTCGGCAACGATTGCTTTAATTGAACTCTTAATTGGCTCTCCTGACAGCATAAGTGCTGTATCTGCTCCCATATCAACGCCATGAATCACTACCTGGGCAGAAGGATTTTCCTCCAATATCACATCAATCCAGTTAATCACATCCAAACGATCCAGCCAGCCCATTCCAATAAAGGAACCTTCGCTTTCACCGCATGCCCTTAAATCCGGCATCAGTACATTATATCCTTTTTCTGTATAATGCATCGCAATATCATAAATATCTGCCATACTACCATTATATCCATGTAAAATAACGGCCCATTTGTCACTTTCTGCATCTACCACAACTTTTCTGGCTATAAGAATATACTTATCATCTGCGACCATAGTAACCTTCTCTCGCGTCACCGTGGAAAGCCACTCTTTTACTCTATCATCTTCCTCTGCCTTATTTCTTAATGTGGCAGCAGCAACCGGCATATCCTTTGTTGACTGTCTAGCACCATTTCTTCCACGAATCATAAGATTTCTTGAAAGTAACACTCCCACAATTGCAGTAATAATGCCAATAACGACAACAATCTTGACAACTGTCCATACTCCCTCACATATGGCACCAATCACCCGCCCCACTGGGAGTTTTTTCGTTCCATTCTCCTCCATTTTCTTCTCCTCCATAACATCTTCCATTGCATTCCCTCTCCTGCAGTCACTATATATTCTGATGTATCATTTCCAAAAATTGCTTTACATCTGACAACATGTACTGTCCCGGTGCAGAACACTCCCCTACTGCTGCAAATGTAACGGCAGAACCGAATATCTCACCGGATAGTCTTGTTATTCCTCCAATACCATCCATTGACATTGTAATAACCGGCTTCCTTCCCCCGCGTTCTCTATAAGCAACCGTTGCTGAAAGCAAATTCAATACATCCCTTGCACTCTTCGGCATTACTGCGATTTTAGGAATATCGGCTCCCATTTTATCCATATATTCCAACCGTTCAACCATCTTCTCTTCCGATGGCGTTTTCTCAAAATCATGATTACTTGCCACAACATAAACATGATTTCGATGTGCGATTTCACATATTTCCTGAAGTAACCCTTCTTTCATATATGCTTCCACATCAATCAAATCCACATATCCACTTACACAAACTGCTTCACACAAACGCTTATAATGTTCCAGCGAAATATCTGCTTCGCCGCCCTCCTGTTTACTTCGAAATGTAAACAAAAGAATACTCTCTCCAATTGTATTTCTTACTTTTTGCAAAAGCTGTAACACATCCTGAATATCCTCTGCTTTTTCATACCAGTCAATTCTTAATTCAATTAACTCTGGCTGGTTTGCTGCTATCATCCTTGCATTTTCGAGTATGTCCTCTTGTGTCCTTGCAACAATCGGCACACAATTTTTCGGTATTCCGGCACCAATTTCTATTCCACGTATTCGAATCGTATCTATCTTCATATCATCTCATCCCTATTATATTTTAACATTCTAAAAAAAGAAATATCCTAAAATTCTAAACCTAACCCCTCGTTCTTTGAACCCTCTATAACATCCATCCCCAAATGCTGTCTTTCCAAATTCTCTACAGCATGGTTAATCTGTTCCTTCATAGCTTCTGTAATATTGGTTGTTTCACCATAGTTAAGGTATGCCAATATTGTCAACATCTCAGACTCGCTATCGGTATAATAACCTGTTCCTTCCTGTTCCATATTTCCCACATTTTTTACAAGCTCCAACATTTTATTCGGAAGCATTCTATAATCCCATGGTCCTACTGTTTGTTCTAACATATTATCTATCTCCTAATATCACAATCACTTTCATACTTCTGTAAAATTGAATCTATATATGTATTAAGTATATCATTTTATCTAACCGAATACAACATATACCCAGTTTAACTAGCCTTCTTCCACCTCAGCATTTGTATAATATGCTTCAAGCTTATCCCGACTCATAATAAATGCCTGTTCCAAACCCGGGTCAAAATGACTTCCCATTGATTCTATGATAATTTCATATGCCTTTGAAAAACTCATTGCGTCCTTATAACATCGCTTACTTACTAATGCATCATAAACATCTGCAATTGCCATCATTCTAGCTTCTAATGGAATGCGTTCACCGGATAGTCCCATCGGATATCCTGCCCCATTCCATTTTTCATGATGATATCTTGCTACATTTACTGCAACATTTACAAAATGTTCTTCCTCTACACCTCTTAAAATCTTTTCGATAATTTCTGCGCTCTTTTCAGCATGAGTTTTCATAATCTCAAACTCTTCGTCCGTAAATCTACCCGGCTTTTGCAAAATCCGATCTTCAATGGCAATTTTCCCCAGGTCATGCATTGGTGCTGCCTTAATCAAATCCCTGCAAAACTCATCTGATAATTCTAAAAGATGATTTTCTTTAATGGTTTCAATAAGTATCTCAATTACATCACTGGTTCTCGTAATATGTCCACCTATATTATTGTCCCTGTTTTCTACCATATTTGCCATGCCAAGCACTGTTTTCTGCTGAATCAGCTTAATTTGCTTTATCTGCTGCTCTACCTGCTGTTCCAATTCGGCATTGTAATTAGACAACAAATCCATATACTTCTTCCTGTCAGTACAATCCTGCAATTCAATAATATAACCAGTATGTTTTTTATCGGTAATTAACGTTCTAATTACACATTCATAGTAAAAGTCCTTATATTGCATCGTTTGTACACATTTAGAATCTTCACTATCCTTAAAAAGTCTAATCCACTCCTCCAAAAAACCTAGTTCTTCTTTTTGTGAAATAAATGTATCCACCCTGCAATCAGCCAAGCCCGGAATACATTTTTTTGCAATATCGTTACAACCGATAAACTTATTATTTGAATCAAGCACAACGTATCCTGTTGTGTTGTTCTGCTGCATCGCTGCATAAATACTGTCCTCTAAAATGTACTGAGATAACTGCATTTGAATCATTACGAGAATAAAACCATCCACAACATATACAGCAGGTATAATCTCAAAAGTCGGATCAATGGCTCTCCCCAGTAAAAATGCAATAATTGTAATAGATTGCATTGTAATTAACAGATATAAATTCTTTTTTGACACCTGCTTTTTAATAAATGCTATTATTGTAATAATAATATCCGCAGCCATATACCCGTACAAAATTATGTAAAAGAAATTATGACCGATTCCATGTTCCACAATCAAAGTGGTTGCATTATGAACTTCACCCATACGAATGCTCATATAATAAAAGTTTGAAAAACCGGTAGACAATACCATTGCATATACTGCAACAGAAAAAAAGAAACAAAAACTCTTAATCCAGCGATTTACCTTGATATTGCATAACGAACACATATAATATGCCATAATTGGCGGCATAAAACATCCACCCAGATAAGTTATCTTATTTGCTAATATTGCTTCCTCTAATGTACGACTCACACCTAATGCCAAATATCCCAAATTTGCCACACACTGTATGATAAGCAATATTTTCAAATAATAACTTGTTTTTTTACCATTATCTCTGTATATAAAAGCAACCAAATTCAGAAAAGACAAAATGGCTGTAACAAAATAGTAACTTATCATCTGTTTCTCCCTTCGCAAAACTGCTACCACTTTTTCCATAACTGTGTTTTTATTGTATCATATATTGTATCGAAATGTATACAATAAAACTAATTGTTTACCTACACCTCTGCAAACGGAAATACGAATGGAATAACCCAACCAGTTTGAATTC
>JAQXLK010000301.1 GCA_029012085.1 Clostridiales bacterium
AGGAAGGTATACACCTGGCTATCCCATCGAGAAGAGGGGAGTTTGTTATCTGTCAAGAAGTATGAGTTCCCGGCTTAGCCTTGTAACGGAGAAAACGGATTACAATATGCTGGAGAAGTGTTATAGTATCTGGATTTGCCGTGATAACGTTCCAAAAGAGGAGAGGTAAAGTGAAACCGAAAAAAGCAACACCAATCAAAAGAGAACTGGGAAAAATTGCAGAAGAGTTTGATAGTACTGAGGCTGATAATATCAAGTACCTGATTCGGTATAGTGAGAAACGTTATATCATATTTGTTGATTCGGAAAATGATCTGGACTGGGAAGTGAAGAACGATGACGATATGAAATCGGAATCAGTTCAGAGCATATTAAAGAAAATTAATATTTTAATACATAATCCGGCGGTTATGCAGTTGACGAAAGAGATGAAAGTTCATTATATGGGGCTTTTGGGCGAGGCACTGGCAGCTGTTCTTGAAGGTGAGAGTGATAATCCTGATGAACTTTTAAGTGAAGCGGAAAACTATTTAAAAGGCAGAGAGTGTGAGATTACAAGACTTTGGATTGTAAAGGATTCGTTAATAATCTGTCTGATTGCATTAATCATTTATATTGGGGTAAATTGTATTGCAATTGGAAAATCCGGAGACCTTGTACAATATAGTCTTGCACTGTTTTGGGGATTGATTGGAGGAATGGCTTCTTTATTGCAGCACGCCGGGAGGATCCAGTATACATGCGGTGCCGGAAAGAAACTGATTTGGTATGAAGTTTTATCAAGACTGTTTATTAGCATGATATCAGCTGTCATTGTTCTAAAGGCATATGATGTCGGACTTGTTTTTGCAAGTTTTAAGGAAACGGCGCAAAGTGAATCGGTACAGGTGCTGTTATGTATTGTGGCGGGTTTTAGTGAGCGGTTTGCACCATCTTTAGTTGAAAAAATCGAAGGAGAAAAAGAGGAGGAGACGAAAGATGAATAAGAAGGTATTGATTATTTCTAATCCGGGAAAGTTCGGAGCGGACAACTATTGTGAAGGAGTAAAGAGAGATGTTGAGAACTATAAAAAATTCTTTACATCTCCGTTAGGCGGAAACTGGTATGAATGGGAGATAGAACATTTGATACAGCCGGACGTAGATATGGTTAAAAACCTTTTGGAGAAAATGCGTACACTGGATTATTCTATTATTGTGTTTACGGGGCATGGTTATTCGATGGACGGGGATACTTATGTGGAACTAAAACCGGGCAGAGATAAAATGGATACATCCAATGACATGTGTGTAGATAAATTCAGACTGGCGAACAAAAAGAGACTCATCATTGTGGACTGCTGTCGGAGTGAACTGGGACCAATCAATGAGAGTGAGGAAATGCACATGGAGATTCTAATGAAAGCATTTGCTCAACAAAATACCCGTGAACGTTATGAAAGACAGATTCAAAATACGCCTCTCATGAACATCATTATGTATAGTTGTGATCTGGGTGAGACATCCGGTGATGATAGTAGAAAGGGAGGTTATTATAGCAGTGCATTGTTGAAAGTGTGTGATGATTTTGGAAAAAAGTATTTGCACAAAGACGGTGGCTGGTATTTAAATGCAGTAGCTGTCCATGATCTGGCTGTTCCGCTTGTAAAGGCTAAGAAGGAAGATCAGAATCCGCAGATTGAGAAACCAAGAAGTGAACCATATCTTCCGTTTGCGATTGTATAGGAGACAGTAATCATACCGAATTGGGTCTCTGAAATGAGATGGGCTGTAAGGAATCAGATGAAAAATAATAGAAAACCATATTGTATATGCTTTGCAGGATATGTTACCGGGAGAAAGAGGATGAAAAGAGTTTATTTGAATTTTTGACAGCGCTGTTTTATCCGCATAAAAAGGATTTTAGAAAAATAGTGTCAAAATATATAGATGTGGAATCGGAACTGAGTCTTGCGGAAGTGCAAAGTCAAATATGAAAAAAAGAACCGGCATCAGGACTCCGTCACCTTCGGTGACACCTCATGCCAAATG
>JAQXLK010000302.1 GCA_029012085.1 Clostridiales bacterium
GACAGGTAGGACTGTACCAGCCTGTTTTAGCTATCTCCATGTTTGCACCCTTTGCTGCAACAATTATATCCTGCAAAGAGTGGAAAAAAGTTGGGTTCGTACCGCGCATGAAGGGAAATGCAGGCTGGTTATTTTACGCATGGTCTGTACCGGCGGTACTTGGAACATTAGGCGCGGCAATCTACTTTTTACTGTTTCCCAAAGCTCTTGATATGGGTTTTGGAGCAATATATGCGCTTCTTGGAGAAGCGGGAATAGCACAGTTGCAAGCAGGAGGGTTATCTCTAAATCTGTATATCGCAATCAATATAGTTTCGTCCGTTACCTTCGCACCGTGGATAAATATGTTTTTTGCGGTTGGTGAGGAAGTTGGCTGGCGAGGATATATGTATCCGATTTTGAAAGAACGCTTCGGAACCGTGAAAGGGCGTATCTTAGGTGGTGTTATCTGGGGAATCTGGCATTGGCCAATCATGATTCTGACAGGGTATGAATACGGTAAGGAATATTGGGGAGCTCCTGTTATGGGACCTATCGTGTTCTGCATCATTACCATTGCCATGGGGATCATTTTGGATGAGAGCTATGAAAAAACAAAATGCATCTGGTTCCCGGCATTGATGCATGGTGCAATCAATGCGTTCGCCGGAATCCCTACGTTGTTTATGAATGCACAATTTCATAATGAACCTTTATTAGGACCGCTTATGGTGGGACTGATAGGAGGTTTGCCAATGATTCTTCTGGCTGGCTTCATCAGCTTGAAAAGACAAAAATAGAATAAAGTAAATGAGTACATGCATTTCGGCAGTAGAGAATATCTATTGCCGAAATGCTTTTTTTATAGACAATTAAATGATTCTATGCTGCATGACAAAATTTGTAAAGGATTGTATTATAATTTAAAGAAGAGAAAAATAGGAGGGGAGTTGCGATGAAAAAGGATATGAGGTGTCTATTAACGAGTGTAATATTGTTATTTATGTTTGGAATGTTGTCAGCCTGTGGGAAAGAGAATTCTGAGTCGCAGGCAGTAGCGGTAGCTCAGGAAGAGGCTGCACCAAAAAAAGACTATGAGAATGTGATTACTATTGGTGAAACAACGCAGAAGGAAACATGGTCACAGACGGAAGTGTATTCTTCGGAAATTCAGGATACGTTTGTGGTGGACGTATGCCTTCCCAAGGAATATGATGCTACAAAAAAATACCCGGTAGTATATTTGACAGATTGCAACTGGAGAAGAGAAGACTATAAATCACTGACAGAATTGTATGAGTCGGGAAAAATTAGGGAGTTCATTCTGGTTGGAATTGGTTATCCGGATAGTTATGATTTTGATACGATTCGTGTTCGTGATTTGCTTGATAATCCAGATGCTTTTCTTGGTATGATTGTAAATGGTATTCTTCCATATGTGGAATCTACATATGCGATTGATGAGAATGACAGGACATTTTGTGGAGCCTCTTATGGTGCATATTTTATGATTTACAGTATGTTTCAAAATGATAGAATTGCCCAGGGAGTGTTTGGCAACTATATATTAGCAAGCCCCACATTTTTTGAATCTTCAAACGGTTTGCCTCTAGCAGATTACGAAGAGAATTATTATCGCAAATATGGGAATGAGAATTTTGAAGTTAATATTTATATGAGTGTTGGTGGCGATGAAGATAAGGCCTCTTTCATTAGGCCGATCGGTAAGTTTGTAAAGCGTATGGAGAAGCGGGAGTATCAGGGAATGAATCTGATTTATAAAGAGTATGAAGGTAAGGGACACTATGATGTATGGGTTCCAACGTTAATTGACGGGCTATCTGAATTTATGAAATAAAGATTGAAAAAGGTGAGAAATTGGCCATCATCATTTCTTTGGGATATGGAAAGAATCAGGGAATGGCACATAAAAGCAAGATGATTTCTGCCATTGGTGTCAGAAATGTAGTTGAAAATAAGGTTGACCTTACAAAGTCAAGAAAAATAAAGGATATCTTTGATGTGATTGCAACTGTATTTCCAGGAAAGAGATTGGAATATATTAAAGAGTTTCTTGAAAAAAATAGCAACTTTGATATGTTTACAAAAATTTCGCTATTTCCTAGTTCACGGTCTTGGTCAGGTAGTGAGGTTCCTTTGATTGAAAAAGATATTGAGTTTTTGCAGAAATTAGCAGATGAGATATCTGGCGTGGATTACTTGGAACATAAACTATATTTAAAAGAGTGGATAAGCGATAAGAAGCAATATAAGCAAAAAGTTTTGAAAAGAGAATACATGGAAAACTTTGAGTATATTTAATTAATTTAGAATAGCATTCCTGTAGTAGAATGTGTTTGCTGCCGGAATGCTATTTTTGTATGAAGTTGGGCGAAAAGTCAATATTTCGAGCCAAAAGTCAATGGTTTCGAGCGAAAAATCAAATTCGTTTCGCAAAACATCAAAGTTTTTCGCAAGATGTCAAATTCAATTTGATAATTCGCGGAAAAGAAAAGATATATTGCGGAAGAATAATATAGTATATTGACATTGTTCGGAACAATAGGTGGTATTATTCGGAACAATGCAGTATATTGTTCAGAATAAAAGGAGAGTATTGTTCGGATGGAGTATGAAAAGTAAAAAAACGCCCCAGAACCACTTTTTATATTTAAAATACGAAAAATATTTTCTTAAAACGAATATAAAACTTGAATTTTGTATATATTAGTGTTATATTATGCTCAGAAAAGAAGGAGGCGATGAAGATGCTTTGTCAGTTTTCATTTCAGAATTTTAAGTCTTATAAGGAAGAGACAACATTTGATTTACAAGCGACAGCTATTTCAGAATTTGAAGAGAGTTTAATTAAAAAGGAAAAGTGCAGCAATCTTCTTCCTGTTAGTGTTATATATGGTCCAAACGGAGGCGGAAAGAGTAATCTTTTGCAGGCATTAGCTTGTTTAATTACGACTGTTGTTAAGCCTATTCATGATTTGGGGAATACGAGAGAGGATATTATTATTCAGCAGGGATTTTCTGCCAAGCCATTTTTATATGATGCAAAGACGGCGGAAGAACCGATAGAATATCGTATCTTTTTCAGAAAGGGTGATTATGAATACCGTTATTACCTTGCAACATTAAAGGATGAGATATTTGCGGAAACTTTGGACAGAAAGACTATAGGAGGAAAGAAGCCGGCACAGATTTTCTATCGCGAAGGAGAAGTGATTACGCTTGGCCCAACCTTAATCAAGGAGGGGGTAAACACTAAGGTTAATGAGAAGATGCCATATTTATCTTTTTTGGCTATCAACTATAATATTTCGGTTATCGCAGAGGTGCAGGAGTGGTTTGAGTCTTGTATTATTCGTAGTTATGGTAATCCTATTGTTGAAATGGAGGTTATGTTTTCGGAAGATGTGAATGTTAAGAAGCAGATAGTAACACTTCTTAATGATATGGGAATCGATATTGAAGATTACAGGTTTGATAGCGATGAAAAGCAGTTATATTTAAAGAGAACAATTGCAGGAAAGCCATATGAGTTAAGTCTGGGTGAGGAATCCGATGGTACCAGAAAGTTAATTGCAGCATTACCGGCGATACTTATTGCGCTTCAGAAAGGTCGTTTGGTTATTATTGACGAATTAGATGCAAAGCTCCATCCAAAGCTTTTGAGATATGTGATTTCTTTGTTTAAGAATCCGAGGGTTAATAAGAATGGAGCACAGTTGCTCTTTACATCTCATGATATGTCCACAATGAAGAATACTGTATTCAGAAGAGATGAAATATGGTTTGCGGCATTAAATGAGAAGAGAAGCAGTGAGATTTACTCGCTTTACGAAATTCGCCATGAGGATAACGAAAGAGTTAAGAGCACAGCCGCTTTTGATAAGCAATATCTGGAAGGTAGATATGGAGCAGATCCATATCTTCAGAACATGCTGAGCGGAGGTGATTGGCTTTGAGTCTAAAACCCCCGAAGAAAAGTGATTTGAATAAGCCATGGATGAAGAAACCGGATAGAGCAATTAAAATCCGTCCGGAATATCATTTGGTTGTAACGGAAGGAACCGGAACAGAACCGGCGTATTTTCGAGCCATTCGAGAAATTATCAATAAGGATTACCCTGAAAAAATACAGCTAAAGGTATTTGGTGTAGGGGATAATACAATAAACTTGTTTGAAAAGGCAAAACGGTTAGCAAAAGATAATCCGAACGGTTATCGTCATGTATGGATAGTTTATGATACTGATGATTTCCCGGCAGAGCATATCGATCGAGTGGTACAATTATGTGCTGAGAACAGTACAGACGAGATAGAGTATCATGCGATTTGGTCAAATCAGTGTATAGAACTTTGGTTTTTATTACATTTTGATTTTATGCAGTCGGATATTCATAGAAGTGAATACTGGCCGAAATTAACAGAATGTTTAAAGGAAATCGGTGCAGGTGAATATGCAAAGAATCGTACGGATATATACCATATTTTGCGTCCGTATATGGATATGGCAATAGCCAATGCAAAAAGTCTGGATGCGATAAATTACGGAAAAGCACCATCAAAGGCTGCACCGGGAACTAAGGTGTATGAGTTGGTGGAATGGTTGAGGCCGTATTTGCCAGAGTAGATAAGGAGTACAGTTAAGTGAAAAAGTTTTTGAAA
>JAQXLK010000303.1 GCA_029012085.1 Clostridiales bacterium
GATTGGAAAGATAGCTGCGTTCCAGATTCAAAGTCTGCTGGTTGCATATAAGGAACGTTATGACAAGGATAATTTCATCAAGAATCTGTTGCTTGATAATTTGCTTTTAGTTGATATTTATAACAGAGCAAAAAAACTTCATGTGGATACAGATGTAAGACGTATTGTATTTATTATTGAGACAAAGAATGAGAAGGATACGAATGCCTTAGAGACTGTTCGAAACATCTTTTCAAGTAAGGCAAAGGATTTTGTTACTGCTGTAGATGAGAAAAACATCATTCTTGTAAAGGAAGTAAAACAGGGTGAGACCTATGAGGACATGAATAAGACCGCAAAAGTAATTGTAGATATGCTTAATACTGAGGCAATGACATCTGTTCATGTGGCATTTGGAACGATTGTGAATGAGATTAAAGAGGTTTCACGTTCTTATAAAGAAGCAAAGATGGCGCTTGATGTAGGTAAGATTTTCTATGGAAATCGCAATATTATTGCATACAGTAATCTTGGTATCGGTCGTCTTATTTATCAGCTGCCGATTCCACTTTGCAAAATGTTTATTAAGGAGATATTTGAAAATCGTTCTCCTGATGATTTTGACGAAGAGACACTTACTACAATTAACAAGTTTTTTGAAAACAGCCTGAATGTATCTGAGACTTCCAGACAGTTGTATATTCACCGTAATACTTTGGTATATCGTTTGGATAAGCTTCAGAAGAGTACGGGTCTTGATTTGCGTGTGTTTGAAGATGCCATTACCTTCAAAAGTGCGTTGATGGTAGTAAAATATATGAAATATATGGAGTCTTTGGAATATTAATTTTAAAGATATTGAATATCCCGGATGCTATTATGGTATCTGACAGGGCGAAAGAGAAAGGAACAAGGATATGCTATTACTTGATCACGTAACGATGCAGTATCCAACGGGAACGAAAGCGTTAGATAATGTGACGTTTCGAATTAATAAAGGTGATTTTGTTTTTATTGTAGGAAGCAGCGGCTCAGGTAAGACGACACTTATTAAGCTCTTGATGCAGGAGTTGAAGCCTACTTCAGGAGAGATTGTGGTGGAAAATCAACCCTATAGTAAAATGAAACGAAAAGACATACCGATGCTTCGGAGAAAGATTGGTGTGGTATTCCAAAATTTCCGCTTGCTAAAGGATCGTACAGTTTTTGAAAATGTGGCATTTGCCCAGCAGGTGATAGAAAAGTCTACAAAAGAGATTCGAAGAGAAGTACCGGCAACTCTTACTATGGTTGGATTGGCAGACAAATATAAGCAGTTTCCGAAAGAACTCTCCGGTGGAGAACAACAAAGAGTCGCACTTGCAAGAGCGATTGTAAATCGTCCGGAGATTATTTTGGCAGACGAACCAACGGGAAACCTTGATCCTAAGAACTCTTTAGAAATTATGCGGTTGTTGGAAGAGATTAATCGTCGAGGAACAACAGTGGTTGTAGTTACGCATAATAAAGAAATCGTGAATCTTATGCAAAAGCGTGTGATTACGCTGAAAAAGGGTAAGATTATAAGTGACGAAGAAAAAGGTGGTTATAAGGATGAAGATTAGTACGTTTGGATACAGCATCAAACAGGGATTGAAGAATATTCGGCGTAATCTTCTCTTTTCCCTTGCATCAGTTGGAACAATTGTTGCTTGTTTGTTTCTGTTTGGCATATTTTATACAATTGTATTGAATATGGAGAAAGAAATAGAATCCATAGAGAATTCTCTGACGATATCGGTTTTCTTTGATGAGGGAACAAGTGAGAATCAGATTAAGAATATCGGAAATGAAATTAAAAAAATCAGCAATGTAGATCAGATGTATTATATTTCATCAGATAAGGCGTGGGATACGTATATTAATGATGTGTATAATGGTGATAAGGATTATGTGAATTCTGTGTTTGGTGATGATAATCCTTTGGCAGACTCATCCTCTTATGAATTAACGCTGAAAGATATTGGCTTGCAGAAGAACACGGTAGATCAGATTACTGCTATTAGTGGTGTTCGTCAGGTTAACAGCAGTGATGGAACTGCAAAGAGTCTTAATTCCATCAAAGGTTTGGTAGGATATGCATCTTTTGGTGTGATTATTATTTTGCTGCTTGTTTCGCTGTTTTTAATTAGTAATACAATCACGATTGGTATTTCTGTCCGTAAGGAAGAAATTGCTATTATGAAATTAATAGGTGCAAAGGATTTCTTTGTAAGAGCTCCATTTTTGGTGGAGGGAGTTATTATCGGATTAGTAGGTTCCCTTATACCGGTAGGAATCGTTTGCATAATCTATAACTCCTTGACTCAGTATCTAACAGAACATTTTACAATTGTGCAGAATATGGTGGATTTTGTTTCGGTTGGACAGGTTTGCAAGGGAATGCTTTCCATTTCTTTGTTGATTGGAGTTGGTGTTGGATTTTTGGGAAGTTTGTTTGCTACACATAAGCATTTAAGAGTGTAATTTGGAGGAATGTTTTATGTTTAATAGGTATAATCTTACAATAGGCAAAAAAAAGATTGTTCAAATAGGATTTTGTATCATCGCAGTCTTTAGCTTAGTAATCAGTGGAGTATTTGGGGGATGCAGTACAAGTTTTGCCACAGCGGGTGATGAACAGTCAACAGAAAACAAAAAGACATCAGAATCAAAACAAGAGGACAGTACACAAACGGATAATGGTACGGCAGATGCTTCCGTGTCAAAGGCAAGAGAGAATGCGCAAGAGGCGGAACGTAACAAGAGAGCTGCACAGGAAGTTTTGGATAATTTGAAATCTGCAAAAGAGAATATGGAGGCGTATATTACAGAGTTAGATAAGTCTCTGAATGAAATGCAGAATGAAATAAAAAAACTGGAAGAAAATCAGAAGAAATTAGAGAAGAAAATTAAAGAGACGGAGAAAGCATTAGAAGAGGCTCGTCAGGCTTGGACAAATCAGTATGGGGCGATGAAACAGAGAATACAGATGGAATATGAGTCTGGAAATAAGCGATATTTAGATGTGCTGCTTACAGCATCTTCTATGACGGACATGCTCAATAAGGCGGAGTATGCTTCTCAGGTTTCGGCATATGATTACAATATACTTACAGAATTAAAGACAACAAAGGAACAGATTGCAAATCTAAAACAGAAACTGGATAAAGATTTGACCAGCAATGAAGAAATGCAGCGTCAGGTAAAAGAGCAGAAGGCAACCATGGAGGCAGTGGTTGAAGAAAAGAATAAACAGGTACAGGAGTATGAGCTTTCTATTGAAGGGCAGGAGGAAGAAGTTGCAAAGTATGCAAAAGCTCAGGCAGAAGCGGAAGCAATTATTGCCCAGGCGGAGCAGGCAGCCAGCAGTAGTGCTACCAGCACCTATACCGGAGGAGTATTTACCTGGCCGGCTCCCGGCAATTATGAGATAACATCTTATTTTGGCAGCCGTACATCTCCAACGGCAGGGGCAAGTACGTATCATAGAGGAATTGATATTGCCTGCGGTACCGGTGACAGTATTGTGGCGGCAGCTTCCGGAACTGTAATTGTGGCAGCCTATAACTATGCAGAAGGTAATTATGTCTGTATTGATCACGGCGGTGGTGTAGTAACGGTTTATATGCATAATTCCCAACTGAATGTAACGGTTGGAGAACAGGTGGCAGCCGGACAGATTATTGCATTAGCAGGTTCCACAGGATATTCCACAGGCCCGCATTGTCATTTTGGAGTACGTGTAGATGGAAATTATGTAGATCCGCTTGGATATCTGCAATAGAATATTGTTAGTATTCGAAGAGTTTGCGAAGCAAACTCTTTGTTTAAAGAAGTTGAAAGAAGGATTATTATGAAAAAGTGGAAATCAAAGACAGCAGTAGTGGTTATGTTTGTGACTTTGATGCTTGGTACTGCCGGATGTGGCAGTGTAAAAATGACTACAGATAAGAATAGCCAGACAGAGGAAACGACAGAGAGTTCTTCAGTAAAGATGCTTTCAAGCAGCGATGTCATTGGGAAAAGTACCAATGATAAGTTAGAGACAATTGAGAATTTAATTAACAAGAATTTCTATTTTGAGGATGATGAACAGGCAAAACAAGATGGCATAATCAAGGGATATCTTGAAGGCTTAGATGACCCGTATTCCGTGTACTATACGCAAGAAGAATATGCCAGCTTCATGGAAGATACAGATGGGGAATATGTTGGTGTTGGTGTCCAGGTTTCGCAGGACGCAGATACGAAGACAATTACCGTTGTAAAGGTATTTGATGGTCCGGCTAAAGAGGCAGGTATTGAAGCAGATGATATTATTACGGAAGTAAATGGTGAAGATATCAGTGGTCAAGATATTGATACGGTTGTGGATAAGATTCGAGGAGTAGCAGAAACAGAGGTAACGATTACAGTGTATCGTTCTGCAGATGGTGAAGATCATGAATTTACCATGCAGCGCCGTAAAGTAGAGAATCCTACTGTTGAGTATAAAATGTTAGCAGACAATATTGGATATATTGAGATATCGAGCTTTTATGAAGTGACGGCACAGCAGTATATTGCGGCGGTTGAAGATTTAAATGCGCAGGGGATGGAAGGATTAATTGTGGACTTACGTGGCAATGGTGGCGGTCTTTTGGACGTTGCAGTAGATATGTTAGATTATATGCTTCCGGCCGGCAAGATTGTGTATACAGAGGACAAGGATGGTAATGTAACCAGTGAGTATAATTCTACGGATGAAGAGCAGTTTACAAAGCCTTTGGCAATTCTGGTAAATGGCTACAGCGCATCTGCATCTGAGATTTTTGCCGGAGCCATTAAGGACTACGGTATTGGAACTTTGGTTGGAACAAATACCTTTGGGAAGGGTATTGTTCAGCGAATTTTCCCATTAGACGATGGTTCGGCAATTAAGCTTACAATTGCAAAGTATTTTACTCCAAATGGGAATGATATTCATAAGGTTGGAATTAAACCGGACATTGAAGTGGAACTTGATGTGGATGCTTATAAAGAGTCAGAAGGAGAAAAGGATAACCAGCTTCAGGCGGCAGTAGATAATATTTTGGAAAAGCTTGGAAAGAAGACTGCTGCAGAGAAGACGGAAAGCGGGGAAGCTGGTGAGTAGGAAGAAGATTGCAATAGTAATTGTTTCACGCAACATTCGCAAAATGGAAGTACAGGTCCATTTACATGGCTCATTGTTTGTCTAAATGCTCTTTGGGAAAACGATTTTATCAAAGCCAGAGTTGTGAACTGACAAAGGTGCGAACAGTAACGTGAAAGGTAAAATGAAGTTATTTTATGGAGTATAGGGATTGTGGTTTTAGAAAAAATAAGGTAGAATTGACAGATAGAAAAGTACATTAGAAAAGGAGGCAAAGAGGTGGAAAAAGAGTTAGTGATTGTTCTCGATTTTGGCGGACAGTATAATCAGTTAGTGGCTCGCCGTGTCAGAGAATGTAACGTATATTGTGAGATTTATTCTTACAAAACGGATATCAATAAGATTAAGGAAATGAATCCAAAGGGAATCATTTTAACAGGTGGTCCAAACAGTTGTTATGAAGAGGGAGCACCGACATATTCAAAAGAATTATTTGAAATGGGAATTCCGGTATTAGGACTTTGCTATGGTGCACAGCTGATGCAGCATGTACTGGGTGGTAAGGTAGAAAAAGCTCCGGTTCGAGAATATGGTAAGACAGATGTTCATGTGAATACATCTTCTGTACTGTTTAAGGATGTATCAGAGGATACCGTATGCTGGATGAGTCATTTTGACTATATATCCAAGGTGGCACCAGGGTTTGATATATGTGCAACTACGGCGGATTGTCCGGTTGCAGCAGCAGAAAATAAATCGCAGAATTTATACGCTATCCAGTTCCATCCGGAGGTATTGCATACGGTAGAAGGTACAAAGATGCTTTCTAATTTCGTATACAATGTGTGTGGCTGTTCCGGTGATTGGAGAATGGATGCCTTTGTGGAAAACCAGATTAAAGCGATTCGTGAAAAGGTTGGCGATGGTAAAGTATTATTGGCACTTTCCGGTGGTGTGGATTCCTCAGTGCTTGCAGCACTCTTATCCCGTGCCATTGGTAAGCAGCTTACCTGCGTGTTTGTAGACCATGGCTTACTTCGTAAGAACGAGGGCGATGAAGTTGAGCAGGTATTCGGAAATAGCGGAACCTTTGATTTGAATTTTGTCCGTGTCAATGCACAGGAGCGTTATTATAAGAAGCTGGAAGGTGTAACAGAGCCGGAGAGCAAACGTAAGATTATCGGTGAGGAATTTATTCGTGTATTTGAGGAAGAAGCGAAGAAGATTGGTGCTGTAGATTTCCTTGCACAGGGAACCATTTATCCGGACGTGGTAGAGAGTGGCCTTGGCGGAGAATCTGCTGTTATTAAGTCCCACCACAACGTGGGAGGTCTTCCGGACTATGTTGACTTCAAAGAGATTATCGAACCGCTCCGTGATTTGTTCAAGGATGAAGTTCGTAAGGTTGGTTTAGAGCTTGGACTTCCGGAATATCTGGTATTCCGTCAGCCATTCCCAGGTCCTGGTCTTGGAATCCGTATCATTGGTGATGTAACGGCAGAGAAGGTACGTATCGTACAGGATGCAGATTTCATTTACCGTGAGGAAGTGGACAAGGCTGCAAAAGAATACAAGGAGGAACATGGTAAAGAAGCGCCATGGATGCCAAACCAGTATTTTGCGGCACTTACCAATATGCGTTCCGTTGGTGTTATGGGTGATGAGAGAACCTATGATTATGCGGTGGCACTGCGTGCAGTAAAGACGATTGATTTTATGACGGCTGAGAGTGCTGAGATTCCATTTGCAGTATTGCAGACGGTGATGAATCGGATTATTAATGAGGTCAAGGGTGTGAATCGGGTATTCTATGATTTGACTAGTAAGCCGCCGGGGACGATTGAGTTTGAGTAGAGAAAAAAGTCCGTAAACCGGCATAAACACTGGGTTTGTGAAATCTTCGTCAATAAAATGTCGCTATTTTTTGAGCATTATACAAAAAGCAATGAAGAACAGTCCGTCAGGGCTGTTCTTTTTCAGTCT
>JAQXLK010000304.1 GCA_029012085.1 Clostridiales bacterium
CTCCATGAAATTGGATATCCAACATTCACGGAGTTCTATATGAAAATATGTGAAAACTAAAGAACCGCCGTGTACGGAACCGTACGCACGGTGGTGTGGGAGGACGGTAAATAAAATAATTATTTACCTCCTACCCGATTATACGATGAGCCAAGTAGGCATCACACTTTGAACAACCTGCAGATGTTTATTCCCTACGATTCCATCTTGACAAATATATCAAAGTGATATATTATTATATGTATCAATTTGATACATGGAGGAAAAAAGATGAATAGACAAAACTTAATTATGTCCAATGGGCGGCATGCAGGAATGCTTATTTGGTGTAAATGAAAAGGTACCCAAACAAGGTTTTAGAAATTACATAAAATATATTATTTGGATAATTTGGATTGATGCAGTTATTATATGTTTTTTATTTAGAAAAAAGGAGATATCCATAGATTTCTTTTATATGACGGACCATGGAATCTCTATTGCAGAGATTTATAATTATGTTATTTATTATGGTGTGATTTTTCTTGTGTTGATTCCGGCAGTTTTGTTTGGAAAAAGGGTTTTCTGCCATTACTTTTGCTGGATGGCACCATTTATGGTGATTGGAACAAAAGTCAGACATTTCTTGCATCTGCCAGGACTTCATATTAGTGCAGAAAAGGAGAAGTGTATTTCTTGTAGAAAATGTAATCAAAGCTGTCCAATGGGATTAAATGTGGTAGAATTAGTAGAGGACAATCAGGATTTTGGGACAGAATGTATTCAATGCGGTTCCTGTGTAGACCATTGTCCGAGGCATGCACTATCTGTTGAATTTAAAAGGAGTAGATAAAGAATGGCAAATGCAAAAAAGATGGATTATGTTTTGTTAGGCTTATTAAGCCATGAACCCATGACCGGTTATGAAATGAAAAAGAGACTGGATACGTCCCTTCGATTTTTCTGGGGTGGGAGCTATGGAAGCATTTACCCAACGTTAAATCAGCTTGAAAAAGAGGGTAAGGTTACAAAGGAGGATACGAGTTCTAACGGTAGAGAAAAAATATCCTATTCTATTACAGATACTGGGAAAGAAGCCTTGAAAGAATGGCTTAGGAAACCGGCCGAGAAGGATGAGCTTCGATATGAAACATTATTAAAGCTCTTCTTTGGAAATGAAACGGGGTTTGATGGTGCGAAAGAGCACATTGAAAGATTTGAAGAAAAGTGTAAAGGTGAATTGCAGATTCTAAATATGTTTGCAGAAAATCTGTCCCATTATTTGGAGGAGGATACACATAAATATTATTATTTGACCGTTCAATTTGGAATTAAGACCTATGAGTCATATTTAGAATGGTGCAAGGAAGCAAGAATCTTAATAAAGGAGTGGGAAAAATCATGAAAACAGCAATTGTATACTATTCAATGTCAGGAAATACTCAATTTGTAGCGGAAAGAATCGCAAAAAAGATAAATGCAGATTTGATTCGTATTGAGCCGGTAAAGGCTTATCCCGACCAGGGGGCAAGGAAATTTATATGGGGTGGAAAAAGTGCGGTGATGGGAGAAAAACCACAGTTACAGTCTTATGATTTTAAGGCAGAGCAGTATGATAGAATTATAATTGGAACTCCTGTATGGGCAAGTAATTTTGCTCCGCCAATCAGAACTTTTCTTCATGATAATAAAAGCATTTCAGAAAAGAAAATAGCAGTATTTATGTGCTTTAGCGGAGGGGGAGCAGATAAAGCAATTGCTAAAATGAAAAGATATATTGGTATAGATCAGTTTGAAGCTGAAATGGTTTTAGTGGATCCGAAAGACAATGTAAAATCAGAAGATGATGCAAAGATAGAAGCATTTTGTGATGCATTATTATAATAAGAATTGAGATTGAAACAGGACATTTTCGCACTTCACATAAATAGACAATTTTAGGGATTGCCAAAGAAAAAATAATGTGTTATATTTATTACCGACAGATGGTCGGTAGAGGTGTGGATTATGAGAGTCGTAAAGGATGCAGAAGAACGAAGGAATGAGATATTAGATGTTGCGGAAAGACTGTTTTGTGCAAAGGGATTTAATAATGCCAGCACGAATGATATCTTAAAGGAAATCGGGATTGCAAGAGGAACGCTTTATTATCATTTTAAGTCAAAAGAAGATATATTGGATGCGATGATAGAGCGACTGACCAATCAGATGGTGGCGAAGGCTTCGGCTATTGCGTTAGATGAGTCAATACCGGTTCTTGAACGTTTAACACGCACAATGATGTCCCTTAATGTTGATAATGAGCTTGGTGATATGATAATGGAGCAGGTTCACAGACCACAGAATGCCCTTATGCATCAGAAACTGGAAAATATGCTCCTAGGGCGGGTGAATAAGCTGGTAACCAAGATTGCTGAAGATGGAATCAAACAGGGAATCATGCAGACAGATTACCCGGCTGAGGCAGTGGAAATGCTTATGACCTATTCATATACCGCCTTTGACAGCATGGTTCAGTATAGCGAAGAAGAGGAATATAGAAAAATAATGGGTTTTGTCTACCATGCTGAGAGAGTGCTTGGTATGGAACCAGGTGCATTGTTAGAAGCCATGAGACCTATATTTGATAAGTGATTGCATTAGATAATTGCGAAGCTCATTTTATATAAAATAGGGTTTTGCAATTATCTAAGAGTTTAAGCAAAAAAAGGGAATTTAAGATTCCTTTTATTTTTAAATAATAACCGACAGACAATCGGTCGAGAAAACAAGAAAGGAAACGATATGAGTAATAATTTAAGAAAAAGTAATTTTGGAAAATTTCTTCTGCTTTGGTCAGGGGAACTGATTTCCTCCATAGGAGGTGGGCTTACCAGCTTTGGATTAGGCGTGTATGTATTTGGGCAGACAGGGAGTGCTACCGGAATGGCACTGGTAACCTTGCTGGGATTTTTACCAACTCTGATTTTGAGTGTTCCGGCAGGTGTATTGGCGGACCGATATGACAGAAGGCTGTTAATGATGTTAGGAGATGGCTGTTCCGCTTTGGGAATTATTTATATTCTTATTTGTATGATGAATGGAGGAGCAAGCCTGCTGCAGATATGTGTAGGTGTATTTGTGAGTTCTGTTTTTTCATCTTTGCTGGAACCTTCCTACAGAGCCACCGTTTCGGATTTATTAACGAAGGAGGAGTTTTCTAAGGCAAATGGTCTGGTGAGTCTGGCAGGAAGTGCCAGATACCTGATATCTCCTTTGGTGGCAGGCTTTTTGCTTAGTGTAAGTGATGTGAAGCTTTTGCTTATTCTTGATATTAGCACCTTCGTTCTTACCGTAATATCCAC
>JAQXLK010000305.1 GCA_029012085.1 Clostridiales bacterium
TCCGGTGACAGAACATGCACAAATACAATATCCTGATTTTTAAATTTCATATAACGGAACACTTCTTCCATATTTTCACAATATCCATCCGAAATAAGCACTGACATTCCACGTCTGTCAAACTTTTTATAATGAATACTCGACAACAAATCTCCCGTTCCTTCGAACCTGACTTCTTCCAAAAAATCGATTACTTTGGAAAAAGCCTGTCTGCCTGCATAGCTTTTCGGGCACTGCATTTTTCCTTCCTGCATCAGATTCAGATACAATCGGTCCGAATTCTCCAATACCACATATGACAATGCAGCCGCAATCCTTACGGCACACACTCCCTTATTTGCCTTACCAAAATCCATGGATTTACTGGTATCCAGAAAAATTTGAAAAATGCCCTCTTTTTCTTCCATAAACAGCTTCATGTAAAGCTTATCAAAGCGTCCGTATGCATTCCAGTCAATCCTTCGAATATCATCTCCTAACATATATTCCCGAAAATCAGAAAACTCCACAGAGCTTCCTTTTGCACTGGACTTACGGATACCGCTCATACCCTGGGAAAGACGCATATCAAGACTCATTTTCAATGTATTTAATTTTTGAAAGAACTCCTTATCAAACAAGATTTCACTCATATCCTACTCCTGCTATCTTAAATCGTCTTAATTTCCTTCAAAATATCGGAAATCACAGCATCTGCATTCACCCCTTCTGAAACTGCCTCAAAATTAAGTGCAAGACGATGCCGCAATGCAGGATATGCTACAAACTGAATATCTTCAAAGGCAACATTAAATCTGCCTTCCATAAAGGCTCTCGCCTTTGCAGTCTTTACAATTGCCTGAGCTGCACGAGGACTTGCACCGGTCTGTATATATTTTTTTGTGATTTCCGATGCTTCTTTGTTCTCCGGATGGGTTGCCACCACGATTGAGAGTGCGTAATCCATTACGGCATCTGCCACCGGCATATCCCGTATTACATTTCGAATTGCAAGAATATCCTCACCGGTCATAATGCTGGTAAGCTCCGCTTTTTCATTGGTAACGGTAATATCCATAATCTCTTTTAGCTCCTGTTTGCTTGGAAATTCCACTAACAGCTTAAATAAAAAACGATCAAGCTGCGCCTCCGGCAGCGGATACGTTCCCTCATTCTCAATCGGATTCTGGGTTGCTAACACCATAAATGGCTGCGGAAGCTCATATGTGGTCTTTCCTACCGTAACAGTCTTCTCCTGCATTGCCTCCAATAAAGCAGACTGTGTCTTTGGAGTTGCACGGTTAATCTCATCTGCCAGTACAATATTGGCAAATACCGGACCTGCCTCAAACTGAAATACATTATTTCCCTCTTCCTTAATAATCAGATTGGTACCCGTTACATCCGCCGGCATCAAATCCGGTGTAAACTGAATTCTCGAAAAACTTGTGGACATTACCTTGGAAATGGCTTTTACAAGCTCTGTTTTTCCAAGTCCTGGTACACCCTCTAACAGTACATTGCCATCTGCCAAAATAGCAAGCAGCACCTGTCTTATTATGTTACGCTGTCCAATAATCCCCTTTCCAATCTCTGCCTCGCAGTTCTTCACCTTTTCTATCATTTCCTGTAATTGTTTTTCATCCATAAATCTATATTGTCCTTTCCTTTTCTACCACAACGAATCCTACTTCGTTTCATGCACTTAGCCATGTATAGCACGGGCTCTCAATCCAGTCCGTCAAAATAGTTCTTAATCTTCTCCTTCATTTTGCCCGGATAATTTGCTCCATCAATTTTCTTATATGCTTTTTCTTTATATTTAGCGGATACCTGACCATAGCTTACTTTATTACCGGACCATGCCTGGGACTGGCTTGACTTTTCTTTATTCCCTGTATTATTACCATTTGCCTTTCCCGTCAGGTTCTCGTCATTTCCAACCTCTCCATCCGGTATTGTAATGTTCTCAGCAGTTTTGGCAGCACCTTCCCTTCCTTCTTTGCTGCCCCGGTTCCAACCGCTTCCGGTTCCGGTACCGGCACCTCCGGAACCATTTCCATTTCCGCTTCCATTTCCGTTTCCCTCACCAGTACCGTTTCCATTTCCACCAGAACCATTTTGAGAACCTGATTGATTACCATTTTTACTTTGCTGATTTCCGGAACCAGCTGACTGGCTCTGATTATTATTCGAAGCATTCTGACTTCCAGTATTTGTCTTACTCTGTGTTGCCTGATTGGATGTATTTTGATTATTGCTTGCCAGATTCTGGCTGCTGTTATTCAGTCTTTCTGTCGCAGCCTGTAAGGCACTTTGCGCTGCAGCATAAGACAACTCTGACTGCTGTGCCTTATTATATTCCTCGGCAGCCTTGGCAAGTTCTTCATCCGAAAGCTTCTGCGAAAACTCAGACAATTTTTTATAAGCTTCCTTCTTATCCTTCTCATCACCATTTTTTGCTTTTTCCAAAGCTTCTTCTGCTTCCCTTGCAAGCTCCTGCTTCTTTTCAAATTCCTCTTCCTCCGATGCCGCAGCCGCCTTTTCCAAAGTTTCACTCAATGTTTTATTCTGAGATTTCTCTGCTGTCATTTCCATCTTCTTGGTAATGCGTTCTTTTGCTTTTGTAAGCTCCGCCTGAGACTGCGATTCCTTAAGCTCTTTCTTTGCCACTTCAAGCTGCTTTGTAATCTCCTTTGTCTCATTCTCCGAAATCTTCTTATTGTCCTTAATCTGCTTTTCCACCTTCTCAAGCTTGGCAATCTCTTCTTTTGCTTCCTTTTCCACCTCATGCTTTGTCACTGCACGATTTCTTGCCGGTGAATCCATAAGGCTTCCTACCACAAACACTACAGCAAGTCCCAGCAAAACAAGACAACGTTTTCCTGAAAGCTTTAATGGAAATTCTTTACGCACAATAAAACCATCTACAATCCGTAATGCATCCTTTTTTTGCAATACAGAAAATGCATCCTCTCTTCCTGCAAGATTAAATGCTGTCGATATTCTTTCTTTGTGCCCCTTCGAATCCGCCATGAGGGCAGCCTGCATTGCTGTCGGCGTACGTCTTATTCCGATTATAATCCCTACTACAAAGGACACCACCACAGTAACCACTGCAATGGGAACCGCATAATAAAATGGAACAACGAGGGAAACCAGCGAAAGCACAATTCCAATCCCTAACCCAGTCTGCACAGCAGACATTAGTGAATCTATTATGTGCTGTTCCCGCAGTCTGCTGCGAACTTTATATACAAATTTTTTTATTTTTATATCTGTCTGCTGCATATTTTCACCCTACTTCTTTTTGTTCCTTGTTGCCGCAATATTCCTTGCCGCCAGCTTTAAAAATCCATAAGAAACCAACAAATTCATTATTACGGAAATTGGAATCCATCCATGATAGATTCCTTTTAAAATTACATTTCCATTACCAATAGAATCCCACATTGTAAATACACTTTGGCTTGACATCGTCCTTACCATAAAATCAAAAAATGGAGCATATGGATTTAACATCAAAACGATTAAAGACGCCCCCATTTTATAATCATAGTTTTCTCCATATTTCAATAATCCCATATATGCTGCGAGTCCATTCCAAGAACTAAAAATCACTGTAGTTAAGGTTATAATCCCTATGCCAATGGCAAGTGTTAAAATCGTTGCAGCCACTGATTTTTTTACTACACTAGAGCAAAAGATTCCTACACTTCCCACATAAATTCCAAGATACAGCATCATACCAATCAAACCAAATAATGCCCACCAGCTAAGTCCTCCAAGTACAAAAGCAATGGCCAGCAGCGGAATACTTGAAATCATATACATCATAACGACTACCATGGCTGACTCTAATTTTCCTACAGCAATGGAAAAGGTCTTTACCGGTGTGGTTAACATAATATCAAGTGTCTGTTTCTCTCTTTCTCCGGAAATCGAGCCGGAAGTAATAATCGGCACCACCAGACTTAAAATTCCACATTCAATGCATCCTAATACAGGAAACAGACAAATCAGATTTGAATAGTCATAGCCGGAAAGTACAGAAGCTCCACTTGCAACCATCATTACCAATATCACAACCAGGGTCAAAAATCCATTAATTCCCATGATTGCAAAAGACATTTTCATACTTCTCGAGCCAACCATCAGCTCTTTTTTCAAAATCGGGTTTATGTTCCATTTACTTTTCATCTTCCTGTCCTCCTGTAATCTGTAAGAATAAGGACTCCAAATCTTCCTTTTCACGATAGAAATTGTTTACCATAATGTTTTTTGAAATCAGGAATTTCAAAAGCTGCGCAACCTGCTTCTCATCCCCTTTAAAATTCACCAAAACCTCATCCTCTGTAAAATTCACTTTGGAAACCAACGGCTGCTCCCGTAATACGGTTCCGATAAATTCCTGCGCCTGTTCCTTATTTTCCATATTCTCTACATAGGCACTTATGTGAATTGGACGGCTTCCCATGCTTTGCTGCATAACATCCTCTACTTTGCCGCTCACAATCAGTCTTCCATGTTCCATAATACCAATGCTGGTACACATTTCAGAAAGCTCCGGAAGAATATGGGAGCTTATAATAATGGTTTTCCCCATGGAACTTAGGTTCTTAAGTACTTCCTTCATCTCAAAACGTGCCCTTGGATCCAGTCCTGAATTTGGCTCATCCAATACAAGCAAATCCGGATTATGAATCAATGCCCTTGCCACACAGAGACGCTGTTTCATACCTCTTGATAAAGTATCTACAAACACATCTTCCTTATCTGCAAGATTCACTAGCTCTAAAAGTCCTTTAGAAATCTCATCTACTGACTCTTTATCCATTCCATACATAGAACCATAAAATTCCATATATTCCATTACTTTTAAGTTATCATATACTCCAAAGAAATCCGGTACATAGCCAACCTTCCGTTTAATATCCTCCGGATTTGTAATTGCATTCACACCATCCACATAAGCTTCCCCACTGGTAGCCTTTAATAATCCACAAACAATTCGCATGGTAGTCGTCTTTCCAGCTCCATTCGGACCCACAAAACCAAACAACTCCCCTTTTTCAATATGCAGATTTAGATGGTCCAATGCTAAAAATGTTCCATATTTTTTTGTTAAATTCTCAATTCTTAACATTTACTCATCCCCCTTTGCACAAATCTTTGGTATATATGTGCCTGCATCTGATGTACCTGTTTCATATCTTAAAATCAATACATTTCCTGCTATATATTTTTTAAGTTCCTCACCCGTAAGAGTATCTGAATCAGTAAAAATCGCTTCATAATCTCCCGTCTGTGCATTATATGCATATACAGCTGCATATTCTCCATAGCCATTCACTGGCTTTTTATCATAATCCAGATTAATAAGTGTCGTAATGCCCTCATAATCCTCCAGCGAATAGGTTGCCGTAACGACACCACTGTAAATGCATCTTTCCGTCATGTCATAATCACCATCTGACGCAATTAATACGGTACTTAGATCTGGACAATATGTTGTACTTACATCCTCATAAGTCCCTACAAACGGCTGGTACACCACTGCACCACCATACTGTTTCACAGAATTATCTGCCACCATTTCCGGTGTATAAGTACCCACATCTGCCCATACACAGCCCTGATTATATACATTCTTTTGCACATACTTATTTTCCATAAACCGGTTTATCTCCTGATATCTGCGATTCTTTTTATCCCAATTGGATACTGCAAACAGATTCCCATAATTCTGATTCGAAAAAGTATCATATGCCTGTGCCTGTATCAGCTTCTTTTCGTCAATTTCAGCACTCTCACCCTTTTTCAAACTGTCAATGACATAAAAATGATCTTCAAAATTTACAACCACATTGTTTAAGTCACAGTTTGTATTGTTTGTAACTACACCACCAAAACCTGTCGTATAACAATGAAGAGCAAGGTCTATGGAACCAATCTCATTTTCACTGATTCGGCTTATTGTGAAATTCTTCTCCTGAAAAGCAGAATCATTATGAAGACGAAGCTCTACACCATCATTTTCCTTCTTCACCAGCATATCATAATACGCATCATTTTCTTCCCGTGTTGGTGTTCCAAACATACTATAGTTATACTCTTCCTGTGTTAAAACATTACCGTATCCGCCACCAAGATTGAAACTGTAATCCTTTGCTTTGGGACAAACAACATTACTGTATACTTTTTCCTCTTTGCTATTATCAGACAGCTGCATCACAGTGAATGTATTTAATATTGGTTTCCTTACACGATACATGGTGCTCAGCAGATAAATAAAAAATGTACACACCATTGCAGTAACAGGAATCGCTACCCATATTTTTTCTCTCTTATTGCGTTTCTTCAAAATCAGATACAAAATCGGTCCCACAAAGATAACATATGCAATGAGTACAATTCCAAATAGCAGCGTACTTGGTCTTCTTGCCTCATTCATTCCCTTTGCAATATCCTGGGAATTGTAATACGAATATGTATTGATATTCCCTGACATACGGTTTATGGTCAATCCACCTGCTGCTTCCTTTAAAAGATGGGTTACAACCTCTCTGCGCTCGGAAAGACTTGTAAATGGCTCCATGCCAAGGTCATAAGACAATACAACCACCACACCGGCACCACATTCCTTTTTATAAGCCGTTTCATCCTCTGAAAAGCTGTCAAATGGTTTTCCGCCATCTAACGAAAATGGAATCACATCCACATCATTCAGAGTAATTTTGCTACTATCACTCTCTTTTTCCGACTGGCTGTCATTTGCAGCAATTTTGCCAGCTTCATCCACCTGGCTACCATCTGTCTCCTTTTCGTCCACTCCATCCAACTGACTGTCATCTGCCTCATTTCCGTCAGCATCATCCACTTTTCCATCTTCTATAGACTGCTCAACACTTTTATCTGACGCATCATTTGCTGAAGACATGTCAATGTTCCAGCTTAAATTCTCTTTTTTCACGGTTCCTAATGTTCCAGTCAGAAAATCATCCTGAAAACAATGCAGTACATTCTGATAGTTCGGACCTAAAGCTACTAATAGTACACCGCCTTCATTTACCCAATCTTTCAATGCCGCATACTGCTTATCCGAAAGCTTTGCTGTATCATAGTTATCAATCAGCAAATATGACATCATGCCTATGGCGCTACTGTCCTCCGGGAAGTTGTCCTTTGAAAGTTCTAACAAATTTACCTTCTGCTCAAATCCTGCATAATCCACAGGTGAAGCATCAAAGTAACTTAATCCACTGAAGTCATCGCTCATAACACCCATATAAACACTATCTCCTGTGCCCTCTATGATAACGGTATCACTCTCTGAATAAATAACCTTATCCTTTTCATTTAAAAGTGCGATGGAAAACCGCCCTTCATTGTTCAGGTCTGATACTACAAATGAAAAAGTTTTTGATGTACCGGCAGAAAGAGAAATATCCTCCCCATAAGCCACCACATTTTGCTCATAATTTTCTTTTGGAGTAACCTGTATATAACCGGTAAAATCCTTACTACTTTTTACCGTAATCTGTATCTGTACCGGACTATCATAAACAACCACGCCGTCAATTCCACAACTTACCTCCATTGTAATGTCAGAATTCTTCTTCGTAATCTTTTTTGTAACATTTTCCGATACAGAAGCAGCCACTGTCCCTTTGGCTTTTACCTCTGTCTTTACCGTACCCACAGAAAATGGTACGATGATAGTGCCTGCTATTGCACACAATACTGCCGTTTTTGCAAGCCTTTGTTTCCATTTTACTTGTTTCATTCGCTCTCTCCTTTTTCATTTTTACACTCAATATCCACAGTATACCATGAAACCCGCTAGAATAAATCTTAATTCTTTCTTACTTTTCTCTTTTAGAAACCACAAAAGACTCCAGTCTGGCACCTTTAATAATAAATAATACCTGACTAAAGCCTTATCGTTTTTTGTTTGCGTATTACCCAAATTCAGTTTTTATCTTTTAAATCCTTTTCCTATCTTCTCTTGCATCCGGTCATATTGTTCATACATCTGCTGTACACTATTTTCCAACAAATAATAATGCTTTATATAAGGAATCATTAAACACATCAATGTGAAGATAAGTGCAAGCATTGCAAGTGAAAAATTACTGATTGTATATAGGAATGCCATCACTGTAAGAATTGCAAAGGTCACCGTTACAATCAGATGAATCAGTCTCTCATGAGCAAAAAAAACAATCTGAACAAGATGTTTTTTCATCTCCTTTTCCCAGTCAATATCCTTATCATCACTACCCAATAATTCATCAATATACACTAAATACTTCTTAATCCGCTCTGCCATAAATTCATTCCTCCTCGTTTATTTCTCAGCCTATTTTACCACATTTTATGTCAAAAGGAAAATAAACCGATACACAAATCTAGATTTGATAAAATTGTTTGTTACTGTACACACGTTATCTAAGCGGACGCTCCAGATTCGATAAAATTGTTTAACATAAGATATATTTTGGGGTTGACACTTCCTCCTGAATATGTTAATCTCAATTTACTTAGAGAATTATTATATTGTTTTACAAATACTGTGATAAGGAATAGTAAGATTTCCAGCGTATCCAGAGAGCTGCCGGCTGGTGTGAGACAGTTGCAAAAGGAATCCGAACTCGCCTTTGAGTAGCCCGCTGAACAATGATAAACCGTTTCATTTAAGTAGGTGTGGACGGAACCCAACCGTTAACCTGGGAGGATATCGACAACTCGTCCGTATCTTTCATGAGCGCATACAAAGATGTATGAACTAGAGTGGTACCGCGGAAAGCATTGGCTTTACGTCTCTAAAACGGAGACGTGGGGCTTTTTTTATTTGATTTTTATATGTAAGAAAGGAAGGTAACGAATTATGATGGACGCAACAAAGTATAAGAGAAATTATTTTATGCCACCGGTGGAATCTTTAGAATGGACAAAAAAGGAATATATCGATAAAGCACCGGCATGGTGTTCTGTGGATTTACGAGATGGTAACCAGGCTCTCATCGTACCAATGAGCTTAGAGGAGAAGATTGAATTCTACAAAACATTAATTGCCGTTGGATTTAAGGAAATTGAGGTAGGATTCCCTGCCGCATCTGAGACAGAATATGAATTCTTACGTGCATTAATTGATCAGAATTTAATTCCGGACGATGTAACAATCCAGGTATTAACCCAGGCAAGACCTCATATCATCAAAAAGACCTTTGAAGCTGTGAAGGGCTGTAAACATGCAGTGATTCATTTATACAACTCTACTTCTCTTGCACAAAGAGAACAGGTATTTAAAAAATCAAAAGAAGAAATCAAGCAGATTGCCATCGAGGGTGCCCAGTTATTACTTGACTTAACCAAACAGGATGGCGGTAACTATCAGTTTGAATATTCTCCGGAAAGTTTCACTGGAACGGAAGTAGACTATGCATTAGAGGTTTGTAATGCCGTTATCAATGTATGGCAGCCAACAAAGGACAATAAGGTTATCATCAATCTTCCTGCTACCGTGGAGATGTCACTTCCACATGTATACGCAAGCCAGATTGAATATATGAGCAAAAACCTTGCCATGAGAGAAAATGTAATCCTTTCATTACATCCACATAACGACCGTGGCTGTGGCGTGGCTGATGCTGAGTTAGGTTTATTGGCAGGTGCTGACCGTATTGAAGGTACCTTATTCGGAAATGGCGAACGTACCGGTAATGTAGATATCATTACCCTTGCCATGAACATGTATACTCACGGAATTGATCCAAAGCTTGACTTTAGCAATATTCCAAAGATTACAGAGATGTATGAGCGTGTAACCGGCATGAAGGTACATGACCGTTCCCCATACACCGGAAAATTAGTATTTGCTGCTTTCTCCGGTTCCCATCAGGATGCCATTGCAAAGGGTATGCACTGGAGAGAAGAAAAGAACTTACACGACTGGACAGTACCTTATCTTCCACTTGATCCAAAGGATGTTGGACGGGAATATGAAAGTGATGTTATCCGTATTAATTCCCAGTCCGGTAAAGGTGGAATCGGCTACATCTTAGAGCAGGCTTACGGTATCAATATGCCGGCAAAGATGCGTGAGGACTTAGGCTATGCCGTTAAAAATGTATCTGACCACTTACACAAGGAGTTATCTCCGGAAGAAATTTTAGGAATCTTCAATGACCAGTATGTAAATATCAAAACTGCCATTAAATTAGATGAATGCCACTTTGTACAGGAAGGTGGTGGTACCATTTCCACCGAACTTACCATCAAGCGTGATGGCGTACAAAAAGTATACCATGGTACAGGAAATGGACGTTTGGATGCTGTATCCAATGCTATTAAGAAACACTTTAATATCAACTTTAAAGTGATTTGTTATGAGGAACATGCATTACAGCATGGCTCTAACTCCGAAGCCTGCGCTTATGTAGGAATCGAATCCGAGGACGGCAAAGTTACCTGGGGCAGCGGCATTAAGAATGATATCATTGATGCATCTGTATGTGCATTGTTATCCGCAGTAAATAAGGTACTTGATCAGAATAAATAGGTATAAGAAAAGCATCCCAAATGGGATGCTTTTTTATACCTTATGCATACAACGGATACTTTGTTGTAATTGACTTTACAAGCTCCATAGCTTTTGCTTCATCCTTATCAATAACTGCTGCCTTGATGGCATCTGCAATAATAACCATATCTTCTTCCTTCGCACCACGGGTTGTAATAGCCGGTGTTCCAAGACGGATACCACTGGTTACAAATGGTGACTTCGGATCATTCGGAACCGTATTCTTATTCGCTGTAATATGTACACTGTCAAGAAGCTTCTCCACTTCCTTACCGGTCAAATCTAAATTCTGCAAATCTACAAGCATTAAATGATTGTCTGTACCACCGGATACAATCTTGAATCCTCTTTCCATTAACGCATTTGCAAGAGCCTGTGCATTCTTTACAACCTGTGTCTGATATGCCTTATACTCATCCGATAATGCTTCCTTTAAGCATACAGCCTTACCTGCAATTACATGCATAAGCGGTCCACCCTGAATTCCAGGGAATACTGCCTTATTGAAATTATACTTCTCATTTACTTCGTTGCTTGATAAAATCATACCACCACGAGGTCCACGAAGTGTTTTATGTGTTGTGGTAGTCGTTACATGTGCATATGGAATTGGGCTCTCATGAAGTCCTGCAGCAACAAGACCTGCAATATGTGCCATATCTACCATTAAAACAGCTCCAACAGAATCTGCAATCTCTCTAAAACGCTTAAAGTCAATCTTTCTTGCATAGGCAGAAGCTCCTGCTACGATTAACTTTGGCTGGCACTCTTTTGCGATACGCTCTACTTCATCATAGTCAATGAATCCATCATCATTTACACCATAAGGAACAACATTAAAATACTTACCAGACATATTAACCGGTGAACCGTGTGTTAAATGTCCTCCATGGTTCAGATTCATTCCCATAAAGGTATCTCCCGGCTCCATAATAGCAAAAAATACTGCCATATTTGCCTGTGCACCAGAGTGAGGCTGAACATTGACATATTCACAGCCAAATAACTCTTTTGCTCTCTCTCTTGCCAAATCCTCTACCACATCAACGTGCTCACATCCGCCATAATATCTCTTTCCCGGATATCCTTCTGCGTACTTATTCGTAAGGGGACTGCCCATAGCGGCCATAACTGCC
>JAQXLK010000306.1 GCA_029012085.1 Clostridiales bacterium
AAACCGCAAACAGCTACAATCCGCCGGAGTGGTTTGGACGGGAAGTTACCTATACCAGTGACTTCCATAATTCAACACAAAGCAAACTATCTCCTACAGAAGCAGAACAATTACTCCAAAACATAAAGCAGTAAGCCTGAAAAAAATGTCCTATATTGAAAAAGGGCTATCCGGCTAATATTTTTCAGCCAAACAGCCCTTTTCGAATATTCTTTTTATTCTTACACTATAACCGTTCTAACATATACTCTGTTCATAATTGACAGTGTAACAAATACGTGGAAGATACTGCCTGCCATCATAAGCATCGGATTTCCAATGCAATATGTGACTGCTTCTACGATAGAACCTATGGTATTGGCATACATGGCAACCTTATACACGTCTCCAAACGTCACATCCAGCATCATCATTTTTGTCATAAAAAACATAAATGCTGCATAAATTAATGCTGAAAACATATATTTCATTCCCATCAAAGCATATGCCACAATATACATAAAGAACATCATCACATAATAAAATGGCTCCATGTCCGCCAATGTTTCATTCGTAAGATGCAAATCACCAAAATCAGATAATTTATATTCCTGACTCATTGTCCCCATGCCGGGAACCATATTACTTACAATCACATTCGTCCGGCTTACCAGAATACTCTCCACAAACGTTGTGTTGACCACTGCATCCTCTTTTGTAAAAGTTTCTTCATTCGTATCAATCAGAACATATATACCGGACTCTTCATCATCCAGCTTAAAACGTTCATCAAAGAAAAGTGTTCCATCTTTTAATTCAAAATCGGGCACCCGTTCCATAATGATTTTACGAAATCCTCCCATTCCTGCAATGGCACCCACCGTTGGAATCGCACACTGAATAACCGTAAGCAGTAAAATCAGACAAAGAAAATAACTCACTACTTTTTTCATCGGAAGCTTCAACAAACTGCCTCTGTATTCTCTTGGCGAAAACATCGCAGTCATAAACTGCCCTGAAATCTTCATTTTTTCCAAATTTACCGTTTCCCTATTTTCTTCTTCCTGCTGCAAATTATTCATAATTATTCATTCCTTTCCATGACACAAATCGTAAAGCAAATTGCTATATTTCTTCTAACAAATCATTCTCTAACATTGGCAGAACAATCGTTATTACTGTGCCTTTTCCTTCTTTTGAAATAATCTCTGTCTGCGCCTTGCAGCTGCTTTTCAGCATATCCAAAAGCCGCAGCAATGCTGTCTCACTTTTTCTCGTTAATATCGTTTTATCAAACCCAATTCCATCATCAATTACCTGAATTGCATATCCGTCTTCTCTTCGATAACTGCGAACCACCACATTACCGCCATGTTCCTTACCGGCAATTCCATACTTTACTGCATTTTCCACCATAGGTTCAATACTATGCCGTGGTATCTTGAAATCCTTTTCCTTACATTCCACTGCAAAATTTAATGACTGATTTCTCGTCTTTTGTAACTGCAGATACGCAATAATATGTTCTAATTCCTCTTCAAAGGATACCACTTCACCAGCCTTATCAAGTGCCCGCAGATTATCCCGGAAATAAACTGATATATAGTATATCATTTTCACACTATTTTCAGAACCATTTTTTATCATCTTCTGAAGTGTATGAAAAGAAGCGAAAATAAGATTCGGATTTATCTGCTCTACAATCTGTCCCCGCAGTCTCACTTCCTCTTCCTTACCGGTATCCGATGGATTCTTCACATATACTGCCTGTTTCAAACCATAAAACCAAATGATCATCAAATATAATAAAAAGCCGAGTGGCAGATATACATCCGACGAATTTTCTTTATTTAAAATCCATGAAACAAACTGTGCCAGTATGGAAAGCAGAAGCACTCCATTTCCAAAAAGCACCATCCTTCCTTCTTTTCTTCCATAATCATATACTGCCACCATCAACACAATAGTATAAATAAGAAGTGCAATACCAAACAAAATCTTGCCAATCAGATAAATCGTCTCAAAAGACATCAGCGAAAATCCCTGTAACACCATGAAGCTTACATAACAGACTCCATAAAATAAAATTCCCATATCTACCAACGACAATACCTTTTTCTTGTAGATAAAGCACCGTACCAATTGTAAATGCAATACTCCAATCAGCAGTATCATAACAGCTTTGACAAAATGAATACTATAATTCCAGCCTGTCAGCACCTGGAACAAATGACTTTCCAATGCAAACAGAATTCCTAATCCGAATCCCTCCAAACCTGCATTTATAAGCACTCGCTTCTTATATGCCATATTCGGAATCCAAAACCACAAGAGCATCATTAGAACGGAAAATACAATCAGAATTACCGCTGTCACTGCGTAAATACCATTTTCAGAAAAAGCATTTGCAACGAGCTGGCTATAACTTCCATATCTGATTTTTCCAACTTTCAACAGATTCGCATTCTTTTTATCTCTTTTTTCCCTTGCGTCAGTATTGGCTTTCTCCTCTTTTTCATCCACATCTTCTTTAAGTTTTATTGTTACATTGGTACCACGATACTGTGATAAAATCGGAATCATATGAAATTTTGACATATTCTGTCCACGGTCACTGCTTTTATAAATGCAATCCTGCCCTGCATAGACTTCCACACTCTGTCTTTTTGTTTCGAATGTCATATATATCATATCATCAATGATATCAGGAAGCTTATTTGTCATCACAAGCGTACCATCTGCCGCAACAGGCAAACTAGCTGGCAACGTCACAACTTCTCTTATACTGTTACTGCCAGCTGCAATAGCCTCAGCATCTAAATACTCCGCCAGTTTGTCCTGATTATCCGTTTCATAGTCACAAACCCATGCCTCTGAGTAGTCCTTCATCGTCTCAAGCTGATGTTTACCTGTATCCATCGCACATTCCGGCAGAGCCATAATACAAAAAAGAAGTATGCTGACACCAAACAACAACCCTAATATTATATGCAATTGCCGTTCCTGTAAATGAAACATACTTCTCCTCCTATTTCTAAACTCGCCCTTCGCTTTACAAAGCCTCATTAAGAGTAATTTAGGGGCTCATATCATCTATATGAGTCCATAATGTGACAGTGCATTCCAGATTCCACCTTCTGTAATGACTTTCGTCGTATATTCTGCCACTTCAAACACCGGCTGCATGGAGTTTCCCATGGCAATTGAATGAGGCACATATTTTAACATTTCCATATCATTTACCGAGTCACCGAACGCATAACATTCTTCATGGGCTTCCTTCAGATACTCCTCAAGAAACCGGATTCCGCTTGCCTTGCTATACCCCTTCGGTACCATCTCTAAAACTTCTTTTGTATGCGGAATCATGGTAAATTCTTCACCAAATGTCTGCTCAAAGGCTGTACGGTTACAGTTTTCCTGCTGTACTGTTGTAAATTTATCAAATATAAATGCTTCATGTTCCGGCGATTCAATCGGATAATCCGAGTTTTTTGAAAAATAGTTGTAAATGAATTCCAGAAAACTGCCCGGACCATGCTCTCCTTCCATGAAAATACGGTCTTTTCCTTCAAATACTGTCTGATATCCATAGTCTTTCAACAGCTTTGCATATTTTCTGCATTGCTCCTTCGAAAAACTTTTGTGAAGAAGTTCCTTACCCTCATATTCAATATAGGTACCACAGCCACAAACCAACCCATCAAATCCAAAATTCAGTAAATGCTTATCAATTGCTGTCTTCACTCTTCCTGTATTGATAAATATCTTGTGTCCGTTTTCTTTTGCCTTTTTGAGTGCCTCTTTCGTGCTCTCCGGCATAATATGCTGTTCATCTAATGTGATTAATGTTCCATCAATATCAAAAAATAATAGTGCCATGTGACATGACTCCTTTCAGTGTAATTGCAAAACTCATGTTTCGAACGCCTACGTTGTACAAATATAACAAATATGTTTTCCGGACCGTTTGCACTTAGTTGAAAACGCAACAGTGCTAAGCTCGAAAACACCTCGCTAAGCACTGGCGTTCTCAAATGTCCTACAAACATATATTTGTTATATTTGCACAACTTACACTTTCAAAGAATACGTTCCGCAATTACCTAATATTACATCTGCTTTAAGAGATTTACCATCTCAATGGCTCCAAGAGCACAGTCATAGCCCTTGTTACCAGCCTTTGTTCCGGCACGCTCAATTGCCTGTTCAATGTTCTCTGTTGTTACAATACCAAACATGACAGGTACGCCAGTGTTCATAGACACCTGGGCAATTCCCTTAGAAACTTCATTTCATACATAATCATAATGGCTGGTTGCACCACGAATAACTGTTCCTAAACAGATTACGGCATCATATTTTCCTGACTCTGCCATCTTCTTTGCAGCTACCGGAATCTCAAACGCGCCCGGCACCCACGCCAATGTAATGTTATCCTCTGGGATATCATGACGGGTAAGACCATCTACTGCACCACCGATTAATTTGGAAACGATAAACTCGTTAAATCTTGCGGCAACGATGCCGATTTTCATGTCATTTGCTACTAATTTTCCTTCTAATGTTTTCATAATTGTTATTTCCTTTCTATATGTGTTATGCCTAATGGCATTTCATTTCAATATTTCAAATTGGAGTTTGTGCAATCACTTATAATTCAAAATGTGTCCCATCTTCTCCTGCTTTGTCTTTAAGTAGAATTCATCATACTTGCCTGGCTCCATAATAATCGGAACACGCTCTACAATACTCAATCCATATCCTTCCAATCCATATACCTTTAATGGATTGTTTGTCATCAACCGCAGCTCCTTCACGCCAAGGTCTACTAAAATCTGGGTTCCAATGGTGTAGTCTCTTGCATCCTCCGGAAATCCTAATTCCAGATTTGCCTCCACAGTGTCTCTTCCATGATCCTGTAATTCATAAGCACGGATTTTATTAATCAAACCAATTCCCCGACCTTCCTGACGAAGATACAGTAACACACCCCGGCCCTCTTTGGCAATCATTTTCATGGCAGCATCGTACTGCTGTCCGCAGTCACAGCGTGCAGAACCCAATGCATCTCCGGTCAGGCACTCGGAATGTACCCGGCAAAGCACCGGTTTTCCATCGGTAATATCGCCTTTTACCAATGCCACATGATGTTCGCCATTTAACTTGTTGACATAGCCATAAATGGTAAACTCTCCGTAGCGGGTTGGCATTTTAGCCTTTGCCACACACTCTACAAATACTTCATGTTCCTTACGATATTGAATTAAATCTGCTATGGTTCCGATTTTCAAATCATGTTTCTTTGCAAATGCAATCAAATCATCCTTTCTTGCCATCATACCATCTTCCCGCATGATTTCACAGCAAAGCCCTACCGGCTTTAATCCGGCTATCTTCATAAGGTCAACGGTTGCTTCGGTGTGTCCATCTCTTTCAATGACACCGCCCGGTCTTGCTTCTAACGGAAACATATGTCCTGGTCTTCTAAAATCTTCAGGCTTAGCACCCTCCTCCACAAACTTTCTGGCAGTAATTCCTCTTTCATAAGCAGAAATACCGGTAGTGGTGCTTACATGGTCAACGGAAACGGAAAATGCAGTACAATGGTTGTCCGTATTTGTGATACACATCTGTGGCAGATTGAGAATTTCTGTATAACTTGCATCCATTGGCATACAGATTAATCCTCTTGCATAGCTTGCCATGAAATTCACATTTTCAGTGGTTGCAAATTCTGCTGCACAAATCACATCTCCTTCATTTTCTCTGTTTTCATCGTCCAATAGAACGATACATTTGCCTGCCTTTAAATCTTCCGTAAGCTCTAATGTTGTATTAAACTCTGACATATCTATTACCTCCTGTGTGTTACATGCTTTTATTTACATAACATATTTACATAATCACTTTACATAAAACCATTTACACAAATCCATTTTGTGATAAGAATTCCATCGATATTCCTCCGGACGTTTCTTTTGTATCACTCTCTTCCGAATTCTCTGAACCACCAAAATGCATCAGCTTATCAATGTACTTTCCAACAATGTCATTTTCCAGATTCACGATATCTCCCGCTTTCTTTGTTAACAGCGTAGTGTTGGCTGCGGTATGCGGAATCAACGAAACCTTAAAACACCGATTATCTACATAGGCCACTGTCAACGATATTCCATCAATGGTAATGGAACCCTTTTCGATAATGTATTTTAAAAGTTTTAATGATGCTTTGATGGTTACCCATACGGCATTATCTTCTTTTACAAAGCTTTCGATTTCTCCTGTCCCATCAATATGTCCACTGACAATGTGTCCGCCAAACCTGCCATTTGCCGCCATGGCTCTCTCCATATTGACTTTGTTACCCTTTGATAATTTTCCAAGAGAAGAACGCCGCAACGTTTCCGGCATCACATCTACTATAAAGGTATTTGATGTCTTTTCTGTGACCGTCAGACAGACACCATTCACTGCAATGGAATCCCCGATGTGCATATCTTCAAATATCAGATTTCCCTGCAGCGTCAGCTTTGCTGCTTTGGCACCCTGGCTGATAGACACTACTGTTCCTATCTCTTCTACAATTCCTGTAAACATGTAACGCCTTCCTTTCTGTAATATTAACAAAAATAATCCTGAAGTATATACAATACTTCAGGACTCAAACATAATCATTATTCAATATGAAACCACATATCTC
>JAQXLK010000307.1 GCA_029012085.1 Clostridiales bacterium
ATTCAAATGGCGGCGTATATTCATTATGAATTTCAAATTATAATATTTTAAGGAGTACTCTAACATGATAAAAATCCTCTTCATCTGCCACGGCACTCAAGTTTTACTATAATGCAGGGCTTTGCAAAGTGGGGCAGAGTAGGGCATAATATGGCGGAAAGCCTTGGAATAACTACGGTTTAGACTACTAAGGCACATGGGCAGAATGAGGATAAAGGCAAATGTGTGGGGAGAAATTCTTAGTAGTAAGGAACTACTTAGGGATAAAATATGGATGATAAAAGCCACAATCGTTGGTAGAGAGACTGCCGGGATTGTGGCTTTTTGTAATACATAAAGTTATTGACAATTTGTAATACAAAAAGTACAATGGTAACTATAGGAAGGAGTATGCCATGAAAAAAATGGGCCGACCAAAAGGTGAGAATAATATGGAAAAAGTATGTACAATCCGGATGGATGAAAACACATTGTCTAGATTGCAAGCGTATTGTGACAAAATGAAAGTTGCTAAATCAGAGGCGATTAGAGATGCAATAAATAATCTTGTAGATGATGTTGCGGAAAGAAAAGCCAAGTAGGTTGTTTGGTGTCCGTATTATAGGACTTAACTTTATGTATAATTTATTTAGATGTTGAGCCGAAAGGCTTAATATAGAGTCCACGATCCATCATAAGATGGTGCTAACAATTATTTTAGGGCTCAAGAAAATAAGTGAGATGGCAAAATGCCAAGGAGGACTTGAAATGCAAAAAACAATTTGTGAACTCTTTGCGGGAGTCGGTGGCTTCCGTTTAGGGATGGAGCGCCTTAACACGGGGTGGCAAACAACATGGTTTTCCCAATGGGAACCGGACAAAACAACACAGTGGGCACATGATTGTTATGTCGCTCATTTCGGAGATTCGCTGGATTTAAGAGGTGAATATCACACAGGAGAAGATATTGCAAAAATGGATAAGGAAAGTATTCCCGACCATTCCTTACTTTGTGGAGGTTTCCCATGTCAAGATTATTCAGTTGCCCATACCCTTGCATCTTCTCATGGAATAGAAGGAAAGAAAGGTGTTTTGTGGTGGCAGATTAGAGACACCATCATTGCAAAGAATCCAGCCTTCTGTTTATTCGAGAATGTAGATAGGTTATTAAAATCGCCGGCTAATCAGCGGGGGAGAGATTTTGGTATTATTTTAGCTTGTTTAGCAAGTTTGGGATATTCGGTTGAATGGCGAGTAGTAAACGCAGCACAGTATGGTGCGGCTCAAAGACGAAGAAGAACGTTTATTTTTGCATATAGAAATGATACCGTTTATGGTCAGCAGATGAATGGTGTAGCACCAGATATTATTATTTCTCAAAACGGATTAATGGTTCAGGCATTTCCACTTACTGAGATTGGAGATATCCGTGAAGGCGATTTGGGACCTTATGAAACAGATGAAGATATTGTGAATATCTCAGATAAATTTGTCTTTACATTTGAGAAGGCTGGATATATGCACGAAGGTAAAATTTATAGCTGTGATGCAAAAGAGGAGGAAATCGCTCCGGTATTACTAAGAGATATTCTTCAAGAAAATGTAGATGAAGAGTTTTATATTACTGAAGATAAGAAACCTAAATGGGTATATCTAAAGGGGGCAAAGAAGATTCCGAGAAAGACCAAAGATGGACATGAATATATGTTTTCGGAAGGCCCTGTGGCTTTTCCTGATCCGTGGGATAGACCGGGAAGAACAATGCTTACAAGCGAATCTACATTAAATAGGAGTACCCACGTTGTTACAGACCCCGGAACGGGAAGATTAAGATTATTAACTCCAATAGAGGCAGAGCGCCTTCAAGGATTTGAGGATAATTGGACAAATTCAGGTATGCCAAAGCGTATGAGATATTTTTGTATGGGAAACGCTTTGGTTGTGCCGATGATTACAAGAATGGGTGCAATATTAGATGACATTATAGCGAATGAACCATAATCGGACATTAAAGTTGAACTTAGTTTACGATGAAGGGCCACTCGTTTGAGTGGCTTTTTCTTGTAGGAGTGTTATTAATTCAAAGGAGGAGTAGACATGAGATTTATTGAGTATTCACACAGACATGCAGATGCTATTATTGCAAACGACCCTGCATTAAGGGAAAGATACGAGCAGTTTACAAATGCATTGAGAAACATATCTGATGAGGAATTGATTGAAGATTTTTTGGTAAGAAAAAGAGACCATGAAGAACGTAATAAAGCCTTTAAGAGTATGACTCCTTCTATAAATTCTTTGCTTAAGCAAAGAATGAGTGAGATTGAGGGATGGGAAAGCGAAGTAGATATTTTTAATGACAGAACAGGGACAATCGGAGATACAGAGTGGAGATTAGATTTCGCATGCGATAATGCTTTTTGTGTTGAAGTAGCATTTAATCATGGTGAGGCGATTGCTTGGAATCTTCTTAAGCCTGTCTTATCG
>JAQXLK010000308.1 GCA_029012085.1 Clostridiales bacterium
GTATGCCAATCGGCGCGCAGCAGAAATTTTATATATTGTACTACAACTGGATTTTGATAGCAAGAGGAGGGGAGAAATCCACTTGACTTTTTATAGGGTATCCATAATAATATACTTTGAAGTTTTTTTGGTTCCGTGTAAGAATGGAGGTATTCTATGATTAAACTGTATGAAAATGGTGTCTATCTGGTAAATGGCACAGAGATCATCGAGGACAACGGTGAGGCGGCAGCCGCTCTGCAGGCAAAGTGCGGACAGGCTCCTGCCAAAGAGGAGGCAGCAAAGAATACGATTGCATACAGTATTTTAAAAGCCCATAATACTTCTGATAATATGGAAAAGTTACAGATTAAGTTTGATAAACTGACTTCTCATGATATTACATTTGTTGGTATTATTCAAACGGCACGTGCATCAGGCTTGGAGAAGTTCCCAATTCCATATGTACTTACAAACTGTCACAATTCTCTTTGTGCAGTAGGCGGAACCATTAATGAGGATGACCATATGTTTGGTCTTTCCTGTGCAAAGAAATACGGTGGTGTGTATGTTCCTCCTCATCAGGCAGTTATCCATCAGTATGCAAGAGAGATGCTTGCTGAGTGTGGTGCAATGATTTTAGGTTCAGATTCCCATACCCGTTATGGTGCGCTTGGTACCATGGCAGTTGGTGAGGGTGGTGGAGAGCTTGTAAAGCAGCTCTTATGCCAGACATATGATGTAAAGATGCCGGGAGTTGTTGGAATTTACTTAGATGGTAAGCCGGAGGATGGCGTTGGCCCTCAGGATGTGGCTCTTGCAATCATTGGTGCCGTATTTGCCAATGGATATGTAAAGAATAAGGTAATGGAGTTTGTTGGTCCTGGTGTTGACAATTTAAGTGCAGATTACCGTATCGGTATTGATGTTATGACAACAGAGACAACCTGTCTTTCTTCTATCTGGAAGACAGATGATAAGGTGAAGGATTTCTATGAGATTCATGGAAGAGGCGATAAGTATAAGGAGTTAAATCCTGGTGCAGTTGCATATTACGATGGTATTGTATATGTTGATCTTTCTAAAGTAAAACCGATGATTGCTATGCCATTCCATCCAAGCAATACCTATACCATTGAGGAATTGAATGCAAATCTTATGGACATCTTGGATGATTGCGAAAAGAGAGCATTAGTAAGCTTAGACGGTAAGGTTGATTTCACACTAAAGGATAAGGTTCGGAATGGTAAGCTTTATGTAGATCAGGGTATTATTGCCGGATGTGCAGGTGGTGGATTTGAGAATATCTGCGCAGCAGCAGACATCTTAAAGGGTGCAAGTATTGGCGCAGATGAATTTACATTAAGTGTATATCCTGCTTCTACTCCTATTTATATGGAACTTGCTAAGAATGGTAAGCTGGCTGATTTGATTGAAACAGGTGCAATTGTGAAGACTGCTTTCTGTGGACCATGTTTTGGTGCCGGTGATACACCTGCGAACAATGCATTTTCCATCCGTCATTCTACAAGAAACTTCCCGAACCGAGAAGGTTCGAAGGTACAGAATGGACAGATTTCTTCCGTAGCATTAATGGATGCCCGTTCCATTGCTGCAACTGCTGCAAATAAAGGTTACTTGACCGCAGCAACCGATATGGATGTGAAGTTCTCAAATCCAAAGTATTTCTTTGATAAGACAATTTATGAGAATCGTATTTATGACGGTGTTGGAAAGGCAGATCCAAGCGTTGAGATTAAGTTTGGTCCGAATATTAAAGACTGGCCTGCAATGGTTGCCCTTACAGATAATCTGGTATTAAAGATGGCTTCTGTTATCAATGATCCGGTAACGACTACGGATGAGTTGATTCCATCCGGTGAGACTTCTTCTTATCGTTCAAATCCATTAGGACTGGCAGAGTTCACATTATCCCGTAAGGATCCAGAGTATGTTGGACGTGCAAAGGAGATTCAGGCGGTAGAAAAGGTTCGTGAAGAAGGAAAATGCATGGGAGATGCATATCCAGAGATGAGAACTATTATGCATAAGATTAAAGAGACGTTCCCTGATGTAAGCAAGGAGAATACCGGAGTAGGTTCTACAATCTTTGCTGTTAAGCCTGGTGATGGTTCTGCACGTGAGCAGGCTGCATCCTGCCAGAAGGTACTTGGCGGCTGGGCAAATATTGCCAAGGAATATGCAACGAAGCGTTATCGTTCAAACCTTATTAACTGGGGTATGCTTCCATTCTTAATGCCGGAGGATTATGAATTTGAGATTGGAGATTACATCTTCGTTCCGGAGATTACCAAGGCAATCAAGGAAAAGAATGATGATATCAAGGCATATGTGGTTAACAAGGATATGAAGGAGCTTACCTTACATCTTGGAGATTTAACAGATGATGAGAGAGAGATTATTCTGAAAGGATGCCTCATAAATTATAACCGTAGATAAGAATTATGATTTGAGATGAAATTGACAGGTGCGACATAGGTTCGCACCTGTTTTCCTTTTGCGAGAAAATTCCTTTGAATATTTTTGTAAAAAATGCTCCGAAACAACAACGCTTTCATGTAGTTGAGGTTGCACAGAACTACGAAAAAGGGTAAAATACAACAAGATAAGGAGGGCAGAAAATGCATAATGAATTTTTGATGGGAAATGAAGCAATTGCTCTAGGTGCAATTGCAGCGGGAGTGAATCTGGTAGCCGGATATCCGGGAACTCCATCTACCGAAGTATTAGAAACGATTGCAAAAAATAGAAAAGAAGGGCAGTATGTAGAGTGGTCCGTTAATGAGAAGGCTGCATTGGAATTGGCGGCTGGTGCATCTTATTCGGGTGCCAGAACCATGGTTACGATGAAACAGGTGGGACTTAATGTGGCAGCGGATCCGCTTATGAGTTTGGAATATATAGGAATAAAGGGTGGAATGGTGATTTTAGTGGCAGATGATCCGGGTCCGATTTCATCTCAGACAGAACAGGATACAAGAAGATTTGCAGCTTTTTCCAAGGTTCCATGCTTTGATCCATCTTCTGCACAGGAAGCCTATGAGATGGTACAGGAGGCATTTGCATATTCAGAGAAGTATCAGACACCGGTTTTTTTACGCCCAACGACAAGGGTGTGTCATGGATATGCTTCTGTTAGGGTGAAGGATATAGAGGAATATCAGATTTGTAAGCCGGAAGGATTTGTAAGGGATACGAAGAGATGGGTTATTTTTCCACGTCTATCTTATGCAAATCATATAAAGATAGAAGCAAGAAATGAAGAATTAGCAAGCGTATTTTCTGCTTATGACAGAAATAGAATATATAAAAGCCAAATAACAGACGAAACGGTTCGGAAGGGTATTGCAGCTGCAGGTATCAGCTTTACATACGCATTAGAGACATTAGAGGAAGTTGGGATGATACCACTTTTTAAGGTGTCGACTCCATTTCCATTTCCAGAGCAGCTTGCTTTGGAGTTTTTAGAAGGATTAGATGAGGTACTATGTTTAGAAGAGTTAGATCCGGTAATTGAGGATGCGTTGATTCAGATATGCGGAAAGTATCATCTGTCTGCAAAGATTTTGGGAAAACATTCTCATCATGTACAAAATGCAGGAGAGAACAGTCGAGATAGTATTTATAATAATATTGCTGACTTTCTTGGTTTGGATAAAAAAGAGATAGTAGAAGCGGATGTTGAACTCCCGGTACGTCCGCCTGTGCTTTGCGCAGGATGTCCTCACCGTGCGTCATTTTATGCAGTGAAACGCGCAATGACAGGAAAAAAGAGTATCTTTTGTGGTGACATAGGATGCTATACACTAGGAAATGCAATGCCTCTTGATATGGTAGATACTTGTCTTTGTATGGGTGCCGGGGTAAATATCGCACAGGGTGTTGGAAAGATAGAGCCGGATACTACCTGTTTTGCATTTGTGGGTGATTCTACATTTTTTGCTTCCGCTATAACCGGAGTAGTAAATGCCGTCTATAATCAGGCAGAGATGACATTAGTGGTATTAGACAATTCTACAACTGCCATGACCGGTCACCAGCCACATCCGGGAACCGGGCATACGATGATGGGTGATATTGTTGATAAGATTAATATAGAAGCGGTACTGCGGGGAATTGGAGTTACTGTAGTGGAGACGGTTAATCCTTTAGATCTTGATAAGGCTATTTCCTGTGTGAAAGAAGTGAGTGCAAAACCGGGTGTGAAGGCTATTATTTTTAAATCACCTTGTATTGCGTTGTCAAAACCATCGGGGTGTGCAAATGTGTCAGCGGATAAATGTATCGGATGTCAGAAATGTATAAAGGAGTTGGGATGTCCGGCTCTTGTGATGAAAGAAGGAAAAGCATGTATTGATGATTCTCTTTGTACGGACTGTGGATTGTGCAGTCAGATTTGTCCGGTACATGCGATAGAAGGAGGTGACTGTCATGAATAAGAATATTGTGTTGTGTGGAGTAGGTGGTCAGGGAACCGTACTCGCCTCCAAATTAATTGCGGCAGCGGCCATGGAAAAGCAGATTCCGGTTATGAGTGCAGAGACGATTGGAATGGCACAAAGAGGTGGTAGTGTATTTAGCCATCTGCGAATGGGTGAAGGGATTCATTCCCCTATGATTGCAAGACATCAGGCCGATATGATTATTGGTTTTGAACCAGGAGAGACAGTGAGAATGCTGCCATATCTAAAAGAAGGTGGACAGGTGATTGTTAGCAGCCGTGCCGTAATGCCGGTTACTGCTGCTCTTTCAGGAATGGAATACAGTGGAGAAAAGATGTTATCCTATCTTCAGGAGAAGGTGGAAAATCTGTTAATAGTAGATACGGAAGCAGCATGCAGAGAGCTTGGAACTGCAAAGGTTTTGAATATATTGCTGTTAGGTGCGGCAGTACATAGCGGAGCTTTGGGACTTTCTAAAGAAGATATAGAAGCAGCAATTACAAAGCGTATTCGGGAAAAATTCTATGAATTGAACTTCCGGGCGCTATCTTATGACAGATACTAGATACACTAAGAAGGGAGAATATATATGCAGATATCACAGTTACAGTTAGAGCAGGTAAATCATCAGATTGAGGCATTGATTGCAGCAGATAGTTTTTATGGTAAGAAATTAAAGGAAGCAGGAATTAAAGGAGTATCTACTTCGGAAGAGTTTGAAGCTTTACCGTTTTCGGAAAAGAAGGATTTGAGAAATGCATATCCGTTAGGCTTAATGACAGCACCGGAGGAGAAGATTGTTCGTATTCATTCTTCCTCAGGTACCACAGGGCTTCCTGTGATTATTCCTTATACAGCAAAGGATGTGGATGACTGGGCAATCATGTTTAAACGCTGCTATGAAATGGCTGGAATTACGAATATGGACCGGATTCAGATTACACCGGGCTATGGATTGTGGACAGCGGGTATTGGATTTCAAAATGGCGCAGAAAAGTTAGGTGCTATGGTAATCCCTATGGGACCGGGTAACACAGAAAAGCAGCTGCAGATGATGATGGATATGAAAAGTACTGTATTGTGTTCTACTTCATCCTATGCATTATTGCTGGCAGAGGAGATTAAAAAGCGTGGTATTAAAGATAAAATACATTTGAAAAAAGGTGTGATTGGTTCAGAACGCTGGGGAGAAAATATGCGGAAACGGATTTCAGAGGAATTGGGAATTGAGTTGTATGATATTTACGGTTTAACTGAAATCTATGGACCTGGTATTGGAATTAATTGTAAGTATGAGAATGGTATGCATTACTGGGATGATTTTATTTATATAGAGATTGTTGATCCGGTAACCTTAAAGCCGGTATCGGATGGCGAACTGGGAGAGATTGTTATTACAACTCTTGTGAAAGAAGGAGCACCACTGATTCGTTATCGTACCCATGACCTTAGCCGGATTCTTCCTGGAACTTGTCCGTGTGGTAGTCCATATCCACGTTTGGATGTCATTATGGGTAGAACGGATGATATGATGAAGATTAAAGGTGTTAATGTATTCCCAAGCCAGATTGAGGAAGTATTACAGCAGTTCCCTGAGACTTCAAGTGAATATCAGATTAGAATCTCCCATTTAGAGGGAAAGGATACCATGCGAATCTATGTGGAAACAGATGGTACGGTAGATTTTGCTGATTTAAGTGAGCGGATTGCAGAGAAGGTAAAGAGTAAGATTGGATTTACACCATTGGTAAAGGTAGTAGAACTTGGTGTATTGCCAAGAAGTGAGAAGAAGACCAAACGGGTAATTGACGAGCGGTATAGTTAAGAATAACAAAAATGTAGTTAATATATCAAGAGATGGGAGGGGATATACATATGTACGTATGTCCGAATTGTGGAGGAAATTTACGATTTAGCCCTACGGCGCAACAGTTGGAGTGTACGCATTGCACTTCACTATTTGATCCATATTCCGTTACAAAGGAAAAAGATGCAGAGGAAAGTAACGAATATGAGGTTACCATTTTCACTTGTCCGCAGTGTGCAGGTGAGATTTATAGTACCGATAATACGGCAGCGGGATTTTGTAGCTTTTGTGGTGCGTCAACGATTTTAGACAGCCGGATCAGTAAGGAGAAACGTCCTGCCTTTATTATTCCGTTTAAGAAGACAAAAGAGGATTGTAAACAGGAATATACGAAACGAATCCGTAAGGCGATTTTTGCACCCAATGAATTAAGAGACCCAAAACACATTGAAGGTTTTCGTGGTATTTATATGCCTTATTGGGTATATTATATTACCCAGAAAGGACGTATTGCGTTAAAGGGAACAACAGAACATAGAAGTGGAGATTATATTATAACTGAGCATTATAATCTGGAAGGGGATTTGGACGCTTATTATAAGGGGTTATCCTATGATGCATCTTCTTCCTTTGCAGATAATATCAGTGAGAGAATTGCACCATTTGATGTGAAGAATATGCAGTCTTTTACACCGTCCATATTAAGTGGATTTTATGCAGATACGGCGGATGTGGGACAACAATTATATGAAGAGGATGCAAAGCAGATATCTGCGAGGCAGACCAAACAGTATCTGCAGGGACACTCGAAGATAAAAAAATATTCATTGTCTGATTCGAGCAATTCACCAAGTACATATAATACAAGAACGGAACAGACAGATATGGCAATGTTTCCGGTCTGGTTTATGTCTTACAGGAACAAAGACCGTGTTGCCTATGCAACCGTGAATGGGCAGACGGGAAAGGTTGTGGCGGATTTGCCGGTGGACATTCGAAAATATTTGTTTGGTTCTTTGATTTTAGCAATTCCAATTTATATTCTGCTTAATTTGTTTTTATCGATGAAACCTGCACTATTGTTGAATCTTGTTGCAGTCATTTCGTTGGTTGCCATTATCCTGTATATGGTTGAGATGAAACAGATTGCACGAAAAGAAGCAAATTTGGATGATAAGGGAAAAATGTCGAAAGGTCAGGCGGATGATAAGTCCGAGATGGAATTAGAAGCTGCTGCGGCGCAGGAAAATAATAAGAGTGGAGAGAAAAAGAAACAGAAGAATAGTAAGGTGGGAAAAATCGTGTTCGGTATTGTAATGGTGTCTGCTATCTTACCGGCGTTCCTTACTGTGATGGCAGTCATGTTTTCCTCGGTTGGACAATGGATATGGACTTTTGCCATGCTGATAGCAGCGATGATTTTCGGTGGGCTCAGTTATAAGGAGTTTAAGAAGTTTGAAAAAAAGAAAAAGATGCCGAGGATTATTGGAGCCTTGGCTGGTATTGCGCTTGCAGTACTTATATTGTTCATAAATCCGGTGTCGGATCTTTGGTATTACATGGGGGTTATGGTTTCTTTGGTTGCAGTATTTTTTACGTTGTATGATTTGATTTGCTATTATAATGTGTTGGCAACCAGAAAACTTCCACAGTTTGACTATAAGGGAGGGGATGACCGTGCATAATAGAAGTAGAATACAACAGGGTAATAGAAAAATTGGTTATACGCTGTTTGGTTTCGCCATCATGGTTTTTTGTGTGCTTATGGTTTTGGGTTGGCAGGTGTCAGCGCAGACGGTATATACCAATCAGGAAACGGGATATGTTGTAATCATTGAGGATGATGCACAGCTGCTATCGGATTCGGAGGAACAGGCAGTAAAAGAGGTTATGCAGCAGATTACAGAGTATGGTAGTGCTGCTCTAAAAACCATATCGGAAAATGATATTCCGGCAGAAAGTTTTGTGGAAAATTACTATTATGACCAGTTTGGTTCCAATAGTGGTACGGTTTTTTTGATTGACATGGACAATCGGAAAATTTGTCTGTATAACAATGGAGAGATTGAGGAAACGGTTCAAAAGAGTGATTCGGAAACAATTACAGATAATGTATATACATATGCATCAGACACGGATTATTACAGATGTTGTGACATGGCGTTTGAACAAGTGCTTGCATTGTTGCAGGGGCAAAAAATACGGCGTCCGATGAAATATGCCAGCAACCTCTTTTTGGCAATTATATTGGCATTGATGGTGAATTATTTTGTTGTGCGAGCATGCTCTGCCACTGGCAAACCGAGTGACAAAGAGTTGTTAACAGGTTTATTTTCACAGCAGAAATTTGATAATGTGGAAAGTACGTTTACACATTCTACCAGAACATACAGTCCACAAAGTTCCGGCAGTAGTGGGGGAAGTTCCGGGGGTGGTGGCGGAAGCTCCGGAGGAGGTGGCGGAAGCTCAGGAGGCAGTGGCGGAAGTCACAGTTTTTAGAGTCTTTGCTGTTTTAAAAAGTAAAAAAATATGGTATAATTATAAAATATAAGAAAGAAGTTATATAGCGAAACAGATAGAAAGATAGGAAAGAGAATGGCAAAGAAGAAAAAACTCAGAAAGAATTTTGCACTGCAGGCAACGATATTAGCAGCTGCAAGCATTATATCAAAGTTAATCGGAATGATTTACAACATTCCGTTAGCGAATATATTGAGTACCAGAGGGAATGGATACGGGAATGGATACTATGGTGCAGCACAGACATGGTATTATTACATATTGGTGATTGCAACCTTTAGTATTCCTGCTGCGGTATCGAAGATTATGGCAGAGCGGATTGAAAAAGGGGAATATCGTAATGTGAAGCGTATATTTAATGGAGCCATGATATATGTGCTGGTGGTTGGTCTGGCAGCAGCTATATTTGCTTATGTGTGCGCACCATATCTGGTTACAGAGAATGCAGTATTGTCACTTCGGGTATTGGCTCCAACCATATTTTTATCTGGTTTTTTGAGTGTATATCGTGGTTATTTTCAGGCCTATGGGAACATGGTTCCAACTTCGATTTCACAGGTAGTGGAGCAGATTTTTAATGCAATTGTAAGTATTGCAGCGGCACTGGTTTTGATGCAGTGGGCTGTTGCAGCGGGAAGAGAGTCGGAAGTTGACAAGTTTGGTGCAGCGGGAAGTACGCTGGGAACCGGCATTGCTGTTGTGGCAGGTCTGATTTATATGATTTTGTTGTTCCACTCTGAGAAGAAAGAGTTAAATGATAGAATCCGTATAGATAAGACAGAACAGATTTTATCGTATAAGGAAGTTATTCAGTTATTATTGATGATTGCCACACCGATTATTTTAAGCTCGGCAATCTATAATGCAAATGTCATGTTAGATATGACCATTTTTCAGAAAATGACAAAAGCAATGGGATATGGCAGTCATGTAATAGATGGACAGTATGGATTATATAGCCGTATGTATTTAGTACTTGCAAATGTTCCAATTGCCATGTCTGCAGCAGTGGCTTCTGCGGTAATTCCTGGTGTGTCTAGTGCGTTTGCGGTTGGGAATAAGATGGAATGCAATCGGAAGATTACACAGTCTATGCAGCTGACGATGATTATGACGATACCTTGTGCCGTGGGATTTGCAGTATTAGGCAGACCAATCGTACAATTACTTTACTACAAATTATCTGTGGAGGAGACGCATATAGTAAGTATGTTATTGCTGTTAGGCGGAATCTCGATTGTGCTGAATGGTATTTCCAGTGTACTGAATGGTGTATTACAGGGGATTGGAAAAGTGAAAGTTCCGGTTATCAGTGCCGGAGTGGCATTGGTATTACATGTACTGTTTTTGATTCCGATGATAGGGATTTTTAAGATAGGTATTTATTCTATGATTTTCGCAACAGCATTTTATGCGATAATTGTAGTAATCATGAATTATCATTATGTGAAAAAGGAATTAAACTATAAGATGGAATGGAAACAGACATTCGGTGTACCGGTTCTTTCGGCTGCTGTGATGGGAGTTGAGGCTGTTTTGTTATACATGCTGGTATACAGGATTTGTGGCATGGCAGTGGGGGAAAGGCTTAGTAATGGAATTGCAGTGTTGATTGCAGTAGCAGTTGCGGCATTTACGTATTTTGCTGTTATGATAAAAGCGGGTGGTTATACGGAAGAGATGTTAGAGGCATTTCCGAAAGGCAGATTGCTTGCAAAGGTGGCAAAAAAACTGCACTTATTAAAGAATAAGTAATTATGTATTTCAAATGACATATATTATTTTGGGGCTGTAGATAATGTGTAATCAATGTCAGTAGAATCTGGCAAGAAGATAAGGGGGTATTTGCGATGAAGATAACATTTATTGGAGCAGATCATGAGGTAACAGGAAGCTGTCACTGTCTGCAGGCATGTGGAAAGAATATTTTGATTGACTGTGGTATGGAACAGGGTCAGGATGTATATGAGAATCAAGAACTTCCGGTAAATCCATCGGATGTGGACTACATATTATTGACCCATGCACATATCGATCATTCCGGACTTCTTCCACTCATGTATGCAAAGGGATTTAGAGGTCAGGTGTATACCACAAAGGCTACAACGGATTTATGTGGGATTATGCTTCGTGACAGTGCACATATTCAGGAATTTGAGGCAGAGTGGCGTAACCGTAAGGCAAGGAGAGCAGGCGAAGAAGAGTATGTACCACTTTACAGCATGAATGATGCTATTGGTGTAATGGAACATTTCATTCCATGTCAGTATGATGAGATTATTAACTTGGATGAGGGGTTGAAGATTCGTTTTTCAGATGTAGGACATCTATTAGGTTCTGCCAGTATAGAGGTGTGGATGACAGAAGGAGACATTTCTAAGAAAATTGTGTTCTCAGGGGATATTGGTAACATTAACCAGCCGATCATCAAAAATCCACAGTATTTGAAAGAAGCAGATTATGTTGTAATGGAATCTACTTATGGTGACCGTAACCATGGTGGGACACCGGATTATGTGGCAGAGCTTACTAGAATCATAAAAGAGACTTTTGATAAGGGTGGTAATTTGGTTATTCCTTCTTTTGCAGTTGGCAGAACACAAGAGTTGTTATATTTTATTCGGAAGATTAAAATTGACAATCTTTTACCGGAATATGAAGATTTTGATGTGTATGTGGATAGTCCGCTGGCAGTGGAGGCAACGAGCATCTTTAACCGTAATGTGGAAAGCTGCTTTGACGAGGAAGCCATGAAACTTGTGAGACAGGGGATTAATCCGATTGCATTTCCAGGACTCAAAACTTCTGTTACCAGTGATGATTCGAAAGCGATTAATTTTGATGAGAAACCAAAGGTTATTATCTCTGCATCCGGAATGTGCGAAGCGGGACGTATCCGCCATCATTTGAAGCACAATTTGTGGAGAAAGGATTGTACTATTTTATTTGTTGGATATCAGGCACATGGAACGCTTGGACGGAGTATTTTAGAAGGTGCGCCAAGTGTGAAGCTGTTTGGAGAAGTTATTGAAGTAAAGGCAAGAATTGAAAAGTTAGATGGTATCAGCGGTCATGCGGATCAGGAAGGACTGCTTCGCTGGCTTCATTCCTTTGAACCGAAGCCAAAGGTATTTGTTGTACATGGTGAAGATACCGTATGTGAGAGTTTCAAAAATATGATTCAGGATGATGGTTATGAAGCGATTGCACCATTTTCAGGTGCAGAGTTTGATCTTGGAACCAACGAGCTCATTTTTGCAGGTGTGGCAACGAAGAAGGTTAAGGTCAGCCAGAAGGCATTCCGTGCACAGGCAATTTTCGACCGTTTGGTGGCAGCAGGGAATCGTCTTCTTACGGTTATTGCGCATAATAAAGGCGGTACAAATAAGGATTTGGTGAAATTTACGAATCAGATTAATAGTCTTTGTGATAAGTGGGATCGATAAAATAAGTTGAAGAAACAAAATTCGCCGAAAGGAAGGGAAAAGCCCTGCCTTTCGGCGAATTTTTTATGCAAAGCGTGTTTCTCATTGTTTTGCACAAATAGTCCTTATAGAAAACAAATTATTTTCCGGTATCTAAATGCTCGACCGGAAGATATACCGGAAGTCCGTTCTTATATTGAATATCCGGTTCACCGATAATGAGTGGTGCAAGGTACTCAAGGAGTGCAGGTGTTATATCGTTACCAGCCTCATTAATCCATTCTCTTGGAACGGATTTTGCTTCGTTTGCAATGTGGTCAATGCCTGCAAAGCCGATTTCGCATTTATACGGTGTGTTGGAAATACGGTTCAAAGTCATCATACATTTTGTATTTCCTTTTTCAGCTTCTGCAACAGCCTGTCTGCCGAGCATTACGGATTCATCCAAATCTGTTAAAGAAGAACAGTGAGCGGCAGCACGCTGTAATACATTAATTTCAATGGAGCGGCATTTCACGTTGATCTCTTCTTTTACAAGATATTCTAAGCATTTGCCAGTACCACTTAACTGGGAGTGACCAAACTGGTCATTGGTTGCAGTGGAAGCGCTGATATAATTGCCAGCTTTGTCACGAATTCCTTCGGAAACCGCAACAATAACATTGTTACGCTTGGCAAGTTGTGCTTTAATATCTGATACGAACTGCTGTCTATCAAATGCTACTTCTGGAAGATAGATAAGGTGTGGTGCAGTGTTATAGTCGTTGCGGGCAAGAGCAGAAGCAGCAGTAAGCCAGCCGGCATCCCGTCCCATTATTTCTAAAATGGTTACACTTGGTACGCTGTATATAAATGTGTCATGTGCAACTTCAAGGATAGTCGCAGCTACGTATTTTGCAGCAGAACCAAATCCCGGAGTGTGATCTGTTTCGCATAAATCATTATCAATTGTCTTTGGTATACCGATGATACGGACATCACTGCCAATCTGTTCTCCGTAGTGGGAAAGTTTCAAGACAGTATCCATGGAATCATTTCCACCAATGTAGAAAAATGCTCCAATGTTATATTTTTTTAACTGATTAAAGATGAATGTATAGGTTGCGTCATCATCTTCGTAATCAGGTAGTTTGTAACGGCAGGAGCCAAGATACATGGCTGGTGAAACCTTGAGCGTATCTAGAAAGTTTTTGCTCTCCGAAACCTTCTCGCTTAAGTTCATCAGATTATTCTCCAAAATACCCAGGATTCCATAAATAGAACCATATATTGTATCGTATTTCTCACTGTCTAAAACCCCCTGAATGACACCTGCTAATGAGGCGTTGATGGCAACAGTCGGGCCGCCGGACTGGGCGACAAGTACATTCTTTTTTGACATGGGTAATCTCCTTTATTTGTAATAGATTTCTTAGAAAATATCTATATGAACATAATACTTGAAATGAGAGAAAAACTCAAGAGAAAATGGAAAATAAACGTAATGCAAAATATAAAATAACTCTTGTGTTTTTTGCAAATATGTTGTATAATTTATTTAAATTTAAGGCAAGCTAACATTGTAGAACTTCTGGGGTGCACGATAACTCTTGTAATTTTGAACCTACATTTATTTTTAAGGGATGCCGATATTTACTTGAAGATGTCAGGCCAGCACAGACTGGAAGACAGAGGCTTGTGTGAGGCTGCCCACCTAGCTTAGCTAGGAGTCAAAATGCAGGAACCGGCATCACCGGTTGTTCTACTGTTTTATGAAAAGCGTCTCTGAAGATTGTTATCTGTTTTTGGAGATTAATATACGAAGGATATACATAATTACAAAAGAAAAGAAAGCAGCATTTAGACAGTAGGAGCATTTGCTTAGTCTGATTGCTGCTTTATTAGTGTAAAATAGCGAAAAAAGGGAGAGGACAATGAGAGGAAAGAATAGGGAAAAGAAAGTCAAAACAAAGAAAAAAATATGGCCGTTAATCCTTTTATTTTTGGTAGTAGTTGGATTGGCAGGTGGTATCGTAATAAAGACAATGGTATATGACAATAAAACAAATGGTATGACGGTAACTAACTCGGAAGCGATTCGTTTGATTAGTTACTTAGGTGTGGGAGAATATGAATATTCCGATAAGCTAGGTTCTTCCTTTACAGTAAAAGAGGCAAAGAGACTGTTTGAGGCGGCAGGTGTGGATATTTCGAAGGCGGAGATTTCCATATCCAATATGCCGGGATTTGTTCCTCTTACCCGTACCCAATTTGAGAGCCTTTATGGTACATTGGTTAAAGAACTTGAGTTGGACAGATTATTTAGCATGGATTTATACATATATGGAATTGATAGTGCAAATGATAAAGAGATTGATGGCATTGTGTATGAAATTGTGAATACTAGTGCCGGGGATTTCTATATGGAAAAGGATTATGGAATCGATAATGAATATATAGGAAAAGTGGTAAAGCTGTATGTATCAAATAACGAGATTATTTTGTGTCTTGGTGAGAGTAAAGAAAGTGTTACCATTCATAACGTATATGTATCCGGTGTTACAGAAGAAGATAAGAAAAACCAGTTGCTTTGCTATGTAAATGGAATGATGCAGCGATTTGAAATCTCTTCTAAGGAGGCTGTCGCAGCAGATAAAAAGAATTATCTGGCGGATATTTTAATAAGTAACAAAGGAATTACAGGTGTTACGGATCATTCAAAGGATTTGACAACATCAAAGGTTACAGCATATCAGGATGGATGTGTTAATGTAGAGGGATATGAAGAACCTCTTTATCTTTCTGAGAATTTTAATGTGTATAAGACAAAAGGAACGTTTAAAGCAATGAAGTCAGCGGGAACCCTGATTGGTTATAATCAGGTTTCGTTATATATTGCCGATGGTATGGTGGAAGCGGCACTCATAACAGAGGATATTTATGCAAAGAACATCAGAGTACTGATTAATAATACGGATTATACGGAAATTTATCATAATAGTGTGGGAATTACGTCAGATACAGCTTTTACGGTTTCTTATGGGAGTACAGTAGAAGAACATGAGGCTGGAGACCGGATTGAATATCGGAATGGAAGTAAAGAGTTTGATGGGGGTAATATTAAGATTGTTTCGAAGGAAGAGGAGGGAAGAATAACTATTTCCTCCATAAAACGGCAGGATGGAGAACCGTCTTATCGTGGAACAATTGAACTAAAAAGGGATGATAAAGGTGTGCTTGTGGTGAATGAGCTGCCGGTGGAACAGTATTTGTATGGTGTTGTACCGAGTGAAATGCCGGTATCTTATGAAACTGAGGCATTGAAGGCACAGGCAATCTGTGCAAGAGCATATGCTTATCGTCAGATGGAAAGTGATAAATATGCAGAGTATGGTGCGCATTTAGATGACAGTATTTCCAGTCAGGTTTATAATAACGTCGCGGAAGATGAACGTGCCACATATGCAGTGGATGATACCTATGGTGTTGTACCTTGCTATAAGGGTGAAGTGATTGAGGCATTTTTCTTTTCTACCTCTTGTGGAACAACAAGTAATAATAGTGTAGTCTGGGGAGGCAATCCGGAGGCGTACTTATTGGATACGATGGAAACGGAATTGAATGATGTGGCGAATCTGGACAATGAAGAAAGTTTTCGTGATTTTATAAATGGTAATCTGGGAACGGGATTTATTGAAGAAGCCGAGCCGTTTTTCAGATGGAATGTGTCTTTTACAAAAGAGGAGATTTCCGAAGCAATTAATAATCACATATATGAACGTATTCAGGTAATGCCAGAGTATATTCTGGCGAAAACGGCAAATGGTGAATATGAGAAAAAAACAATTCAATCAATAGGTGAGGTCAAGAGTATAAAGGTAACGAAACGGGGAAATAGTGGAATAATTGAGGAAATGGTGATTACAGGAACCGTTGAAACAATTCTTGTCAAGGGACAGGCAAATGCAAGGGCATTGCTGAGCCCGGAAAATGTTACGCTTCGTAAGCAGGATGGTTCTACTCTGACAGGATGGACATCACTACCTAGTGCATATTTTTATGTAGAGGAAAAGGATGGGTTTCAGTTGCATGGTGGTGGATTTGGACATGGTGTAGGTTTGAGTCAAAATGGTGCGAATGATATGGCAAAGCTGGGATATAGAGCAGGTGATATCATTTTGCATTATTATACTGCGGTTGAGCTTAAGGATATGTATGAATTGATGGGAAAGTAAAATAATATCATGTTCGAGGGAGAGTTTGTATGAAAAAACAGCTTAACGGTAAGCAAGATTCAAAGTTTAAACTGTTAATACGATACATAGATAAGTTTGGTTGTATGGTTAGTGATAACTATACTGCGGCATGTGCTGCACAGGCTGCATTTTTTATACTGTTATCCATCGTACCATTGATATCCATGGTGTTAGCGGTTGCAACTTATCTTCCATTTGATCAGCAGGATGTGATGAATCTGCTGATTCATGTGATTCCGGATGATATTATGCCATATGTACAGGATATTATTAATGATTTGTATGCACGTGCAAGTAAGACTGTAATTTCGATATCGGTGATTGCGCTGATCTGGTCGGCATCCAGAGGAGTCGTATCACTGATGGATGGGTTTAACAGTATGTATCAAATCCGAAACGAGAATGGTGTAGTAAAGGCAAGGCTGATTGCTATTGTCTATACAGTTTTGTTTATCATCATTTTTGCAATGATTATGACGTTTTATGTATGGGTAAGTCATTATTATAAAGGATATATCAAAAACGTTTTTGAAATCGGTACTGTTTTGCGGGAAGTATTCTTGCTCATCCGGTATATAATGGGCTGGTTGTTATTTTATCTTTTTATTCTGATGCTTTTTGTGATATTGCCTGGTGGTTTTGGTTTACCAATGGGAAAAGAAGAAAACCTGAATCTGAAGGAACGGATGAAAAGTCAGGCTCCGGGAGCAGCATTTGCATCTGTCGCATGGTTAGTGGTGACACAGGGAGTTAAGATTTATTTGAAATATTTTTCAAGTTATTCTGTCATGTATGGCTCTTTAGCCGGAATTGTGATTGTAATGCTATGGCTGTATTTTTGTATGTATGCTCTGTTTATCGGGGCAGTGATTAATCATTTATTGTCAAAAGGATACTTGACACGAGTGAAAAAGATGTTAAAATAGGGAAAGTAGTTTGTATGATTTAAGCAAACGATAATAGAATGAATGGACAGGCAAAGATGGTGCAAAAGAATAATATGTTCTATCAGAGAGGGAATGTCATCGGCTGAAAGCAATCCTTAGTTCACGTATTATTTTAATTTCACACCGGAGCTTTTGAATTGAAGTTTTAACAACGGATTATTTAAGAGATTTGTTAATGTAGTAGATTTGAACGGGTCATGAACGTTATGACATGGCAAAGTGTCAGAGCAGATGCTCTGGAAACTGGGTGGTACCGCGACTATAAGCTCGTCCCATATTGGGATGGGTTTTTTTTAATGAAAAAAGGAGAAAAAACATGAAAGAAAAACTGGAAGCGATTAAAGCGCAAGCGCTTGCAAAAATCGATGAGGCAAAAGATCTTGATGCATTAAATGACATTAAGGTTGCAGTTCTTGGTAAGAAAGGTGAACTTACAGCTGTTTTAAAGAGCATGAAGGATGTGGCTCCAGACGAGCGTCCAATGGTTGGACAGATGGTCAATGAAGCTAGAGCTGTGATTGAAGAGAAACTTGAAGAGGAGCGTAAGAAGGTAACAAGAATGCTCCGTACAGAGAAAATGAAAAGAGAAACCATCGATGTTACTTTGCCTGGCAAGAAGAATATCCGTGGTCACAGACATCCAAATCAGATTGCTTTAGAGGATTTGGAACGGGTATTTATCGGTATGGGATATGAGGTTGTAGAAGGACCGGAAGTTGAGTATGATAAATACAATTTTGAACTTTTAAATATTCCTGCAAATCATCCGGCAAAGGACGAGCAGGATACATTCTACATCAATAAGGATATTTTACTTCGTACCCAGACTTCGCCGGTACAGGCAAGAATTATGGAAAAGGGAAATCTTCCAATCCGTATTCTTTCTGCCGGACGGGTTTTCCGTGCAGATGAGGTGGATGCAACCCATTCACCATCCTTCCATCAGGTAGAGGGTCTTGTAATCAATAAGAACATTACAATGGCAGATTTAAAGGGAACGTTGGCACAGTTTGCAAGAGAGTTTTTTGGTGAAAAGACACAGGTTAAATTCAGACCACATCATTTCCCATTTACAGAGCCTTCTGCAGAGGTTGACATAACATGTTTTAAGTGCGGTGGTAAAGGCTGTCGTATGTGTAAGGGTAGCGGCTGGATTGAGATTCTTGGCTGTGGTATGGTTCATCCTCACGTGTTAGAGATGTGTGGTATTGATCCAAAGGAATATCAGGGATTTGCATTTGGTATTGGTCTTGAGCGTGTAACCTTGCTTAAGTATGAGATTGATGATATGAGATTGTTATATGAGAATGATGTGAGATTTTTAAACCAGTTCTAGGAAAGGAGAAAAAATAAAATGAATACACCATTATCGTGGATTAAAGTGTATGTTCCAGACCTTGATGTGGACGTACAGGAATTTGTAGATTGTATGACTTTGTCTGGTTCCCATGTGGAAGGATATGAGAAAAAGGATAAGAACTTAGAGAAAATTGTGGCAGGTAAGATTGAGAGTATGGAAAAGCATCCGGATGCGGATAAGCTTGTGGTATGCCAGGTGAATATCGGTACAGAGACGATTCAGATTGTAACCGGTGCAAAGAATGTAAAGGAAGGCGATATTGTTCCGATAGTACTAGATGGCGGTAAGGTTGCGGCAGCTCATGGTGATGATAATGAGTATCCGGACGGAATCAAGATTAAGAAGGGAAAACTTCGTGGTGTAGAGTCAAATGGTATGATGTGTGGTATCGAAGAGCTTGGCTCCTCCAGAGATTTTTATCCGGAAGCACCAGAGGATGGAGTTTATGTATTTACAAAAGATTCCGGTGTGAAGCCGGGAGATGATGCGGTAAAAGCATTGGGACTTGATGATGTAGTGGTGGAGTATGAGATTACATCCAATCGTGTGGACTGTTTTTCTATGATTGGTATGGCAAGAGAGGTGGCAGCTACTTTTGATAAGCCTTTTTATCCACCGGTTGTAGAGGTAAAGGCAAATGATAAGGATGTAAATGATTTCATTAAGGTGGATGTTCAGGATAACGAATTATGTACACGCTATTGTGCAAGAGTAGTAGAGAATATCAAAATCGGACCTTCACCAAAGTGGATGCAGGACCGGTTAAGAGCCATGGGAATTCGTTCCATCAATAATTTAGTGGATATTACGAATTATATTATGGAAGAATATGGACAGCCAATGCATGCATATGATTTAGATACCATTGCAAAGAATCAGATTATTGTAAAGCGTGCAGCAGATGGTGATACATTTACCACATTAGACGGACAGGAAAGGAAATTAGATTCTGACGTATTGATGATTTGTGATGGTGAGAAAGAGGTTGGTATTGCGGGTATTATGGGTGGTGAAAATTCCATGATTACAGACAATGTAAAGACGGTATTATTTGAGGCTGCCTGCTTTGATGGAACCAATATCCGTCTTTCTTCAAAGAGAATTGGTTTACAGACCGATGCATCTTTCAAATTTACGAAAGGATTAGATCCAAATACTGCGATTGAGGCAATTAACAGGGCCTGCCAGTTAGTGGAAGAAATGGGTTGTGGTGATGTTGTTGGCGGTGTAGTTGACGTATATCCGGATCCTGTAAAAGAAAAGGTGCTTCCATTTGAGCCGGATCGTTACAATCATTTATTGGGAACGGATATTTCAGAGGAAGAAATGCTTTCTTACTTTAAGAAACTTGGTCTTGTGTATAATGAGAAGGATAATACACTTATCATTCCAACCTTCCGTCAGGATCTTGGCTGCATGGCAGATCTTGCTGAAGAGGTAGCAAGATTCTACGGTTATGACAATATTCCGGTTTCTCTGCCAAAGGGAGAGGCTACGGTAGGTAAAAAGCCGTTTAACCAGAGAGTGGAAGAGATGGCAAGAGAGATTTGTGAGCGCAATGGTTTCTCCGGTGGTATGACCTATTCTTTTGAGAGTCCAAAAGTATTTGATAAACTGTTATTACCGGAGGATGCAAAGGAGCGTCAGGCAATTGTGATTTCTAATCCACTGGGTGAAGATTTCTCAATTATGAGAACCGTATCTTTAAATGGTATGCTGACATCACTTGCAACAAATTATAACAGAAGAAACAAGACAGCAAGACTTTACGAGCTTGGAAATATTTATATTCCGAAGGCACTGCCGCTTACAGAGCTTCCGGAAGAAAAAATGCGGCTTACCATGGGTATGTATGGGGATGGCGATTTCTTTACCCTTAAAGGAGCTGTAGAGGAGATTTTTGAAAAGCTTGGAATTGCAGGACAGGTTGATTTTGAGCCAAGCAGTGAGATTCCGTATCTGCATCCGGGCCGTCAAGCGAGAATGGCAAAAGGAAAGCTTGATATTGGTATTATCGGTCAGGTTCACCCGGAAGTCGGTGATAACTATAACATGAAGGGTGAGGCTTATGTGGCTGTTTTGAATATGGATGTACTTACGATGCTTGCAACCTTTGACCGCAAATATGAAGGAATTGCCAAGTATCCAGCAAGTACAAGAGATTTGTCCATGGTAATGGATAAAGGACTGTTTGTAGGTCAGATTGAACATGTAATCGCCAAGAATGCCGGTAAGATATTAGAAAGTGTTGAACTTTTTGATGTGTATGAGGGCGAGCAGGTAGGCGAAGGAAAGAAGTCTGTAGCGTTCTCTTTAATCTTCCGTGCAAAGGATAGAAACCTTGAGTCTGCTGAGGTTGATAAGGCAGTGGAGAAGGTATTAGATGCCCTTAAGAAGATGGGAATTGAGCTTAGAGGATAATAGGACGAAATAAAAACCAGTGAAAAAAGGTACCAGATAAAAGAGATTTATCTGGTACTTTTTTCTCATTTATTAAGGAATGAAAAAAATGAAATGCTTTGGCGGATTGTACAAGAAAAAAGACAAAAATCCGGTTTTTTTTGATAAAAATTTGTTGAGAAATTCCTATAAAATTATATAATAGAGATAGGACAAGATTGAATAGAGACGGAGGAAAATATAATGTATGGTTTTGGACAATTAATTGATATTTTGAAAAAGAATCCAAAGAAAATTGTGCTGACAGAAGGAACGGATTCGCGTATTTTGGAGGCATCATCCCGATTACTGGCAAGTAATTTCTTACATCCAATTTTAATTGGTAATCCACAGGAGGTTTATGATGCAGCGGAAGAATGTGGCTACAATATACGTGGTTCCGAAATCATTGACCCGAACAATTTTCCAGAGATGGATAAGATGATTGAATTATTCTGTGAGCTTCGTAAGAGTAAAGGTATGACACCGGAAGAAGCCAAGAAGTATGTGTATCAGAACAATTATTTTGGAACCATGCTTGTAAAGATGGGATATGCAGATGCATTACTTGGTGGAGCTACATATTCTACTGCAGATACGGTAAGACCTGCATTGCAGCTGATTAAGACGAAGCCAGGGAACAATATTGTATCTTCCTGTTTCATTTTGGTAAGACCTTCGGCAACAGGTGGCAATGAAGTACTTGCAATGGGAGATTGTTCTATCAATATTAAGCCGAATACAGATGAATTGGCAGAGATTGCGGAGGAAACAATTCGATGTGCCCAGAGATTTGGAATTGACCCGAAGGTAGCATTTTTAAGCTATTCTACATTGGGTTCCGGTGCAGGAGAAGATGTAGATAAGATGCGGGAAGCAGCAAGAAAGACAAAGGAAAGATGTCCGGATATTCCAATTGAGGGAGAAATTCAGTTTGATGCGGCAGTTTCTCCGAGAGTTGCAAAGAAGAAATGTCCGGATTCGGAAGTGGGTGGACATGCAAATACCTTTATTTTTCCGGATATTAATGCTGGAAATATTGGTTACAAGATTGCACAGAGAATGGGTAATTTTGAAGCATATGGTCCGATTTTGTTAGGACTGAACTCACCGATTAATGATTTGTCAAGAGGTTGTACGGCGGCAGAAGTATATTCTATGGCGATTATTACCGCAGCACTTGCATAATATATAAATATATATAAAATACAAAGAGGTATTGTTCCATATAGGGGTAATACCTCATTTGCTTAATAAGGAGATATAGCATGAGAACGTTAGAGACAAATGATTGGATTTTATTGAATAGCATAATATATAAAATATATACAATGGAAAATTTCAATCAAATGCGTCAACAGTTTTTGGAGCAAATTAAAATGTTAATTGATTTTGACAGTGCAGATTTTTATCTGGCATCACCGAATGGTGAGGAAAAATTAGCAATGCCGGTTTTCTATAACTGCGAAGAGGATTTATCGGAACTGTATGATAATATTGATTATAGTCGTGGTATCTTATACAGTGGAAAATCTTTGATTTACAGAGAAACTGATATTATCTCGGATGAAGCAAGAGTGGAGACTGAATATTATCAGAAAGTATATAAGCCGAATAACTGGCATTATTCATTGCAAATGATACTGGCACGGGACAAACAATTTGTCGGAGTAGTTACATTTTATCGTACGATTGGAAAAGACAACTTTCAATATGATGATATTTTTTTATTGGATATGCTAAAGGATCATTTGGCATTTCGATTATATCAACAGAAGAAAAGCGGTGATTTGTTAGAGGAAAAATTAACTGTATCTGCTGCAACAGAAAAATATGAGCTTACCAGAAGGGAACAGACGATTCTTCAGTTGCTCATGGCAGGTAAGTTGAATTTAGAAATATGTGATGAATTAACCATAACAGAGAATACGCTTAAAAAGCATATTTTGAATATATATCGAAAATTGGGAATCAAAAACAGAGTGCAAATGTTTAAAATGATTAAAGAAAAAGAGTAGATGTACTTAAAAAGTAGTATGAAAATGGTAAAAAATATGGATTGCATTATGCTTCTAAAAGCATTATGATTTCCTTAAATAAATTAAGAATAAATGAGCGATGGAGCTGTCATAAAGGCGGCTCCATTTTTCTTTTTTAAGAAGGAGGATGTATTTATGAAAGAATTAGTAATGATTATAAGACCGGAAAAGCTTGAGGAGATTAAGAAGATTTTAGATGACATTCATTGTGGTGGTATGACACTATCAACAGTCATGGGATGTGGTACCCAAAAGGGAGCTGTTACAGAGGATGGTGTGAATGAAATCAAAGGTTTTAAGACAACCATTAATCTACTTCCGAAAATCAGAGTTGAAGTAGTGGTAGAAGATAAAGATGTGGAACCGGTTATTATGAAAGTGAGAGAAGTGTGTGCGACAAATCATGTAGGTGACGGTAAAATATTTGTCAGAAATATTGAAGAGGCTGTGCGGATTCGTACAGGTGAAAGAGGAACAAAGGCATTGTAAGAGAGCACAGACGAAGACGATTTGAGGTGATTTTGTGGGACATATTGTTGAAATAGAAGGTGTTAATAAGATATATGGTACGAATCATGTTGTAAAGGATTTAAATCTTACGGTTGAAGAAGGAGAATTCCTTACACTTTTGGGTTCTTCAGGCTGTGGAAAAACAACGACGCTTCGAATGATTGCCGGTTTTGAGGAACCAAGTACAGGAAGTATTAAGGTGGAAGGAGAAAGTATTGAAGAGAAAGAACCATTCGAACGTAATGTAAATACGGTTTTTCAAAGTTATGCTTTGTTTCCACATATGACAATATATGACAATATTGCATATGGCTTGAAGATGAAGAAGGTACCGAAAGCCGAGATAAAGGAAAGAGTTACGGAAATGATGAGTCTGGTTCAGTTAGAGGGTTTTGAAAAACGATATCCAAGCCAGTTATCCGGTGGTCAGAAACAAAGAGTTGCCATTGCCAGAGCGTTAATCAATCGTCCGAGGGTTTTGCTGCTTGACGAGCCACTCGGAGCATTGGATTTGAAGCTTAGGAAGCAGATGCAGCTTGAGTTAAAGAGACTTCAGAAAAAGTTAAATATCACATTTATATATGTAACCCATGACCAAGAAG
>JAQXLK010000309.1 GCA_029012085.1 Clostridiales bacterium
AATCAGCGTAAGCACTTCTGTCACAATATTATTATTTTATAATCCAGATAATGTTCTCATTACCAGATCTACATCTTTATTCTCAAGCTCCTGAATAATGTGCAGATATGTCTTCTGTGTTGTAGTCATACTTGCATGACCTAATCTACGAGCAACACTTGCAATCGACACTCCTGCAAACAGCAACAATGAAGCATGTGTGTGTCGAAGTCCATGAATGGATATCACTGAAATACCGCATTCTTTACAATGTCTTGTAAGTATGTCATTTACTGTAGAATTATAGATTTTCGATTCACCAACAAATATCGGCTTATCATCGGGTAAGCCTTTTATAATTTCTGAAAACTTAACAACAATCTGCCAATCAATCTGAATTTTTCTCACTGATGATTCATTTTTCGTTGGCATGAATCCACCTTCGCCTTTGTAATCCCATGTTTTGCTAATCGACAATGTCTGCCTTGCAAAATCAAAATCACTTGGTGTAATGGCCAATGCCTCAGAAAACCGCATACCGGTCTTTGCAACCAAAAGTATAAACCAATCCCAATTTAATTCCTCTTTTATATCCAGATCAGCAATCAATGTATGCAATTCAAATTGATTCAAATACTTAATCTTTTTTGGTCTTGGCTGTTTCCCCTTAATAATCACCTTTCTGGTGGGATCTCTTTCTATCAATCCCTCATCAACAGCATCAAGAATTGCTCCTTTCAGTTGATGATGAAAGTCAAGTGTAGTCTGCCTTTCATGCTCTTTTGCATATTCATTCAAAAGTTGCTGATACGAAGTTCTTGTTAACTCCGAGATCTTTAAATCCGGGACAAGCCTTTCAAGCCATTTCTGCGTCATCAAATATTTTGCCATTGTTGCATCTCTTATTGCATCTTTCTTGTATACATCCACCCATAGTTTGTAATACTCACAAAAAAGTGATGTCTTATCTACATCTTTTAGCATAAGCTACCTCCTTTTCTCGAAAATGCTTACGCTGATATAAACAATAAAAAACAATAAGGCATCAACATACAGCCATAATCATGGATTTACAAGTGGCTTAATTTCTTCATCCAGAGTCTTTCTTAACTCTGCTATCATCTGGGCATAATATTTAAATTTAGGCAAGGCATTTTCACTGGCTGCCTTATAACTTGTATAATCAAGCGTTGCCTTAATCGCAGTTTCATTAGGTATCTCCCCATTTCTATAATGTGTTGCCGCATACATTACATCATCTTTCGATGCATACCATATAATACAAAAATCTGTAATTACTTTATCAATACAATCATGCTTCATATTCTCAACAATATTAAGAATAGACTGCCCTTTATATTTATTCTCATCTAATTCAATTTCATATATCAAATTAGACATTATATCTGCAACCTTCGGATTTTCCTTGCGAAGTTCTTCAACATATTGTTTTACTTCATCAATCTTCTTTTGCCTTTCTTCTGGCGTTATAGCATTCTCCTCATCATTTGGTGTGACAATATTCTGAATCAGATTGATAATATATTCATAATCTATTTTTGTATTGCTGTATGCCATCAATTCGTAATCCATATCAACCACTGGCGTACTTGGATCATTCGATTCCGTTTCCGATTTTTCTGCCTTTAATTCTTCTAATACATTCAAATAATGTCCTGCATAATCATCATACTCATCTTCCGTAATACCATATTCCACCAGCATACTGTCATCATAATTGATAAATGACTTAAGTTGTGCAAATAGCTTGTCAAAGTTCTGAAACATCTTTGCAAACACTTCTTTTTCTTTCTTAGACATACCGGAAACGTCCGAAGGAGTTGGTGCAGAAACCCTAAGTGCAGCAAGAGCTTTTCTAAATGCCGGTTCTACCTCATCCCACTCTGCTAACAGCGCTTCTTTTGTGCCACCTGCAGAATATAATTTCACTGCATTATCAACACATTTCTTAAACAGAAGAGGCGCCTGAAAAGTAACAATCTGACCGTAGGATTTATTTTTATCATAAATACGATTTGTTCTCGAAAAGGCCTGTATTAAGTCATGTGGTCCCATTGGCTGTCTATCAATAAAAATGACAGACATACACGGAGCATCAAATCCCGTCAGCAAGCGGTCCACAACAATAACTAAATCCAACTGTTCATTTCTACTTTGGAATTTTGTATCCTTTCTGGCAAGCCTCTTATTTAAATTACCATTGTACCCTTGGATCTGAGAAAGTTCATACCTTGTACCAAACATTTTATTGTAATCATCCAGCGAGCCCTGCATTTTCTGCTGATTCACCTGCGAACCTTCTTCATTTTCAGACACGGAATATGTAATAGCAAACTTAGGAAAATCCGGTAGCACCTGTTTTATCTTTTCATCAATTTGAAGTGAGGTCTCCCCATTCTTAACCCTCGTTAACAAATCATAATATTTCTGTGCTAATTGGATTGAACTTGTTGTAAGCAATGCCTCATAAGTCTTTCCTTTACCGTTTTGAAATCCCAATTTGTGATAAGATTTATTTAGAATAACATCCAACACTTTCAACATATGCGTTTCATTATCATACACACTGCTATCCGTTTCATCCGATATATTTTTAGGTCCATCATGCTCAACTTGAAATCCAAGTACTGCATTATCATGAATTGCATTTTGTATTGTATATTTGTGCAGACATTCTCCATATAACTCTTCCGTAGTTCGTGGCAAATCTCCCAACTGTGGATACGGGTTCTCTGCAAATCGCGGTGTTCCTGTAAATCCAAACCATAATGAATTACCAAAGAACCTGTCTAATTCCCTTTTGGTACCCGGTGTAACCGCCCTGTGACACTCATCCACTACAAAAGCAATTTTTAGATTCTTTATCTTGCTATATTCCGGAGTATCTTCCTTTAATCTCTTAGTAACTAATCTTTGCAGCTTCTGAATTGTAGTCACAATAACCTGTCTGTCATCCGATTTCAGTTTGTTCTTTAAATCGTTCACATTTTCTGTTTCATCAACATCAATCAAATCATTATTTGCATAAGCCTGAAACGCCATAGTAGTCTGTGTATCCAAATCTTTTCTATCAATTAAAAAGATTGCCTTATCTATGGCAGGAATATCCATTAGTAGATTCCTTGTTGCCTTGTAAGAAGTTAAGGTTTTACCAGAACCTGTCGTATGCCATACATAACCGGATTTTCCTGTCTTTGAAGCTTCCCGTATAGCTTCTATCGCATGTATCTGGTATGGCCGTAACAAGATTAATCGCTTCGCATCTTCATCCAATACCGTATATCTTGCAATCATTTCATGTGCCTCCGGTATACGTAACACGCTTTTTGCAAAATCAATATAATCTGTTACCGGATTATTATCTTTATCCAACCATCCACTGATAAATTTCGGATTTAATTCCGTATCACTTGCCGCAGAAAAATATTTTGTATTTACACCATTACTAATGACAAACATTTGAACAGCAGAAAAGATCCCGGTGAACTTTCCTTCACCAATATATTTCTTTATCTGCCAAAAACCATCCATGTAAGAATGTTGTTTATTTTTCAATTCAATATGTATCATTGGAAGTCCATTAATCAAAAGAGTAACATCAAATCTTCTGTCTCTTACCGGAACATTCTTATTTTCATCGGAATTTAATGCACTATATTGATTGATTACCTCATAAACACTACTACCACCGGCAATATGTTCATGATTCATTACAACTAAGTGCAAACGCTCCGTATCTCGCTGAACATGGACTTGAACCTTTCCATTCTCTCCAACCAACCACTCACCGGCCTTATAAAATGAAGAAAACTGTAACTGGTTCTTTACCTGCTCAAACTCTGCATCCGTAAGATGTTCTCCATTTAATCTATCCTTATTATTCTGCTCAAGGATATACTTAAAATTTGCCCATAAATCTTCTTCTGTCTTTAGATCCGCTCTATAAGTCCATTGTGAATCTCCATACACCAATTGTTCAATCAATCTATTTTCTATCATTGACTCTAATTGTGGCATATCTATCTTCTCCTTACTTGTTTATTTTATTTAATATTTATGTGTCTTAAGGCATAAAATGTTCCATTTTCTTCAAACTTACGCTGTTTCCAATCGTTTCGGAAGGAATTTTATAAAGCTTTTTACTCATGCTGGGTGAAGGGTGATGAGATAGTCGAGGTTAGAAAAATATGCAGAAATTCTATCTTGCTCCTCTCTTTTCGGAAAAACAATATCCAACCCTTTTATCTCTTCATTGTGAACATGAACTACCGATTTTCCCTGTGCTTTTTTTGCCAGTTCTTTCTGTGGTCCACCATTAGAGATTGACAATGCTAAAAAGGCAGAATTAATGTCCTCATTTGGTGTAATTACATTCAAGTCTCCACCTAACAAAATACCCGCATTTTCAACGGTTGCAGCTCTTGCAATATCCTCCGCAGTTTCCCCCGAAGCGGGAACAATAACTTCGCCTCCCTTACTATAAACAGAAGCGTTTTTAGGTATTACAAATGTGTCCACCTCTTTGATTGTAGTCTCATATTTCGTATATAATCTGCCATACAAAATTATAGGCGTGCCAGTAGTACATAAATCCCCTTTAGAATAACCATTTCCCTTGCTAAACTCTGCACACTCTGATAACTTACGCTGTTCCCAAGCAAACATCACTGACTTCCTAAAAATCATACACTTACACTGGTGAAGGGTGATGAGGTTGTCGAGGTTCCGAAAATAGTCCCCTATTTTCTTTTGTTCATCGAAACTTGGACAGCTTATTGGTATGCTTCTGCATACTTCTTGGTTTAATTTTGGCATAGCCATTCCAGAGTTATATTG
>JAQXLK010000310.1 GCA_029012085.1 Clostridiales bacterium
ATGAACGTTATCTCTATGGTGCGTATTTCCCAACAAGAAAGGATTGTCTGGAGTGTAAACTACAGGCAGAGATGGCAACCGAACCATATGAAGATGTATATGGGAACTGGGTTGAACCGATAGAGAACGATAGTTGGTACACTGAATCAGGGGCAGCACGAAAGACGGGACCGGCATCCTCGGAGGAAGTAAATATTATATTGGACTTAATAGAGAGTACGAGAAAACGTGCATCGGAGGATGGTGAAGCGGTAGATATTATAATAGAGGAAGCCTATGCATATTTTATTGGTGATAAAAGTTTGGATGAGGTATCCAAAATTATTCAAAAACGTATGACAACGTATGTGAATGAACAACGGTAATGTATTGGTTGGATATATATTGTAAGAAAACAGGCGGGCGTGAATTCATGTCCGCCTGAAAATTAAGGGAAGAATATTTCTTTGGCAATATATGTTGAGGGGAACATGATTAGTGAGTTTAAATAACGATTTTGATTTGGAATAGTCATGTAATATAAAGGAAAGGATGGAGATGTTTGTACATCCATAGCGAAAGAAAATGAGAAAATATCCATTTACACAACAACATGAAGAAAAAGATTGTGGGGCAGCATGTCTTTCCATGATCAGTGAATATTATGGTCTGAAATTGCCATATGCTCAATTTAGAGAGTGGATTAAAGTGGATCATCAGGGAGCAAATATATATGGTTTAGTGACAGGAGCAGAAAAAGCCGGGTTTGTGGCAAATGCTCTTGAGGGGAACGAAGAGGAACTGGTAGAGGGAATCAGGACAGGAGAAATCAATTTTCCCTTTATTGCACGAATTGTGGATGAGCATTTATTTGAACATTATATTGTAATCTATGCCATGGAAAAGGGGAAAGTAATTGTTGGAAATCCGGCAAAAAACAAAATTTCCAGAATTTCAATTACGCAGTTTATGCAGCAATGGCAAGGCGAAATCATTACATTCTATCCAAGTGATAAATTTCAAAAGAAAAATGAAAGAAAGGGAACATTTAAGAAATTTTTCACCTACATACTGTCACAGAAAAAAATATTATTCTTTGTTTTTCTCGTATCCATTATTATTTCTTTTATCAATGTTTCCGGCTCCGTCATATTTGAATACATTCTTACAGATTCTTTTGAAAAAACGTCTTTTGATGGAGAGGATATAGAGTATAAGAACAGTCTGCAGGCAGCGGGGGAAGAAATTCCGTCCCATAATGCAGATGGCAAAATCGTTGAAAATGTGTCACTAATTTTTTCGAATATTGATACTGTCTGCTTGACGATTCTTCTGATGTATCTGCTTCGCTGTTTTTTGGAAATTTTGCGGGGATATTCGTTGGCGGTGATGACAAAAAAGTTGGACATTCCGATAACGTTGCACTATTATGATCACATGGTTGAATTACCGATGGAATTTCATGAGGTAAGAAAAACAGGAGAATTGATGTCACGTTTTTATGATATTTCCAAAATACGGGATGCGGTGTCATCGGCAACACTGACGATTATGCTGGATACAATTATGGCAGTTGCCTGTGGTGCGTTGCTATGTTATATGAATGTTACATTATTTTTGATTACGGTTGTAATAATTGTGTTCTATACGGTAATTCTGCTTTTGCTGCGTCATCCGCTGAAAGCTGTTAATTATAAATTGATGGAAGAAGAAGCACAGGTCACTTCTTATTTAAAAGAATCGATTGATGGGATTGGTATGGTAAAAGCATATCAATACGAAAAAAGTGTAAAGAGTAAATTGCAAAGGCTGTATGAAAAACTTGCAAATTCGTGTGTAAAAGGGTCGTTTCTTTATCAGATTCAGGATTCGCTGGTGTCTTTGGTAGCATCTGCGGGTATAGTGGTGTTACTTTGGGTTGGAACGTATTTGTGTATAGCGGACGTACTTCAGATAGCAGATTTATTTGTATTCTATTATCTGCTTTCGTATTTTTTGTCGCCGGTTTCTAATCTGATTAATCTTCAACCGGAATTGCAGACAGCAATGGTGGCAGCAGAGCGGTTAAATGATATTCTGGATGCGGAGAAAGAACATCAGGATTCAGCGAAGGAAGAAATAAAAAGTTTATTTTGTGACATTCAGGTGGAAAATGTTGACTTCCGATACGGAAATCGAAATCTGGTATTAGAGAATGTTAATATGACATTTCAAAAAGGGAAGAAAATAGCAATTGTGGGAGAAAGCGGGTGTGGAAAAACAACGCTTGCTAAATTATTACTAAAGTTTTATCAGCCGGAGGGTGGGAGAATTCTGGTTGGTGGAAAGGAGATATCAGAATATTCAACAGCTTCCATTCGCAAGCATATGGCTTATATTTCTCAGGATATTTTTCTTTTTTCGGATACAATTTATAATAATCTGAGAGTTGGCGATGAACGAATAACGGATGAAGAAATAGAAAAGATGTGTGAACAGCTGGGTATGAATACGTTTATTGAGCAGCTTCCGATGGGTTATAATACAATGTTGGAGGAAAATGGAAATAATCTTTCGGGAGGGCAAAAGCAGCGACTTGCCATTGTACGGGCATTGTTAAAAAAGCCGGATGTTCTGATTATGGATGAGGCAACCAGTAATCTTGATACAGTAACAGAAAACCAGATTAAGAAGGTGCTGGAAGACTTTTCGGAGGATATGACTTGGATAATAATCGCACATCGTCTTCACACGATAAAGAGTTGTGATACTATATATGTGATGGATAAGGGAAAAGTGATAGAAAGAGGAAATCACCAATCCTTGATTTCAAAAGGTGGGAGATATTACAGACTGGTCAATAGTGGTTTGAAATGAAGATAGGTTTCTATATTAAATCTGACACTTGCAAAATTGTCAAGCTGTATCCGGAACAGGAGATATCAGCAAGATTTCGGAGAAAAGGACATGGTGTGATATATGTTTACTGTAATCGGCATGGATTGTTTCAGGTTAGAATTTAGCAAAATATTAAGTGAAAAGGATTCAGGATAAAATGGATAGAAAACAAAGAAATGGTGTTCCAAAGAAGATAATTGTAATTCTATGTGTATGCATGGCCTTATTTTCGTTCTTCTGGTACGAAAATCATCATTTAGTAGTAACAACATATACATATCAGGATGGAAAGGTGGATGAAAATCTTGCAGGATACCGTATTGTACAGATATCTGATTTGCATAATGCCAAATTTGGACAGGATAATAAAAAACTCTTGGCAAAAATATCAGAATTGCAACCGGATATGATTGTTATCACAGGTGACCTTGTGGACTCGAATCATACGGATATTCGTACTTCCATAGATTTTGTGAAACAAGCGGTTAAGATAAGCGATGTATATTATGTTACAGGCAATCATGAACATTGGCTTTCGGAAAATGAAAGAACAGAATTGTTTGAAGAATTAGAAAATGCCGGTGTAGTGGTTTTAAATAATGAAATCGTAAATATTACCAAAGGTGACAGTGAATTTACATTGATTGGACTGGATGATTATAATCTGATAGATGATACATTGCATACTGTTATAAAAGAAACAGATCATAATAAGCTTCGTGTATTGCTGGCACATGAGCCACAGTATTTTACGAATTACGCGAACGCAGGAGTGGATGTGGTGTTTTCCGGTCATGCACATGGCGGTCAGTTTAATTTGCCTTTTATTGGACCGTTAGTTGCACCGGACCAGGGTTTTCGCCCCCAGTATACATCAGGAGAACATCATGAAAAAGAGACAACGATGTATATAAGCAGAGGGCTTGGAAATAGTATTATTCCGATTCGGTTATTTAATAATCCTGAAATTGTATGTGTTGATTTTACAGTTAAGTAAATGTGGTATTCCTTTTAAGATCTGTTATGTTAAACTTAGGAGTATTAGTTAATTAATTGGTCTGAATGGATTTAATTACGAAAAAGGTGTAAGTATGAATAAACTAGAATATATCAAAGATACATCTACAGGTATAGAGGTGATTAGCTATGAGGATGTTAATATCTCTTACCCAGAGCATACGCATATTGGACATTTTGTATTTGGTGTTGTAACTGATGGAATGGTTGGGGTGAAAATTGGACAGGATGAGTTCATTTGTCATGAAGGCGAATATTTTTCTGTTGCACTAAATATGCCACATTCCATTTATCCAATATCAGATTGCTATTCCATGATAAGCATTTGTATTCCGGAAGAAGATAAAATTGAGAGAGAACTTGATATTATTAGAAATGAGATTATAGGAAACCCGGAGCTGGATATCAGTATTGCTGATATGTCTGAAAAAGTACATGTGAGTTCCTATCATATGATTAGAAAATTTGCTAGCGAAAATGGATTGACGCCACATAAGTTTCAGCTTCAGTGTCGTATTCGAAAGGCACAGGAGCTATTAGAGAATGGTATGAAAGTTTGTGATGTAGCCGTTGCTGTTGGATTTTGTGACCAGAGCCATCTTGACAGGGTATTTAAGAAACAGTTGGGTATCTCGCCAGATGAATACATAAAATTCGCAATTTTATCCAAGCCAGAGGATTAAAAAATCAGTAGAATTGTTGTATCAAAAGAAAGAGAGGACAATTCTATGAACAAAGAAGTATTTGAAGCATTTAACAATGGCAGCCTTGTGATTCCTGAAAAAACAATCATGTTTAATCAGATTGAGTGGTCGAAACATCCGACTTTTGAAGGAGTAGAACTAAAGCATATTGTAACGAGTCGTGATACAGAAGGTCAGTTCAGTTATCATTTGGTTCGAATTGCACCAGGAAAAGCAATCAAAAATCATATTCATGAAACTCAGCTTGAAACCCATGAGGTCATTGCTGGATTTGGAACATGTATAAATGATGGAGAGGAGCTTAATTATGAAGCTGGTGTGATTTCTATTATTCCTGCAAAAATACCACACGAAGTGGTTGCTGGAGAGGATGGATTGTATTTGTTTGCAAAATTCATGCCGGCATTATGCTGATCTTATATAAAATCATGGTGATATGATTTCGTTAAGATATTGCTGATGAGGCGGGAATCCGGTAAACGTATGCAGGGCTCTGGACTGTTATCTTTTAGTTGGATAACAGTCCAGAGCCCTTATGTGATATCACAATAACGTGAACCGATTTTTTTCAAATAACAGAAGTCCCTCATCCCGCATTTTACATAATTCACTTGACATCGCACTTCGGTCAACGGAAAGGAAATCTGCAAGCTGTTGTCGGTTAAAAGGGATTGTAAAAGTATTTCTATTTTGCCGCTTGGATTCTTCTGACAAATAGGATATTAGTTTGGCTCTTGTGGAACGCTTTGACAGATGTCCTAATTTCTGTATAAGTTTTCTGTTTTTTTCGGATATCGCAAAAAACATATTTTGCACTACTTTTGAATGAAAATCACATGCTGAGGGACAAACTGTAATGATTTTACGAATATCAAAGAAAATCACAACACTATCTGCATCGGCAATGACATCATTTAGTATCGTTTTGCTTTCTGGGGCAACATATGCTTCTCCAAACATTTCTCCGATATCAATTACATTAACAATGCTTCGGTTTCCCCAAAAATCATCCTTTTGTATAAGCAGTTTTCCCTCTAATAATACCGTAATTTTATCAATGGGTTCCCCCTGTCTAAAAACATAATCCCCTTTTTTATAGGAAAGAAGTTTTGCCTGCAGACAATCTAACATAGCGGAGATTTCATCGTCGTTCACACCTGCAAAAAGTTTTGTTCGTTTTAGTGTTGGAATATATTGTTTCATGTTTTTGCTCCTTTGTTGTAAAAACAACAGACATGTTTCGTTTATGCAATTATAATCCGGATGTAATGTCAAAGAATGTTGAATATTTTGACAGAATTAGAATTAAGGAGGACATTTTAATGGATACTAAAATGTTTTGTTTTCAATGTGAACAGACAGCAGGATGTACAGGTTGTACAGGTGCACAGGGAGTTTGCGGAAAGACAGCGGATACGGCAAAGTTGCAGGATGAGCTTACCGGGGCACTAATAGGGCTGGCGAGAGCAACAGAAGGAAAAGAGTATCTTGTTAATGAATATACGGATCAGTTGGTAGTAGAGGGACTCTTTTCTACTATTACAAATGTTAATTTCAATAATGATACTCTTAACATTATGATAGATAACATAAAGGCAGAAAAAGAAAGTTTAGTACCCAAATGTTACGCATGTGGGTCTGGTTGTGGCAAAAATGATGATTTTGATATGCAGTCTCTTTGGCGGGCAGATGAAGATATACGTTCCCTGAAATCTTTGATTTTATTTGGAATTCGAGGTATTGCAGCCTATGCTTATCATGCGGCTGTCCTTGGTTATACGGATAAAGAAGTAAATGCTTTTTTCTATAAAGCTTTATTTGCAATCGGAATGAAAGATTGGGGAATGCAAGAATTGCTTCCGATTGTCATGGAAACCGGGGAAATTAATTTGAAATGCATGGCATTGCTTGACAAAGCCAATACTGAGACGTATGGAAGTCCCAAACCAACGAAAGTGGCATTAACAGTTGAAAAAGGACCATTTATTGTCATTTCCGGACACGACCTATATGATCTGAAACAACTGTTAGAGCAGACAAAGGATAGAGGCATCAACATCTATACCCATGGGGAGATGCTTCCGGCACATGCCTATCCGGAATTAAAGAAGTACTCACATTTGAAGGGGAATTTTGGTACTGCATGGCAGAATCAGCAAAAAGAATTTGCTGATATCCCTGCACCGGTTATTTTTACGACAAATTGTCTGATGCCGCCAAAAGAAAGTTATGCTGACCGCGTGTTTACGACGGAGGTTGTTTCTTATCCGGAAATCGTGCATATTGGAGAGGAAAAGGACTTTACACCTGTTATTGAAAAGGCATTGGAACTTGGCGGTTATCCGGAAGATATGCATTTTACGGGAATAAATGGTGGTTCGACAGTTATGACAGGTTTTGCCCATAATGCAGTACTATCCAATGCGGAAAAAGTCATCGAGGCTGTGAAGAAAGGGGGAATCAGGCATTTCTTCCTTGTGGGTGGCTGTGATGGTGCAAAGCTGGGGCGGAATTATTATACGGAATTTGTGAAACAGACTCCGCCTGACAGCATTGTATTGACACTTGCTTGTGGAAAATACAGATTTAATGACCTTGATTTGGGGACAATAGGTGGATTGCCACGCATTATGGATATGGGGCAGTGTAATGATGCCTATAGTGCAATAAAGGTGGCAGTTGCACTTGCAGAAGCATTTGAATGTGGTGTAAATGACCTGCCGCTTTCTATGGTGCTCTCATGGTACGAACAAAAAGCGGTTTGTATCTTGTTAACATTACTGCATCTAGGAATTAAGGATATTTTGCTTGGACCATCATTACCTGCATTTATATCTCCAAATGTTCTTGAATTCTTGGTGCAAAATTATAATATTGCTTCGATTTCTACACCGGAAGAAGATTTGAGGAGGATATTAAAATAGCGCTGAATGGCGGAAATGTTACGATTATTTTAAATAGACAAGTGCTTAGTAAGTGATGTGGAGTGGAAAGCTGCTCCACATTTTTTTTGAAATGTGGAAGATTTTCAATAGCTGGTGTGATATAATATTCTCGTTAAAGAGAATGAGAAATATGAATTTGTAGAGTTAACAAATTGTTATACCGATTACGCATAGGAAAACTAGGGAGGCTATAAGATGGGTTTATTTGATAAGTTTAAAAGGAAATCAGAGAAGAC
>JAQXLK010000311.1 GCA_029012085.1 Clostridiales bacterium
ATTTGGAGACTGGGAATGGAACAGACAAAATTACAGAAACAGGAAAAAGATAATGTAATCCGTATCGGGACGCGGGGAAGTGCATTAGCCCTGGTTCAGACAGATATGGTGATAGAAAAATTAAAACAAAGTTTCTCGGATTTTTCTTTTGAGAAGGTGATTTTATCCACAAAAGGAGACCGGCAGACAGACAGACCGCTTTTGGAGTTTGGCGGTAAGGCGGTTTTTGTGGAAGAATTTGAGGAAGCAATCCGAAATGGTGAAATGGATATGGCAGTGCATAGTGCAAAGGATATGCCGACAGAGCTGTTAGAAGGGCTTACCATTTCCGGTGTTTTACCACGGGCGGATGTTAGGGATGTGTTGATTTGCAAAAAAGACAGTGAATTTGCAAGGTGCTTAGTGGGGGGCTTGCAAAGCACCCAGGCAAAGAATAAAAGTTATGAAAAATATATTGTTGGAACCAGCAGTCTGCGACGACAGTATCAGATTAAGGAAGTCTGTCCGGGTATTCAGTGCAGAGCCCTTCGTGGAAATGTGAATACGAGAATTGATAAGCTTCGCAGAGAAGAATATGATGCCATTGTTTTGGCAGCAGCGGGAGTGAAACGGATGGGGCTTGATAAGGAGCCGGATTTGCTTTACCGGTATCTGTCTGATGAAGAGATGCTTCCGGCAGCCTGCCAGGGTATTATTGCAATAGAGACAGCTGATAAAGGTTTCGCACAGGATATGGCGGCACAGATTTCAGATCCAGCAGCAATGCTTCAGTTTATGACGGAACGAAGAGTATTAACACTTTTAAATGCGGGCTGCCATGAGCCGGTTGGTGTATATGCAAAGTGTAAGGATGAGAAAATGTGCCTTACTCTGATGCAGGTGAAGGATGGTAAAGTTCGTCGTAATACCGTGTGTGGAAATGACAGTGAGTGGGAAGAGCTGGCAGAGCGGGTTGTAAAGGAATCGTTGATTTTCGAAGCTTGACTAAGCGGACGTTCCTACTGTGAGCTGGCGAAAGCATAAAAGTAGTGAATAAAATAAGGAGAACAGATATGAGTATGGTATATCTTATTGGAGCAGGACCGGGAGACCCGGAATTGATTACCGTAAAGGGAATGGAACTGTTAAAGCAGTGTGATGCTGTCATTTACGACAGACTTGGAACTTATCAGCTTTTGGAATATGTGCCGGAGCACTGTGAGAAAATATATGTGGGAAAACAGGCAGGAGCCCATTATAAAAAGCAGAGTGAAATCAATGAAATATTAGTAAAAGCTGCAAGAGAGCATGAAATGGTAGTGCGGCTTAAAGGTGGTGACCCTTTTGTTTTTGGTAGGGGTGGCGAGGAAGCAGAGGTTTTGTTGAAAGAAGGGATCCCATTTAAGCTTGTGCCGGGAATCACGTCAGCAATTGCAGTACCGGAGACATTGGGAATTCCTGTAACACACCGGAAGGTGGCAAGAAGTTTCCATGTAATTACCGGGCATACCATGGAGGATGAACTTTCACACATCCAAAACTTAGAGGGAACCAGTGTATTTCTTATGGGACTTTCTCATTTAGAAGAGATTGTTACAAGACTTGCTAAGCAGGGAAAAGAGAAAACAACACCGGTGGCGGTAATTTCAAATGGAACCCTGCCGGGAGAGCAGATTGTGCGAGGAACCCTTGAGACGATTGTAACGCTTACAAAGGAAGCAAAGCTGGAATCCCCGGCTATTATTGTGGTAGGAGAAACGGCAGGGTATGATTTTTACAGCAGAAAGACCGGGCCGCTTACCGGAAGACACATCGGCGTGGTGGGAACAAGACCGCTATATACAAAATTAAAGAACAGGCTGGAACAAAGCGGTGGGAAGGCTTATTGTCTGTGTGATATGAAGGTGGTTTTAACAAAGCAGATAGAAGAATTGGAGAAAAAAGTTTCTCATATTGAGGATTATGCATGGATTGGTTTTACGAGCCAGAATGCAATCAGTATCTTTTTTGAAAAGTTACGGAATTGGAAGATAGATTTACGAAGACTTTCACATATCCGATTTGCTGTGGTGGGAAGCGGTACGAAACAAGCGTTGGAAAAATACGGATTTAGCGCAGATTTTATGCCGGGACAGTACACAACGGAGGCAATGGCAAAGGAACTTTCTACCGTGATGAAGGAGGGAGAACGATTATTGCTTCCAAGGGCAAGGCAGGGAAGTGTCAGAATGTTGGAAGTATTAGACGAAAGCCACATTTCCTATGATGCCATACCGATTTATGATGTGGTTGGAAAACATACGGAAAACATGGAATATTTACCGGATTTGGACAGCATTTTATTTGTAAGTGCTTCCGGTGTGGAAGGTTTTTTTGAATATGAGGAGAGCAAGGACAACGTTCGCAGCGAAGGCAGACTTGCAGGTCATAAAAAAAGCTATGATAAAGATTCCATTATAAATAGTATCAGGGAAAACCATGTAAAGCTTGCATGTCTTGGTGAGGTGACGGCGAAGGCATTGAAAAAATATGGACTTTGTGCGGATATCCTTCCGGATGTAAATGATGTGGAAGGGTTGGTTCAGGCTGTAGAGAGAAAGCTGAAACAATAACGAAGATACTTAAGATTATAGCAATAGGAGGTTTTAAGATGATACGTTTAAGACGATTACGTGCCAGTGAGAACATTAGAAATCTGGTGCGGGAAACGAGATTACATAAGGATGAACTGGTGTATCCGGTATTTATTATAGAAGGGGAAAATATTAAGAATCCCGTGGATTCCATGCCGGGGATTTACCAGTATTCCATAGACCGGTTTGATGAAGAATTAGAAAGAATTGAGAAAGCCGGTATAAAATCCATTTTGCTTTTTGGTATTCCGGAGCATAAGGATGAATGTGGCAGCGGTGCCTATGATGAAAATGGTATTACCCAGCGGGCAATCCGTCATATCAAGGAAAAATCACCGGATTTAATCGTGATTGCGGATGTATGTCTTTGTGAATATACATCCCACGGACATTGTGGTCTGATTCATGATGGGGAGATTTTAAATGATGAGACATTGCCTCTGCTTGCCCAAATGGCGGTCACCTTAGCAAAGGCAGGCGCAGATATTATTGCGCCATCGGACATGATGGATGGACATACAGCAGTGATTCGAAAGGCATTGGATGATAACGGATTTTCCAACATTTTAATTATGGGTTATAGTGCAAAATATGCCTCCGGGTATTATTCTCCATTTCGGGATGCTGCCCATTCCGCACCGGCATTTGGTGACCGGAGAACTTACCAGATGGACCCGGCAAACGGAAAAGAGGCATTAAGGGAATGTGAAGCAGATATTGAGGAAGGGGCGGATATCCTCATGGTGAAACCTGGTCTTGCATACCTTGATATTGTGAAAGAGGTGTCACAGCTTTCCAATCTGCCTCTTGCGGTTTATAATGTAAGCGGAGAGTATTCCATGGTAAAGGCGGCGGCAGCAAATGGCTGGATTGATGAAAAACGGATTGTTATGGAAAATATGATTGCAATGAAGCGAGCAGGAGCCCAGATTATTATTACTTATCATGCATTAGAAGTTGCGGAATGGCTACGAGAAAACTAAGAAGAAGGTAAGGAAAGATGGAACAAATCATTACAAAATCACAACAATTATTTGATACAGCAAGAGAAAAAATACCAGGAGGAGTCAATAGTCCGGTACGTGCATTTGGTGCGGTTGGAGGAACACCACGTTTTATTGAGAAAGCAAAAGGTTCCAAAATCTATGATGTAGATGGAAATGAATATATTGATTATGTCTGTTCCTGGGGACCTGGGATATTAGGGCACGCCAGAGAAGAAGTCATTGAAGCAGTGAAAAAATCATGTGATGATGGCCTTACATTTGGAGCGCCGACA
>JAQXLK010000312.1 GCA_029012085.1 Clostridiales bacterium
CGCCGACAACCACTGAGGCAACTACAGAGGCGACAACACAGCCGGCAGCATCGGAAACAACGCAGTAATGCACAGTATTGGTTTAAACTGTATTTTTTGAGTTACAATGTGTTTTGTCATACATTAATTTTACTTCAACTGCCAGATACTTTCGGGTCTGGCAGTTAATTTTTACACGGAAAAAGAGCTGTTCACTAATTAGTGCAACAGCTCTTTTATGTCTACGATAATTAATATATGAGTATCAGGTTGTTTAGTAGTTTTCACGAATTGTGTGTTTCTCGCGGTATTCATTGATACGATCCTGAATACGATCCGTTGGATCTAATATATCAGAGATAGAGGCATCATGGTTCAGATGGTCAATTAATAATGCAATATATTTACTCATATCTGCAGTGATGTACCAATCACGGGAGAGAAGCTCCGGTGTCTGATAGGTTAAATTAGTTGTGATGACCTTTTCAATAATGCCTTCTTTGTTTGCCTTATCAAATACATCTAAACCATTGGTGAATAAACCGAAAGTAGAAATACAGTATACACGTTTTGCTTTCCGTTTTTTCAGCTGTTTTGCTACATCAATCATGCTCTCGCCGGATGAAATCATATCATCGATAATAATAACATCTTTTCCTTCTACGGAATCACCAAGGAATTCATGGGCAACGATTGGATTACGTCCGTTTACTACGGTAGAGTAGTCACGGCGTTTATAGAACATTCCCACATCGACACCTAAAATATTTGCAAAGTAGATTGCACGGTTCATAGCACCTTCATCCGGGCTGATTACCATTAAATGATCACTATCTAATTCTAAATCATGCTCTGACAAAAGTAATGCTTTTAAGAACTGGTAGGTTGGGCGGATGTTTTCGAATCCATGAAGTGGAATCGCATTCTGCACTCTTGGATCATGGGCATCAAAAGTGATGATATTATCTACACCCCAATCTACTAATTCCTGTAATGCTAAAGCACAGTCAAGAGATTCTCTGCCGCTTCTTTTGTGCTGACGGCCTTCATATAAAAATGGCATAATGACGGTAATTTTGCGTGCCTTGCCGCCGCAGGCAGCAATGATACGTTTTACATCTGCATAGTGGTCATCCGGTGACATTGGTGACTTTCTGCCGCATACGGTGTACTCGATGCTGTAATTGGTTACGTCCACTAAAATATAAAGATCTTTTCCTCTTATGGATTCCTGTAATTCACCCTTTGCTTCTCCGGATCCAAAACGCGGACATGAGGATTTAACAAGATAAGAGTCTTTTTCATATCCGTTAAATGCAATGGTGGATTTTTCTGCATTGTTACGTGCAGCTCTCCATTTTGAAAGGTAAGCGTCCACACGGTTGCCTAAAGCAGTACAGCTTTCCAAAGCAACAATACCTAATGGACCTACAGGGATGGTTGATAATAAATTACTATCGTTTGGCATGATTCTTCCTCCGTTAAAATGATTCACTTTAGTTATTTATTGTTTGTCTTCTTTTGGCTAAGCGTATATTGCTGCCATAGAAGTTGAAAACCTTGTATTCTGCCATAATTCTGGTTATGGTTCGATCGGAATAACGTTCTTTCATTTCCTTTAAATTCAAATTGGTGGAAATGATAGTAGATTTTTTAGAACGGATTCGCGTATTAAGTATATCATAAAGTTCTGAAGATACAAAGGAATTTGTAAATTCAGTTCCTAAATCATCGATAATCAGTAAATCACAGTCATATAAATAGCGGTAAGTTTCCTGACTGCCGGGAATTTGTCCCTTTTTCATAATCACATCTGCGCATACATCTTCAAACAGATGAATGGAAGACTGATAAAGTACAGTGTGTCCTGTATCTAACAGTTCTTTCGCAATGCAGTTTGATAAAAATGTTTTTCCAAGACCGGTTTCTCCATAAAAGAGAAGATTACCACCTTCTGATTCGAAATTCATTATAAATTGTTTGCTTTTTTCTAAAATACTATTCATATTATCGTATGGAGAGTAAGGATGCTCACCATCGGATTCCTTCGGATAGTAGTCAATGTTGAAATGGTCGAAATTTTCTACCTGTAAGATATTATCTAACGTTGACTCTCTGTACAACAAAGAGATACATGCCTGTTTATAGCAGGAGCAGTAGTCATTTTCTGTCCGTCCGGTATCCTTGCAAATCGGACAAGTATAAATGGGTTTCAAGTAATCTTCAGGATAACCATGTGTTTTTAACAAATCTTTTTTCTCAGCAATCAGATTCTGGTTGTTTTCTTTTGCAGAATCTGTCGTATCCGTGTTACTTGTTAGACGGGAACGGGCAGCCTGAATAGAAGAAAGTGCAATGAGCCGGTCGATTTCCGCAATTCTTGGAATGGCAGCATATACTTCTTCTTTTCTTGCATCTGCAAGAGCACGGTTATTTAATTGATTCTGATAGTATGTGTTCATAATTTCATCATACTGAAAATTACGAATGGCCATAATCGGTTATCCTCCTGCGCTAAGCTTGATTGGTTTCCTGTAAAAACAGGCTTTCGAATTCATCAATAGTCTGATCACTGGTGGAACTTTTGTAATTGTTAAACTGGTTTGCTCCGGCGATACCGGCTGTCTGTTTCTTCTTTTTCTCTTCGGCCCATTTACGGTCTAACTCTTCAATGTCAGAAAGCTTATGTACATTTTGTTTGTGCCAGCTTTCTAAGATGCCGTTTACATAGTTGAAATTGGCAGAATGAGGATTTGCCGTAATTGCCCGTTTGCAGGCTTCTATAATAATATTCTTATTAAAAGAATACGTATTGTACCATGTATCAATGAAAGAGGTTTCCGTTGGGGTTGGTACCCGCCGTGGAATCCCTAACTGTTTTAATACGGCAACATAAATGGAATTGTAATTTTTAGATGCAACTTTGGCATCTTCTACAGAGGTTATGCCGTTCTTATACCAGTCAATGGCGACAGTTTCAATGTAGCGACAGCTCTTTTTCCCGATGGATACACAGTATTCCACTAAATACTCTAAAAGCTCCGGTGAGAAAGAAAGTTCATCATATATATATATAAGAGAGTTCATGTCACTTTGGGTTAGTGGCTTACCAAAATAAATTTCCGTCTGATAAAGCAGATTTCCAAAGTCCTCATCCTTTTGTTTTTCTTCTATAACAGAAGCTTTATAGGCATGCTTTTTCGGAACGGTAGTGGCTTGTACCACGGCTTCCATTTCTTCGGCAGCTGAAGTTTCATCCATGTCGGTTTCCTGTTTTGGTTGTTCATTAGGTTCATCGGTCTCCACTCCAAGCATGGCAAGTAAAGAGGAATCATTTTCCGTATCTGTATTTTTTGCAGATAATGGAAGTAATGTAATACCGGTAAGAACTTTGTTTTTTGTATATTCTAACCGGAGAACCCCTTCTTTTATCCAATAGCGGATTGCCCTGCAGATATCCTTTTCGGTCAGGTTAAAATGGTCTGCAATGCCGGCAACGGTAACAGCCTGTCCACTGTTTAACAGTCGTATTAAATAAAGGTAAACTTTAACAAATTCACCATTTGCTTCAGTCATATAATAATCAATAAAGAAGTTCGAAACTGCGGAATATGTCTCATGATTTTCGGTTGTAATAGTAATGGTTTCCACGTTTTTTTCCTCCTTTAATTGTGGCTGTTTTTTTGCTTCTAATTCATAAGCAAAATGGATTATAGCACAGTGTTTTCAAAAAGAAAATAGAACGTGCGTTTGTCCACCGCATGTGGAAAAAAATGTGGATAATGTGGATAATGTGGAAAAAAAGTCAACATAATATGGTTAATCATATGAATATCAATGAAAACAAATGGTTTATCATTTCAGTGTAATGCATTATGTAAATAAAAATATCCACAATCTATTCCTGTCAAGTCAAAAGTTATAGACTGTGGATAATGTGAATAACTATTTTCCAAGGAGTTCTTCACCAATTAAATAGACGTCTCCGGCACCCATAGTTATCAACAAATCATTTTTTTTGCAATTTAATAATAAATAATTTTCAACGGCATCAAAGGAACTAAAATATCTTGCATCTGTGCCATATTCCTTAATGCGTTTTGCCAGGTCTTTCGAGTGAACAAGACCGGTATCTGCTTCTCTGGCAGCGTAAATATCCACAAGAATAACATGATCAACCCCCTTTAGAGCATCAGCAAATTCCTCAAATAAGGCATGAGTTCTTGTATAGGTATGTGGCTGGAACACAACCCATAGTTCATTATGAGGTGTACTCATTGCAGTTGTGAGGGTTGCCTTAATCTCTGTTGGATGATGTGCATAATCGTCCACTACCGTTACGTTGCCAAGCGTTCCCTTTAATTCAAACCGTCTGTGGGCTCCGCCGAAGTTTGCGAGACCAAGAAGAGCATATTCCCTGTCGATTCCTAACAAATCCGCTACAGCAATCGCCGCAAGAGAGTTGCAGACATTGTGGATTCCACCAATGTTGAGATGTACCCGCTCACAGGCTTTTCCATCTACCATCAGGGTGTAATTCATATGTCCCTTCTCATCGGCTTTCACATCGGCTGGATAATAGCGGTTGCTATCTTTCATACCAAAGGTCAAAATATTACAGTTTAAATCCTTTGTAATGCGTGGAAGGCAGTCCATATCACCATTTACAACCAAAGTGCCATTGTCCGGCAGGTTGCCTGCAAAGGTGTGGAAACTCTCAATAATCTCATCGATACCACTGAAAAAGTCTAAATGATCCGCATCTACATTTAAAATAATACTGATATAAGGATAAAATGCATGGAAGCTGTTGGTATATTCACATGCTTCTGTCACAAAATAATCCGATTTACCAACCCGGATATTACCCCCAATAGAATCTAACATTCCCCCTACACTGATAGTAGGGTCAGTATCTGCCTCAATGAAAATCTGGCTCAGCATAGATGTGGTAGTAGTCTTTCCGTGTGTACCTGATACCGCTACGGAATACTTGTAATTATTCATAATCTGCCCTAACAGCTGTGCTCTTGTAATCATAGGAATATTTTTCGCCTTGCAGGCTGCAAACTCCTCATTGTCCTCATGAATAGCAGCCGTATATACAACCAAATCAATATCATCGGTAATGTTGGCAGCACACTGTCCAATATTCACAATGGCACCCATGGCAATCAGGTTATCCACAATATCCGAATTCTTTGCATCAGACCCACTAATGTGGAAGTTCTCCTTCAACAAAATCTCAGCTAATCCACTCATACTGATACCGCCAATACCGATAAAATGAACGTGAATCGGTTTATTAAAATCAATTTGATACATATGTTATCCTTCTTTCTCATTTTAATAGGAAGTGCAAAAGCACATAATTAATCTCATTATAGTATAGAACAGATAAAATGACAAGGATGTGAAAAACCATCCATTATTTTCCGGTTCTATTATTGCAGCCAGCATAATAGAATATTGGTATGTATGCAAATAAATGAAGGAGGAAGGAAAAGTTCATATGAAAGTAGCGTATGTGGGTAATTGTGATAGTCTGGCCACAGCTGTTATGGAACGATTGTACAAGGAAGAAATGGATGTTTTTTTTCTTTCCGAAGAACCGGTTACCAAAAAGAAAGTATCATATTTTAAATATAAAAATTATCAGCTTACAAACCAAAAAGAGGAAATTGTACGAATTTTTCAATCCATTCATCCGGATGTTGTGATTTATGCCGGAAATGGATACTTGAACCCAAAGTGGGACCTGGAGCAAAGAGAGAATCTTTCGGTACTTGCAGCTGTATTGGAAGAATGTGTTTGCATGAATGTTAGTCTGTTTGTCTGTCTTTCTTCTACGGAGGTTTATGGAAAGGGATTGGGGAAAGTGGCAGAGAACTCAAAGCTTTATCCACGGACGAAAAAGGGAATGTGGATGCTTCAGGAAGAGGATATGACAGAAATGTATCATAAGCAGAGGGGACTAAATACGGTTATCTTACGCCTGGAACCGGTTTTTTCGGAAGAAATACAGATTGGTTCCAAAGAATTTTTTGGACAGCTGTCAGCGGATGTTACATCAGGGTCAGTAGTTGAAATACCGGAACAGCAGTTGCAACCGGTGCATGTGTCAGATGTGGCAGATGCCATCAAAAGAGTAAGAGATTGGGGAAAACCAGAAATTTACAATGTGAGCAGTTCAGAACAAATTAAGGTTTCGGAGCTGGTACGGTACATATGTGAGGCAAAGGGAAGGGAATTTCCAATCAGCATAAACAAAGCAGAGGAAGAGGAAAAACCCTATATTGATAACACGAAAATAAAGCAAGAGCAGGAATGGACGGATTTCTGGCTGTTAAGGGATTTGTTAAAGGAAAAACGCATCGTTTTTCATGAGTCGGAAAAAAAGACAGAGAGGAAGAAAGCTGGGGCAGCCAGGGCAAAGCCGGGAATCAGAAGAACCTTAGAAACTGTGTTGCTATTTGGGATATTTTGTATGTGCTATCTTTTGTCACAAAACCATTCCCTGTTTTCCCAAGTGGATTGGCTTTTGATTTATGTTGTAGTGATTTCATTATGTTATGGCGTGAAACAGGGTGCAATTGGCGTAGCATTATCAAGCATTGTGTACTTAATGTCTCAAAAAGAAAATATTCTGGAAATGACAAATTTTTATTCCTATGTTGAAAGTGTACTTATGATAGTCGAGTTTGTTTTCTTTGGTATTGTGGTTGGATATACGGCAGATATACTCCGGGAAGAGAATCGAAACCGGAAACAGGAGTTAAAGCTGTTAAAAGAATCCTATGACAAATTGAAAGAAATCAATGATAAAAATATTTTGATAAAAGATGAGTATGAAAAGCGTGTATTGGAAGCAAAAGCAGGTCTTCCCTATCTGAATTCTGTTATGAACCGAATTCATACATTAGAACCGGAACGTATCTTTATGGAGTGCCTGCAGGTGGTGGCAGAGCTTATGCAGACTAAGACGGTTGCCGTATACAAGGTTAACCGGTCTAATGGCTATTTACGATTGATTGCATCGTTAAATGCCAGGTCTATAGTAGAGGGAAACTCATGGAATTTGAAAAAATATCCGGATTTGGAAAGGGCAATAAAGGAGAACCGGGTGTATGAAGGTGATATCTGGCAGGGAGAGCCGGCGATAGTTCTTCCGATATCTTCATTAAAAGGCTGTGAAGCTGCCATTTTCATACAGGAGCTTCCAATGGAAAAATTATCCTTGTATTCCGTTAATTTGTTAAGAACACTGTTGGAGATGTTTTCCGACTCTTTGGAACGTGCCTTACAGTATGAGAGCGTATCAAGAAAACAGAAATATTTAAAGGATACTTCTGTTTTATATGCTGAGGAATTTGAAAAAGCGGTAAAGCTTGCGGAAGAGAAAAAACAGCGTGAAATGGCGGATTACTGTATCCTGAAATTATGTACAAAGGGAGATGTGGTGGAAAGATATCAAAAAGCAGCGAAGATGTTCAGGGAAATGGATGTCTGGGGGATGGATCGAAAAGAAGGTTTGTATGTGTTATTGGAAAACACGTCGTTACAGGGTGGAAAAATTGTTATGGAAAAATTAGAAACAATTGGAATTGGGGCAGAGATTGTGAAAAGTTTCAGCGTAGGAGGATGATATGGAAAAAATAATGCTCGGGATAGCCGTTGTTAATTTTGCTGCCTCTATCATCTTTTTAATATCTGCTGTTTCTAAAAAACAGAAAATAGGATTAACCATTTTTTTCATGGTTTTTTCGGTTATGGGATTTGTCATTTACTATTTGCCACAATGGATTTTGAATATCCGGAAACAATTTTCTTATGACAGAGAATCTCTAGTGAAACGGTTTGATATTGAGCAGGTGCAGTCTATGCCGGTGGTGGAAAAAGAACTGAATATAGTACCGATTGCAGATGCAATGGCAGTCAGCAGCAATGCTGAAAAAAGATTACTGTTGTTAGAACAGTTAAAGAAAGATATTCATACAAACTACAAGGTGGTTCTTCCGGCAGGAAAGGATAGTGATTCTGAGTCGGCACATTATGTGGCAGCTGCCAAAATGGAGGTTTACCGTGGAAAACAGGAAAAAATAGGAAAAATGCGAAAACAAATGGAGAAAGAACCGGAAAATACAGAGTATTTACGGGAGTATTTAAAAGAGCTTACGGATTACATTGAAAGTGACCTTTTGACAGAACGGGAAGCGGAGCTGTATAAGGCAGATTATTGTAATAGACTGGAGCATGCGGAAAAGAAGACGAAAGTTACAGGGGATGAATATAACTGTTATGTAATGTATCTTGTAGATTTAAAGCGGTATAAAGAGGCGGAAGCCTTTTGGAAGAAGTTTAACCAGTGTGAACGGAATGAAATGGCGTACCGGAAAATGCTGCAAATGTATTACGATGTGGGCGATAAACAGAAGTTTTATACATGTCTGGATGGCCTGCGAAGGTCGGCAATTAAACTGTCACCGGAGGGACTAAAGATACTTAGATACTGGACAGAGAGGAGAGAATAATATGTTGTCCTTGAAGCGGTTGGCATATGTACTTTTTATTGTGTTTGGTATATGTGGAATTTTTATAGTATACAACATCAATGAGAGTAGCAGCAAAACGGTAGCCAAAGAGAAACCTGATACAGAAGAAATCAAATGGATTGAAGGGCAGTCATTTTCAAAATTAGAGGAATATCATTTTTATGTAGTAGGAAGTGAAGAGAAGGAGATTTATAAAGATATTTACCGGAATGTCTGCCAGTTGATGGAGGATATGAAGGTAGTATGGAATAAGAAAGATACAATCGGAGAAGAAGAATTGAACAATAATAAAGCTGTGATTGTGTTTTGTGACGATGTAGTAAATCCGTATGTAGAGCTTACACAGCTGGTGCAATTTATTGAAAATGGTGGAAAGGTGATACTGGCTGCAGGGGTGGCAGAGGGATATGAAGATTCGTATCTGATGCCGGTTTTAGGGATTTTAGAAAAAACAATAAAAGAAAATTATCAGAACTTTCATTTTATGAAACCTTTCTTTGCTTTGCAGGAAGAATATATGACCTATGATGGATATAATATGTCAACATGGATGAATGTTCGAAAGGATGCAGATATATATGTAGAAGATCAGCCAAAAAAAGTGCCGGTTTTGTATGCATATCCTTATGGAAAAGGGGAAACTTTGGTGGTGAATGCAACCTTTTTAAGTGATAACCGCTGTATGGGATTTTTGACGGCAGGTATTGGAAGTCTTCTGGAGGAATTTGTATATCCGGTATTGGGGACAGAAAGCATTTATCTGGATGACTTTCCAGTTGATTCTTATGTGAATGATTCGGTATGTATGAAATTATATGGAAGAACAAGTGAAGCCTTTGTGCGGGATGTGGTCTGGCCGGTGTTCCAGGGAATGGCAGTACGAAATGAAGTAAGATATACGGCAAGTGTCATGCATGTTGCAGCAAAGGACGGGAGTAATTTGGGAATGAATGAAAGCTTTCTTAAGACCATTGAAAAATCGGTGATGATGTACAACGGAGAAATGACTTATGCATCCGATTGTAAAGTGGTGAGAGGTAAGTTTCGTGCTGAAAAGCCGGAAGAAAGGATGGCTGTTTTAGAGGATGGTTGTGTGTTTCCAGAAGCAACGGATGGTATTGATTTAGAGGGTGGAACTATGCTGGCAATTGCATCGGTATTAACCAGTCACGGAATGGTATCCCATTCCTTCAATATAAACAGGATAGTTTGTATGGATGAAGAGTATTCAAGCTGGAATGTGGACAAAAAACAATTGAGAGCTTTTGAAAAGAAAATTCTAAAAGAAACCGATTATTTGCAAAAGACAACGCTTACAGAAACAGGAATCCCGCTAAAGAGTTATCAGAAACTTGAGTATACGTGGAAAAGAAATGGTGACAGTCTGGAAATTTACGCAACGAAGTTTGTAGAAGGTCAGCCGTTTCTATTCAGAACGGAAGGGGAGATTACAGATGCTAAGGGGGCAGAATATGTGAAGCTGGGTAATCACTATTATTTTCTTCGTCTGCTGCTACCGAAGGTGGTATTGAAAATAGAGGAAGGAGAGAGTGAATGAGAGTATGTCTTATTTGTGAGGGAAGTTATCCTTATGTGATGGGCGGAGTGGCAGGCTGGGTACAAATGCTGTGCAACAGTTTTAAGGACGTGGAATTTGTCATTTGGGCGATTGCGACTACCAGAGAGGAAATGGCGGAATACAAATATGACATCCCTCCAAATGTAAAAGAAGTAAGAACCATTTATCTTGGGGATGACAGTTTTCACTCACGATATCAGAAAGTCAAATTAAGTAACCAGGAAGCAGAGGTATTAAAAAATCTTGTGACTGGCAGTTCGGATGGGATTGACTGGAAAGAGACTCTGGAGTTTATTAAAAATTATAAGAACCAGCTGGTGGATATATTAATGGGGAGACATTTTTATAAAATATGTCTGGATGAGTATATGCGGTCAAAAAGTACGGAAGCATTTCAGCAGTATGTATGGAATTTCCGGGGAATGTATTTCCCATTTATAAATATCCTTGCGGGAGAAGTGGTAAAAGCGGATTTGTATCATTCCCTTTCTACCGGATATGCTGGAATTTTAGGAAACTCAGCTTCCTATATTGAAGGGAAACCATTTATTTTATCAGAGCATGGAATATATACAAGAGAACGGGAAGAGGATATTATTCGTGCAGACTGGGTAAAGGGGGGATTTAAGGAATTGTGGATTGACTTTTTTAAGAAGCTTTCCATGATATCCTATCAGCAGGCAGATGTGGTCACCAGTTTGTTTGAAGTCAATAAAACTTTGCAAGTGGAACTGGGATGTCCGGAAGAAAAAATACGCCTGATTCCCAATGGTGTATCGGTGGAGGAATATTCGGATTTGCCTTCCTGCAATAAACTGGGGAAGGGGAATTTTAATATTGCTACGGTTTTGCGGGTTGTTCCCATTAAAGACGTAAAAACCATGCTTCTGGCATTTGAAATCGTACAGGAACAGATTCCTTATGCACATCTGGCAATTCTAGGGGGCTATGATGAAAACCCGGAATATTACGAAGAATGCAGGGAACTGGTATCCTCTTTACGAATTCCGAATGTGCAATTTTTTGGACAGGTAAATATAAAAGAATATATGCCGGATATTGATTTGCTGCTGTTGTCAAGCATTAGTGAAGGGCAGCCGCTGGCTATGTTAGAGGGAATGGCAGCGGGAATTCCATTTGTCAGTACCAATGTGGGTGACTGCAGGAATTTGTTGGAAGGAAATGAAGAGGATGACCTGGGAAGAGCGGGTTATGTTGTTCCGGTAATGGATAGCAAGGCAATGGCACAGGCGATTCTTTACTGTGCAAAACACCCGGAAGTCTTAAAGAAGATGGGAGAGGTTGGGAAAGAGAGGGTGAAGAGGTTTTACAGCAAGCAGGACTTTTTGAACCAATACCGGGAATTATATGAGAGTTTAGGAGGTGAAGGAATTGGCAGGAATCGGATTTGAGTTAAGAAAGATATTTGGGAAAAAGACACTGTTATCCGGAGCGTGGGGAGTATTGTATGCCTCCATGACAACGATAGGACCTTCTGTTATGTTTATTCTGCTTTTGTTTCTGGTGCGTTTTATTATGCAGTATTTTTATGCCGCAGAAATGGAAATCACATTTTTTACAGCCTCCTTTACCTATATTTTTTTGACGGCAGTGTTAATCGCATCCTTTCAAAATACAGTGGTGTCCAGATATATTTCAGATAAAATATTTGAAAAAAAAGAAAAAGATATTTGTGCGTCCCTTTTTGGAGTGATGACCATAGGAAGTGTGGCAGCAGGGATAGAGGCTGCGTTTTTTTGTGTGCTTATGCATAGTCATGACCAGGTATCGCTGGTGTTTATGGCAGCTTATTATCTTTTGACCATATTGGGTGTCAATGCTTACATAATTATGAATTATGTAGCGGCATTAAAGGAATACAAGGAAGTAACGTTGTCTTATTTTGTGGGAATTATCATTTTACTGCCGGCATTTCTTTTGTTTTATAAAATAGCAGGCTGGCATCTGATTTTATCCATTTTCTGGGCATTGGTTTGCTGCTTTTTTGTCATTAATCTGTTGTTGGTATATTGGTGTGTAAAGGCTTTTGGTATGCCGAGCAATCAATATTTTGAGTTTTTAAGATATTTTGTCAAATATCCCAGATTGTGGATTAGTGGATTTGCTTATATGCTTGGATTTTATATATCCAACATCATATATTGGATGTTTTCAGATATGCAGGTAAGCGTGAGTGTTTTCCGGGTTGCACCAAATTACGATCTGGCAATGTTTTTGGCAATGCTGGTGAATCTATCGGGTCTGGTTGTATTTGAGGTAAAAACAGAAACGATGTTTTATGAAAAGTATGTGGCTTATTTATCTGCCATAAAAAATGGAACCTATGATCTGATAGAAAAAGAGCGCGTATCCATGCAAAATACCATTAATCTGCAATTGTTTTTTGTCTATGAAGTACAGCTGATTATCACAATTATTTTAATTTGTCTTGTAAATATATTTTATCCATATCTTGGGATTAGTAATCAGATTTTAAATCTGTTTATGCTTTTGGGTATGGGATTGTATTGTACGTTTTGCATGTATTTTACTGTGATATTCCTATATTATTTTGAGGATTATACCTCTGCCTGTGTTGGGCCGGTTATTTTTCTTGTGATAGTAGGGATTGGTTCTATGATTTGCTGCAAATTGGGAAGTCCATATTATCCGATTCCGCTGCTGGCAGGTGCTGTGGCAGGCTGGATTATCAGTTTTGTACTGCTAAGAAAAAGATTAAAAAATTTGAACGCATATTTATTATGCCGTTAGGAAGGAGAAGAGAAGTGAGAAAAAAAGAACATACCGGAATGATTGTGCTGGTTGTAACCGTTTTAGCAGCTTTGGCAGTATTTCTTCTGCTTTATCAAAAAGAACGTATTAAGGTGGAAAAGGTGGAAACCAAGTCTCAAAAATCTTCGCTTTCAGAGTGGAGTGTGGAGAAAAGCACAATCAATGGAGTTGCATTACAAGAGGATAAATCGATTTACGGTGAATCGGATACTGCTATTTATGATGTATATCTTAGCGTATTTCCGACAAAGGATTCGGATGGAAAAATGTTGGATTTTTCGGCCTTTGGAAAGCATGTTTCGAGAGACCACACATATAATCCGGTGTTAAACTGCAATATTCAGATTTTACAGGAGGACGAGAAGTTAGACCCGCTTTTGAGCCTCGATGATAAAAATGCAACCATCAGAGTAAGGGGTAATTCTTCCAGGGGGGATACGTACAAAAGCTATAAAGTAAAGTTTAATGAGGAAGCAGATGAGTTTTTCGGGCAGAAAACGTTGAATATCAATAAGCATTCCGAAGATGTTACGAAGATTGCTACGAAATTAGAGACAGATTTACTGGCAGGAATCGATAACGTTGCAAGTTACAGAACTTATTTTATGCGTCTTTGGATTCGGGATACTTCCCTGCCGAAGGAGCAGCAGGAGTTTAAATATTATGGTTTATATACAGAAATTGAACAGCCGAACAAAACATATCTGGAGGCACGTGGGTTAAGCAGCAGCGGCAATATGTATAAAGCCAGGGATTTCAGTTTTCGATTAGATGACGTATTAAAAGATGTGGATGATCCGGGATATGATGAAGAGGCATTCGAGACGGTTTTATCCATCAGGGAGGCGGATAATCATAAAAAATTACTGGAAATGTTAGAGGCAGTAAATGATGAAACCAATGATTTTGAAGAGGTGTTTCATAAATATTTCAATGAAGACAATTACCTGACATGGCTTGCCTTTAATCTGTTAATGGGAAACGATGACATCATAAATCACAATTTTATTATTTATAATCCAAGCAATTCACAGACATGGTACTTTATTCCATGGGATTTTGACGGAACATTGCAGTTTGGAGAATACGAAAGCAGTCTGATGAAACTTCCATTGTCTTTAAAGGGTGGGCAGAAGCTGAATCAGAACATTTTACACAGAAGGTATTTCCGTATGGAAGGCAGTATGGAAAAAATTCAGAAGAAAATGGAAGAACTGCTGAAAAACGATATTACACGTTCAAAGGTGACAGAGCTTTTAAATGGTTACAAGAGGGTACTTAATAAGACCATGACATTAGAGCCGGATATCTCTTTGCTGGAAATGCCGCCAAATGAACTTCCTGCATATTTAGACAGCTTGTATGACGGAATTCTTGAAAACTATGAGGCTTTTAAAGAGGCATCTTTGTATCCGGTACCGATGTATGTGGCACAGCCGGTTAAAAATGACAATGGAACCATTCATTTTTCGTGGCAGCCATCCTACTCCTATCAGGGCTCGCCTATTACGTATAATCTGCAGTTATTTACGGATTATAATATGACCAATTTGGTGTTGGAGAAAAAGGATATTGTGGAGACTTATTATGACACACCGGAAGCGTTAGAAAAGGGTATCTATTATCTGCAAGTTACGGCTGTTGACAGCAAAGGTCATGAGCAGTTAAGTATGGAACGTTTTGAAACCATGTTGACAGAAGTCAAGGGATTAAATGTGAATGGATTGATGGAAGTAGTTATAGATTAGAGGT
>JAQXLK010000313.1 GCA_029012085.1 Clostridiales bacterium
GGAGGCGATTGCCGAGCTGGTGGAGGGATTTCAACAGGGAAATCAATTTCAGACACTGCTGGGCGTGACCGGTTCCGGAAAGACCTTTACCATGGCGAATGTTATTGCGGCATTGAACAAGCCCACGCTGATCATTGCCCACAATAAAACTCTGGCGGGACAGCTTTACGGGGAGTTTAAAGAATTCTTCCCTGAGAACGCAGTGGAATACTTTGTGTCCTAGTATGATATCATCAATTTTTCAGTTTTGTTTAGTACAGAAAAGCCTTGTTATATGCGGGTTTTAGGGATTTGGCAAAATTTGATGGACAGGATAAAACTACAAAAAAATAGCAGTTTAGGTGACTTTCATTCGTCGTGAGAGGTGACCACTGAGATAACTAAATAATATGTTAAGAGTACCACAGGATAGAGAAATCTGTTCTGTGGATTTTTTATACTCAAATTTAAGGAGGAAGGAGCATGGCAAGATATGATTATAATACCGAGAATTTTGAAATGGTTTGTGTCTGTGGAGTGGAATGTGAATTTTATGATGTACGAATTGAGAGGTCTTCCGTTCCACAGGGGCTGTATCACTATGAGGTGGCTGGTGATGATGATAGCGGTGGTGATCCGGTAAGGGTGGCAAAAGGAATATTGGTAAATTTCTTTGGCACACTGATTAGCAGGACAGAGTTACCACTGGATGAGGAAGGAAAGCTATGGTTGCAGGATGATGATTTTATATGGCTGTAAATATTATGAGAAAGAAGGCGTTAGATAATGATTGATTTAGGAGACAATAAATATATTATCGGTTTCGATAATGGCTATCAGTTTGGCAAGACTGCTAATCTGATGTTTGAGAATGGTGTATTTCCACTTGGAAAGGTTGAACCATCTGTAAGTGAACACTCTCTGAAATTTGAGAGAAAATATTACAAAGTTGCAGAGGGCAGAGCTGCCATAACAGAAGATAAGGTGTCAGATGAAAATGCAAGGCTTTTGACAATGGTTGCAATCGCAAAGGAGCTGTCTGCGGTAGGTATTAGAAAAGCGGAGATCATTCTTGCGGTAGGTTTGCCATTCTCCGACTATGGCAGGGAGAAGAAAGAACTCATTAAATACTATGAGGAAAAGCCGGTAATGAAATATGAGTATGAGGGAATCCGATATGATGTTACTATCAGTCGGATTTTTGTATTTCCGCAGTGCTATTCAGCAATCGCTTCCAGAACAGGAAATATGAAAGGTGATTATATGGCTGTAGATATTGGGAGCAAGACTACAGATATTGTATATTTGGTAAATGGTATCCCTGTGGAGAGCAAATCTATTACGATTGAAAGAGCAATGGTGAAATGGATTAGACAGATACAGGGAAGCTTGCAGGTACAGTATGGAAAGAATATACCTGAAAACGAGATTTTAAAGGTCATATTAAAGCAGAACACCAATTTGCCTAGATCATATAGCCTTCATATTCAAAATAGCATTATGGGGCAAATTTCAGCCTTATTACTGGAACTGGAAGAAAGAGAATATGATTTGAACTATACCAATGTGATTTTTGTAGGTGGTGGTGCAGTTGCGGCAAAGAATTTTTCAGAGCATAAATCTAATTTTGCCTACGATACGGATATTCTTGCGAATGCAAAGGGATATGAGTTTCTGGCTTTGCAGATATTAAAGAAACAGGGGGCGGCATAATGGCAGATAAAAAAGTAGTCAGTATCCGTTTTCATAATGGCAGTAATGAAGATATGGAGTTGTATGAAAAGTTGGAACATGAAGCCTTGGATGGCGGTTCACTTGCGTCGGTTGCGAAAGCTAGGATTAAGCTATCTTATGAGAAAGCTGCCGATTCAGATTTGAAGGAGCAAATTGTAGAAATCATTCAGGATGAAATGCAAAAATCCAGTATGAAGATAGTCGGAGCATTGTTGGCTGGTGTAAATGGTGGAGTATCTACAGAAAATATCGTAGAAACTCAAAGTGGAAACGATAGTCAATTACCAGAGCAGTCAACAGATTTACCTAGTGGAGCATTGGACTTCTTGGGATAGGTATGTAGCAGGCATCTAAGGGTGTCTGCTACAAATTGTAGCAAGGTGTTGCAGATTTGCAGCACCAATTTCATTTTTTTGTAATCGTGTAGCAGAATTGTAGCGGGGTGCTACAATTCTAGTTTACTGTAGCCCGTTAAGGATTAAAAAATGGATTATTACCTTGGATAATGGTAATAATCCATTAAAATTTATGCGTTGTCCCAATAGACAAGAATGCTACGAATATCTCGATTTACAAGTTCTTTGTAGGTGACGATTTTGTTGCCACTTAATCTGAGCAAGTTTTGTAGGTCGTTGGCAATGGCAGATGTTGGATCTTCGTCTACTGCTTTTTGATAAGCTGTTTGTATTTTGGTGATTATGTTGTTTTTTACATCTTCAAATACAACAAGTGTAACATTATTACTTACGATTATTTCTTTGACTTTTTCAATGGTTATATCGTTAATATCTCTTTGGGTTACTAAACCGCATCCAGTAGCTGTTGCTAGATATCGTTTTATTCTTGCATCAGTAGATTTACCAGTTGTAAGTCGAAATCGGTCTTTTAATGTGGTTTGACACTCAATGTTTATTACTTGATCAGGCATGGTGTTATATGCTTCTAAACTTGGAATAACAAAATCCATTATAGTCCCGCCGTTTTCACGCTGCTGTTGTGGGCTATTTGGAATATCACATTTCTCAAAAATTGTTTGTAAATGGTTTTGCAATGTGTTACCAACTCTGCATTTGGCAGATTGTTTTTGTGAAAAAGAAACAACATCCATTATTGGTACAAGTGTTTCTGAAATTTCACTAATAAAGTATTCCATCTCAATGCGTTGATTTTGACAATCGTTTAAGAGCTGTTCAAGTCGTTCTAGGCTGGCACTAGTTTCTGGATAACGCTCGTCAGTTCTTTTATATATTTCTCTAACATAATATGGAAGTGCAGAGGAGAGAATGCTATTATTTCTCTCAGCAAATATTTCAGTTTCTGCTATGAATAGTCCTTTTAGAATTTCATCAGTGTGTGTTAAAACATAGTCTTTTGTTATTTCTATGCCTAAATTGGACTGATATCGGTCAAAAGCTAAGTCTGCCATTTCTTTTGAAGATGGAAGATAGTGGTCTCTGACTTTTTTTAGATAGCCAGAACTTCCGCCTACTTCGTCTTTTATTGCCATAAAACCGCCCCTTTCTATGATTTATTACATATATTCTACTATTTTTCATAAAAAAAAGGAAGTATGTTTCAACTTCCTTTTACTTATAAAACTTTTATTATTTCTAATGCAATAGCTTTGGCTAATAGAGGCGGAACAGCATTACCAACTTGTGTATATTGTGGGACTTCTACTCTTCTACGGAGACCACCAGTTGTTCTCTTACCCATGAATTCGAATGAATCATCAAAGGATTGACATCTTGCCATTTCTCTAACACTAAATGTTCTTGGTTCCCAAGGGCTTATATAATCATCTGCGATGCTTACGATTGTGGCAGAAGGTTGATTTGGATCGAATCGTTGTCTTATATTTTTTTTAGTGAGAAGAATTTCAATTTCACTAATACTAGCTTTTTTGTTTTTGAATAAAGAAATAATTTCCTGCTCAGTTTTGGCTAATTTTTCACTGCAAAGAGCAATTAGTGCAGGTTTATTAGTAATATCTATACCTTTTTCTTGAACTCTTTTTTTAAGCATAGTACCTGTTTCACCTTGCTTAAATAAGCTGAAGCGTTCTGCAACCAAATCAGAGCTACGAGGTAGTTCGTTGTTTAGAACTTTTTTGGGTGCAGGAACAGGGTTTCCATTTATATCTGGAGTTCTTCCGTTGATACAATCAATTTGGTATTGCCTTAATTCACCGTTATTTTTTTTGCGTATTTTGGTATCAGTTATTAAATCTCCAATGGCATCAAGCAATGTTAAGTGGTTTTCAGGCTTTGTTGTAGGTTCAGGATATGATGGAGCAACCATATCTTCTCGATATCCAATAAAAATGACTCTATTTCGTCTTTGAGGAACACCGTAATCTGCAGCGTTTAATATTCGAGGTTTG
>JAQXLK010000314.1 GCA_029012085.1 Clostridiales bacterium
AGTTTCTCTTCTACATTATCTGCTAAAGCCTGCACCTGATTCCGGTTACTACCACTTGCAATGAGAAAATAATCTGCCATTACAGATACACCTGAAATATCGATTACTTTAATATCAGTTCCTTTTTTATCCTCTAATGCTGTAAGTGCAATTTTTGCCATTTCTTTACTTGTCATAGTATTACTCCTTTATATAAAATCTGATATTATACAATAAACTCTTTGTTTTATCCTCTGAGCTGATTATAAAATTCATAAGTCTCCTGTGTCATAGGATCAATATGTGAACCATTTTTCTCAAGATAATGTATTGTATTATGCAAAATGTGTAATAAACAGGTATCTAAATCCGTATATGCTTCTTTTCGGATAATATCCATCTCTGGCAAAATATTACGGTTTGGTTCGATGTAGTCAGCAATATAGATAATCTTTTCCAATGTTGTCATTGCAGGTTTTCCGGTGGTATGGCAAGTGATTGCAGATAATATTTCATTATCTGTTATCCCATATTTTTCCTTGGCATATACTGCAGAAAGCTTTGCATGTAGCAAATCCGGATTCTTATATTCACATTCTGAAATGGGAATCCCACGTTTTTCACATTTTTGAATCTTTTTATCATTTGGAACGTATTTAGCACAGTCATGCAAAAGTCCTGCCAACATGGCTTTTTTACAATCCACTCCATACATGAAGGCCATCGTTGCAGCTGTATATTCTACGCCAACAGAATGTTCAAAACGTTTTGTTGGCAGTTTCTCTTTTAACTTGTCTTTCATCTGTTGTCTGTCCATTTTACTAACTCCTATTCATTATCCACATTTTATTATAACAAAAAATCTATGTATTTTCAACGAAACTACATAGATTTTTATGTCTGTAATTACAAAACATTGTATAAATGATGTTCTATGATATACTGTAAAACATTCGGTGACATATATAGCTCCCTGGCCAGTTCTTTAAATTGCTTTTCCGTATAATTCCTAAAATCATATTCGGATAGCCGCTTTCTGATTTCACTGGATGAACAATCAATTTTTACACAGTCAATCGGATAGAAATGATTTTCTCCAAATTGTTCATGAAGCTGCATAATACGTCTTTGCATAGATTCTTTAGAAGCATCATCTCTTGGTGCCGCTAGAATCTTCGCATGAGCAAGAATCACAGCAGGTTCCCGCCATTTATCAAAATAATCAAGAGAATCTGCTCCAATAATAAAGTAAAATTCAGCATCCGGATAATCATGGCTTAAAAGACGCATAGTCTCTGCAGTATAGGTATTCCCACTTCGGTGTAATTCATAATCAGAAGCTTTAAAATAGGCATATTCCTGCACTGCAAGTGCCACCATATCAAGACGGGTCTGACCATCAATCAGCTCCTTTTTATCTTTATAGCCAGGAATGTGATTTGGCATAAACCATATTTCATCTAAAGAGTATTGTTCATAGGCTGCTTTGGCAATTTCAATATGCCCTATATGAATAGGATTAAAGGTTCCTCCCATGATTCCAATGGAGGTCATATTATTTCTTACCCTTTGCATCTGGAAGCTGTATCTTTGATTTATCTTTATTTCTGCGATAAAGCACAATCTTTTTTCCAATCACCTGAACCACTTCTGAATGTGTACGTTCTGCGATTAGATTGGCAATTTCTTTTGGATCGTCAATACAATTTTTTAAGACGGATAATTTAATAAGCTCACGCTTATTGATTGCTTCATCCACAGCGGTAACCAGCTCCGGTGTAACACTGGATTTGCCTATATTTATAATTGGCTCCATTTCCATGGCTAAACTCTTTAGATATGCACGTTGCTTGCTTGTCATTTTTCTATCTCCTATTCACTCATATAAAATTAAAGCATGATACTGTATTACTCATAGTAATCAAATTCTAAATAATACATCCGTACCACATCGCCCTCTTCGATTCCTTTTGCTTTCAGTTCATCAATAATTCCCTGCTCTTTTAAAAATCTCTGGAAGAAATCAAATCCTTTTTCAGATTCTAAGTTGGTATATCCTAGCATCTTTTCAATCTTTGGTCCTTCT
>JAQXLK010000315.1 GCA_029012085.1 Clostridiales bacterium
TCACAAAAAGAACTATCCAAAAGAACGGGAATACCAACCAGTACAATTAGTGATTGGAAGCAAAAAGGAACGGTTCCTTCTTCGGACAAAATCATCGCTATTTGTAAAGCCCTTAATGTCAGGGTGGATGAAGTGTTTGAAAAAATTGAAAAGGATGAAACGAATCAGCGGGTCATAACGAAGCAAGATGACTTATGGGATTTTGTATGTGAATATGACGAGATGGAACCTGCTAAAAAGAAAAGGTTATTATCCTATATGATGGCTTTGTTGAAGGTTGAGCGAGACAAGAATGATGGTGTGTCGTCTGAAGAGTAACGGTGTGTCACATGATTTCATTTCAAGCAGAATTGGATAATTGTAATTTGACAAGGAATCCGTTATACTAATGACATACATTGATATAGCGGATGATTTTTTGTAAGGAGAATGGTTTGATTGGAGGATTTCACATGGCAAAAACAGTAGGAATCGGAATACAAGAATTTGGAAAGATAATAGAAAAGAACTGCTTTTATGTGGATAAAACATCTTTTATAAAGGAATGGTGGGAGAGTGAAGATGATGTGACACTGATTACCCGTCCAAGACGTTTTGGAAAAACCTTGAATATGAGTATGATAGAGCATTTTTTCTCCATCCAGTATGCAGACAGGGGAGATTTGTTTGAGGGTCTTTCCATTTGGGAAGAGGAGAAGTATAGAAAGCTTCAGGGAACCTATCCGGTGATTAGTCTTTCTTTTGCCAACGTAAAGGAAAAAGATTTTAAAACAGCCAGTTATCGGATTCGACAGCTATTAATGAAATTATATGAGAAGAACTCCTTCTTGCGGGAGTCTGATTTACTTTCGAATTCAGAAAAAGAGTACTTTGACCGGATGGCTGGAAATATGAGTGAAGAGGATGCACCGTTAGCACTTTATCAGTTGTCGGATTATTTATACCGCTATTATGGGAAAAAAGTCATCATTCTTTTGGATGAGTATGATACTCCGATGCAGGAAGCTTATGTGGGGGGCTTCTGGGAGGAACTGGTGGAATTTACAAGGAGTCTGTTTAACTCTACATTCAAGACAAACCCTTACATGGCAAGAGCGGTTATGACGGGAATTACGAGAGTGAGTAAGGAATCCATTTTTTCTGATTTGAACAATCCGGAGGTAGTTACGGTTACATCTGATAAGTATGCTACAGCTTTTGGTTTTACAGAGAAAGAAGTATTTGCAGCATTGGATGAGTATGGATATGGTGACCAAAAGGAGAACGTGAAATGGTGGTACGATGGCTTTGTTTTTGGAAAACAGAAAGATATCTATAATCCTTGGTCGATTATAAATTTTCTGGATAAAGGAAAGATTGCCACTTACTGGGCGAATACCAGTAGCAACAGTCTGATAGGGAAACTAATCCGGGAAGGAAATGCAGATATCAAGAGTGATTTTGAAGAGCTTTTGGCTGGAAAAACCATTCGCTGTCCGATTGATGAACAGATCGTGTATAACCAGTTAGATGATAATGAAGAGGCGATATTCAGTCTGCTTCTTGCCAGTGGATATTTGAAAGTAATAAGATATGAGGATTTGGAGAAGATTCCTGCAAATCGTGCGCCATTATATGAACTGACATTGACGAATCATGAAGTGAGCCGTATGTTTCTGCTTATGGTACGCAGCTGGTTTGATAAGGAAAAGAGAAGCTACAATGAATTTGTCAAGGCATTGATTGCCGGAGATAAAAAAGCCATGAATGTTTATATGAATCGGGTGGCATTGCAGACCTTTAGTTATTTTGATACAGGAAAAAGTCCGTCAGACGAGGCACCGGAGAGATTTTACCACGGTTTTGTCCTGGGGTTGATTGTAGATTTGACAGGAGAGTATGTGGTAACTTCCATCCGGGAAAGTGGTTTTGGAAGGTATGATGTAGTAATAGAACCAAAAGATGTGGAAAAGAATGCCATTATCTTGGAATTTAAGGTGCATGATGCAGAGGATGAGCAGACACTGGAGGACACGGTGCAGTCTGCCCTTGCCCAAATAGAAGAGAAGAATTATGCAGCCGACCTTATTGCAAGAGGAATTCCGGCAGAGCATATCCGCAAGTATGGATTTGCATTTGAGGGGAAGAAAGTGCTGATAGGGGAATAGACGGGAATTTGAAAAAGCTATTATCGTTTTGGAAGAGTATGAAGAAGACAAAAAGCTAACAAAGCTGCTGATTGATATTATAAGAGAGTACAAGCTTTTTTTGCCTGAACAAGATACTGTAAGTGGAAATATTCCGGTATATGGGGAAACAGAAGAAATGATGAAGAACTAAGAGAATACCATGATGCCTATTTAGTACTAAAACAGCGATATATTAATTCGGATACATATAAACATTCATTGGTGTCAGACACCAATGTGGTCAAAATAGAGTCAACTTAAGAGGAGTTACTCGTTGATAGGGCTGTAATATATAACTTTAAAAAGGTCCATTTATATCGGTTTATATGATATGAGATGATGTAACAGGTATGTTCCTGAAAAAAGGGCGCAGTTGTCCCTTGGATTTTATTGCGAGAAAAATTTTGAATAAATTGGAAGAATAGTGTTAGCTTGTTACTTTTCTATTCCTAAAATGAGTTCTATTGCGATTGATACGTGGGCGTTTATTTTTCCGTCTGGGCTGGATTTGGGATCGACATTTACAAGCTTCGTGAAAAATTTTGTCTATAGTATCGATTTCATCAAAAACCTGAGACATTGGTGCCCGACACCATGAACATTTCGTGAAATGATTGAAAACTATTGACATAGAAGATAAAAGAGTAAAGTTATTAACTTCCAGAAGTAAGTGCAACTCGAACAAAATTGCACAATAAAAATTTGCTGAAAGCCTTGAAAAACAGCGGAAGTTAACAACTTAAAAGAGACTAAGAGCAAAGGGCGAAGAGCCCTTTTCTTCACTAATATATGTATAGATTGTAACGAAAATAATCTGTAACAGCATATATTACATGTCACAATGATAGTTTAATTATGAAATAGAGGTATCATCATGCCAAGACTATTAAAGAAACCGGAATACAGTAACAGAAAATCACACAGGAACTTTTGAATCAAATTGCGGATGCATTTGGCGAGCCTTATGATGACCGGAATTGTATGTCGGAACATAAACCAAGCCTTCGAGAAATAGCAGAACAATTTGACATTTCACCAATTCGAATGAGAAAGCTGCTGATTACTGCAGGAGTGTATTCTACAGAAATGAGTAGAGAGATTGCAAAGTACATAGCAGATGGATTGTCTATTGATGCCATACAACATAAAATGCATTTGAAGGATATCCATTTAAAACCTATAAAGGAGTACAGTTTCGATATCACGTCAAAGGAAATGAGATATTTGTAGACCGCAAAGAAAATTCCAAGTCCATTACAAAATCATCCGTTGAGGTAGCGATAAAGGAAGTGTTACATTTACGTTATCTGGGAATTACAAATTATGGACCAAAGAAGCTGAAAGTATTTGGTACCAGTTATCTGTGGGCGATATTTAGGAGGTTTGGATTGTAGAATGTCTCCTGTCATAATTGGTACATAAATGACATAAATTTTTCAAAATAATGTAGTATTTATTCAGAAATATACATAATTTATTCATTGAAATTCATTTTTATAATCAGTATAATGAGATATATCCGATGCGCATCAGTAATTCTAATCGGAGGTATTTTATATTTGAAAAATGAACAAATGAAATCAGATCAGGAGCTTATGGGGCAGGCGAATGCAGAGGAAGGAAAATATCAACAAGTAGTGGACCAGGCGGCAGAACAGGAAGATGGATCTGAGACAGAACAGATTTACCAGATATTTGACAAAGTCTTTAAGAAGTTGATTACACTTTCAATCAAAGCCGTTGTGAATCTCATTAATGGATTGTTTGGGACAGATTATCCGTTAGATAGTGAAATTACATATAACTGGACGGAATTCGAGGATGACCGGCTGCGAAGAATTTTGGCAGATACCATTCTGACAATTAATGGAACCCACAGTTATCATTTAGAGGCACAGATGGAGAAAGATAATTCCATCGTCTTTCGTGTGTTTGACTATGGATTTCACCATGCCAGCCGGACAAGGGTGATGGATGCAGAGCAGGGAAAATATGTACTGAGATTTCCGGAACCGGTAATTATTTACCTGTATTATGAAGGAAATGTGCCGGATTATTATACATTAACTCTGGAAAAAAATGATGGAACTTTGATGTGTGAATACAAGGTGCCGGTGGTGAAATTACCAGAGATTTCAGTGGAAGAGTTGAATGCCCGCAAGATGGTTGTGCTGTTGCCGTTCCATGTGCTGAAATGTCGGAGACTCATAAAAAAGGGGGCAATCACAGATGTTTCTGAATTGAAAAGAATCGTGGAAAATGATATAATCGGTAATATAAATCGTAATGTGGAGCTGGGGAATATCGAGCAGGAGGACGCGTTTAAATTAAAGCGATATCTAAAATCTTTGTGCCGGTATCTCGGAAAGCATCATAAGGAATTGGAGGCAATGAGAGATATGACCGACGAATCATTTATGACGGATGCAGATATTATTTGTGAGACGTATGAGAAAAAGCTGGCGGAGAAGGA
>JAQXLK010000316.1 GCA_029012085.1 Clostridiales bacterium
TTATTTCATATCTTTATAATGGACAGGGTCCTGCGGCTGTTGGATTATTAGGAATTGGCAGTCTGGTTTCAGCCTTACTGGGTGTGGTATTCTCTATTTGTGCATGGAAATCCGTGGATGGCGGATTATTAATGAAGAGGATTGCCATGATTTTGAATGCATTACCATTATTAGTGGCATTGTTTTTGTATGTACTTGGATGGTTGTAGAATCGTAAATATTTTGGAATATTAAGGAAAAGAGGAGTAAATGTGAAGTATAAAGAATTATTTCGGGAAGAAAATGAAAGTGTTGCTGAGCGCTATGCACTTGCGATGGAGAGAATTCATGCTTTTTTAGAAGGAGAGGATTCCCAAAGGGAGCTTGCTGCAATTGGAAAGCCTTATGCGGATTACTTTTTGCAGGTGGCGGCATTTATACAACAGGTGAATACATTGAAGGAACATGTGGAAGCGGAAGATTTGGTAAATGCTTCTTTCGAGGAAATGCAGGCATTTAATGGTGCACTATATGAGGATATCCTGCCGAAAGAGCAAGGTCGCGCAGGCTATGAAACAAGCTATGCGAATCCGGAATATGCAATTTCCCAATTAGGAGAAGAGTTAGGAGCTCTGTTATCTTTTCTGTATACGGAGATACGAGGCTGTATTATATATGCAGTAGAGTACAGACTATTTGAATTGACAATACACGCAGAGCTTTTTGTAGAGGTACTTTGTCTGTTTGAGGATGGGATTCCATCGGTTAAGGAGCTAAAGGAGATTCTATATTATTTTGTAAGTGATTATGCGGATGTAACGGTTGACTATCGAACCAAAGAGTTATTGGACCCGGAACTTTCTTTTGCAACGGATATTATTATGGGCAGTGATTTAGCGGATTTAAGATATCTGTTCCGGTACGGTGAATATATTACAGAAAATGAAATCTCTATGGCAAAATTTTTAAATTCTCTTAGCCAGGAGCGCATAGATGCCATGGCATATACTTATACACATGGTTATGAAGAGGGATTCCGGATAGCAGGAATTGATCTTTCAAAAAAGAAAACAGTAAATATCCGTTATGCCATTGGTATGGAACGGATGGTTCGGGCTGCTATTTTACAGTTTGAAAAAATGGGACTTACACCGGTTATTTATCGTGCACCGATTGCAAGGGTAAACCGCAGACAGACATTAAAACCCGGATATTTTGGAACTTCCGCAAACCGACAGTATGAATATGACCATAAGGGCGATGATACCATATTTATGGACAGTGCCTTTGTGGAACGCAAGACAGCGATTTTAAGGAATGCCTACGAGGAACGCAAAGCACTGGCAAAGGGTTATGCAGGTCCGGCGGTAATAGAGGTTTTTGGTGAAAAAGAGTTTGAACCGGTGAATAAGAAAGAAGCTTTGAAGCTTACGGATAAACAGCAGACGCTTTGTGTACATGCAGCTTCTGAGTCTGCAAAGATTGTGAATGAATATATTCCACAGGATGATTACAGTTTTACAATTATAGCTTATCCGGTTCCGGATATCGGGGATAATTTTGAAGAGATTTTTGAACGGATTGTGGAAGTAAATACCTTGGATAATGAAGCTTACAAACGGGTTCAGCAGGTGATTATTAACGAGTTAGATCATGCCGTATCCGTCAGAGTGACAGGACAAGAAGGGAATAAAACGAGTATGACGGTCATGATGCATGATTTAGAGCATCCGGATAAAGAGACGAATTTTGAAAATTGTACTGCAGATGTGAATATTCCGGTGGGTGAAGTGTTTACATCACCGAAGCTTACGGGTACACATGGTGTATTAAATGTTTCTGAAGTATATTTGAATGGATTGAAGTTTAAGAATATTATGTTAACCTTTACAGATGGCATGATATCGGACTATAGCTGTGATAATTTTGAAACGGAGGAGGAAAATAAGGCATATATAAAAGAGAATGTATTATTTAATCGAGAGACACTTCCGATTGGTGAATTTGCGATTGGCACCAATACAACTGCCTATGTGATGGCAAATGCCTATGATATCGTCTATAAACTGCCGATTCTGATTGTGGAAAAGATGGGACCACATTTTGCTGTGGGAGATACCTGTTATAGCCACAGTGAAGAAACAAGGCTTTACAATTCGGATGGAAAAGAGATTGTGGCTAAGGAGAATGAGTGTTCAAGGCTTCGGAATACGGATGAAGACAAAGCATATTTTAACTGTCATACAGATATTACAATTCCTTATGATGAGATTGGGGAGATTGTAAGTATCCATGCAGATGGAAAAGAGGTAAAAATAATTGAAAATGGCCGATTTGTGTTAGATGGTTGTGAAATGTTAAATGAGCCATTTCAATTATAGTATGTCAATGATATTGAAAAAGGTTTTATGATATTTTAGGTTATAGTATTTTATTGGGTTGTCCCATTTTGGGGACAACCCTTTTTGTATAATAAAGATATCTTAATAATGTTTCAAAGTGGCAGTTGATTCATATTTGCTTTGTTGGTTTAGGAGGGAAAGATTATGGTAGTAAGGAATCTGTTTATATGGGTTAGAAACTGTTGCCTGGTAATATTGTTTTTGCTAGGGATAAGTGTTTGTTCGTCTAGTGGATATGCACAGGAGTTTCCGGTTGATATGCAGATAGTTGCAGACGAAAAGGAGATGGTGGAGCAGCTGTTAAAGGGAATGAGACAGCATAAGACCTACTTTGCTTTTTATTATGAAGGAATAGAGGAAGATTTTAGAAAGTATGGAAAACATTCATCTGATTATCAGGTTTTTTGGGACAAGTTGGCTTTGCGGGATGGTTATTTGATGGGGGTTACATCAGGAGGATGTATATATATATGTGGAGGGGAACAGAAGTATGTGATTATTCAATTTGGCTACTTAACAACGAAAAGACAGGAAAAACGGATAGATAAGCATATGAAAAAGCTGGTAAAGAAGATAGGAAAGGGCAGCCGGGTGAATCAGATTATGCAGGCACATAACTATCTTTTAGAACATATGAGGTATGATAGTGGCTACTATAGTCCGTATGATGCCCTGATCAAGGGAAAAGGGATGTGTATGGCATATGCATTAGTTTTTCAGCGGATTATGCAGGAGATGCGAATTCCGTGTCTGTATATAAAAGGGAAAGATCATGCATGGAATATGGTGAAGGTGGGAAAATACTGGTACAACGTGGATGTGACATGGGATGACGGTGGAAGAGACAGGTACCGTTACTTTTTAAAGTCTGATAAAGATTTCCCGGGACATAAGCGGCCTGCGTTGAATATTTATAAGTCTTTGAGAATAGCAAAAAAATCATATTTACTGAAAAAAAAGAAATAAAATGACAATTTTTGCTAATCTTTTTAGAACTGTCAGCAAACTATTTGAAAAGTAAGCGGTGTTATGCTACAATACTTCTCGATTGGGCTTCGTGCCGGTAGAGAATAGAATGTCTCTTACGGTATCGTAAAACCCGAAAGAGTGAGGATTTACCGGAAGGTAATAAGATAAAAGAAGGAGGATACTTACATGGTTAAGTTATACGAAGGTGGTGCGTATCTGGTTAATGGAACAGATATTATTGCAGATGGTGCGAACCAGGAAGCAGAATTAAAGAGTAAGACAGGAAGTGTGATTTCAAAAGAAGAGGCAGCAAAGAATACGATTGCATACAGCATTTTAAAAGCCCATAATACTTCTGATAATATGGAAAAGTTGCAGATTAAGTTTGATAAGCTGACTTCTCATGATATTACATTTGTTGGTATTATTCAGACGGCACGTGCATCAGGATTGGAGAAGTTCCCGATTCCTTATGTTCTTACAAACTGCCATAACAGTCTTTGTGCGGTAGGCGGAACCATTAACGAAGATGACCATATGTTTGGTCTTACATGTGCCAAGAAGTACGGCGGAATATATGTACCGCCTCATCAGGCTGTTATTCACCAGTTTGCAAGGGAAATGCTTGCTGAAAGCGGCAAAATGATTCTTGGTTCTGACAGCCATACAAGATATGGTGCGCTTGGTACCATGGCAGTGGGAGAAGGCGGACCGGAGCTTGTTAAACAGTTATTAAGTAAAACATATGATATTGACCGTCCGGGTGTAATTGCAATTTACTTAACAGGCGCTCCTATGAAGGGAGTAGGTCCGCAGGACGTTGCAATCGCAATTATCGGGGCTGTGTTTGCCAATGGTTATGTTAAGAATAAAGTAATGGAATTCGTAGGACCGGGTGTCGCTAACCTCAGTGCTGATTTCAGAATCGGTGTTGACGTAATGACAACAGAGACAACATGCCTCTCTTCTGTATGGAAGACGGATGACAAGATTAAGGAATTCTATGATATTCACGGAAGAAGCTTGGCATACAAAGAACTTAATCCGGGTGCGGTTACTTATTATGATGGAGCGGTATTCGTTGAACTTGATAAGATTAAGCCAATGATTGCGATGCCTTTCCATCCAAGCAATGCATATACAATCGAAGAAGTTAATGCTAATCTTAAGGATATTCTTCATGACTGTGAGGAAAAAGCAAAAGTCAGCTTCGGCGATAAGGTAGATTTTAATCTTACGAACAAAATAAGAAACGGCAGATTATATGTTGACCAGGGAATAATCGCAGGCTGTGCCGGCGGCGGATATGAGAATATCTGTGATGCAGCCGATATTTTAAGAGGAAAATCAATCGGTGCTGATGAATTTACATTAAGTGTATATCCTGCTTCAACACCAATTTATGTTGAACTTGCCAGAAACGGCAGACTTGCAGACCTTATGGCAACAGGTGCAATTGTCAAGACGGCTTTCTGCGGCCCATGCTTTGGTGCCGGAGATACACCTGCCAACAATGCGTTCTCAATCAGACATTCAACAAGAAACTTCCCTAACAGAGAAGGTTCCAAGGTTCAGAACGGACAGGTTGCTTCAGTAGCACTTATGGATGCACGTTCAATCGCAGCAACAGCAGCAAATAAGGGATACCTTACACCTGCAACAGATATGGACGTTGAATACACGGGTCC
>JAQXLK010000317.1 GCA_029012085.1 Clostridiales bacterium
AGTAACGGACGATCTTGATAAACTCAAAGAAGAAAGACTCATTCGTCCATTCCCGCCTCAATGAGTATGCTGTTAATGATGCGCAAAAATAATGAGACGAATGTATTTGACAGAGTATCCAAGATTTTTGGATAAAGAAAACCGATGGTCAAACCTGATTACAGCTCAAGTTTATACCATCGGTTTATTCAATTCAAGCTAACGTCTGTACAGTAACGTGAAAAGAATAAGAAAACACAAATCAGCAGAAAACTGGTTGATTTATCTAAGGCAAATGATTATAATTAACCAAGAAATTGTAGAAGGTTCTAAAGAAATTGGGAAAGGATTAACAAGAAGAATGGAATTATTAAAACTGCTATTTGTATACATGGTGCTATTTTTGATTGTATGGGTGATATTGAATAAGAAACCGGCTATATGGAAAGCGATTACCGGTAGAATAGAGAGGCTGAGTGACCGGACAATTAAGTGTTGTCTATTCCTTTTGGTTTTGTTGACACAAGGAGGAATGATTTATTTTAGAAAATTACCAATTTCAGCTGATGAAGTTTACTCCATGTCAGGCGCTTCTTTTTTTGCAGGATACAATTGGAGCTCATATATGCATTTAAAGAAGTTTTATAATTTTGGATATACAATGATAATGGCACCGGTTTATAAAATATTTAGTGATCCTGTGGATATTTATCGTGCAATGTTATTTTTTAATATAATTGTGCATGGAATTATTGTTGTGATTGCATATCATGTTTTGAGTCAAAAATTTAAATGTTCGAAATGCATGAGTATAGGGATTGCTCTTGTAAGCACATGTAATGCAATTATATTATTTTTCAGAGGTTTTATCTATAATGAAATACCTTTGGCACTTGTTGTATGGTTGGTGGTATGGCTGTTATTGGAATTAGCAGACAGTGTAGGCAAAAAGCGGATTATATTGTCTGGGATTTTGGGGATGGTAGCTGCTTATGGGTATATCATTCATAGTAGATGTGTAATAATATTTGGAACATTAGGTGTGTTAATTGTACTATATCTTTTGGTTTATAAAAAATGGCTGATACAACCGGTATCGTTCTCTGTAGTGTTTATGGGATGCTTTTATTTTGAAAAAAAACTGTTAGATTATGTCCAGCAGAATTTATATTTAAAGGGACTGGATGTAACGATGCCAAATTCCGTTGAACATGTTGTAACAGGAACATGGCGATATAGTTCTCTTACATCATTTGAAGGTATTAAAAAGTTGATTTCCAGCTTTTTTTCGTTGGCAGGTGCTGTTACAATTGAAACCGGTGGTTTGCTCACAATTGTAACAGTTGTGGCAATTTACTACTTTATCAAGACATTTAAGGATTACCGGAAAGGTAAGGGCAATAAAGAACTGTTTATTATTATGGTATTTTCTTTCATTTCTTTATGGGGAATGGTGGCAGCAATTGCACTGACAGGTGCGTCAAATGGAAAAGTTCGTTTTGTTGCATATACAAGATATTTTATGCCTTTTATAGGACCGTTTTTGATGCTCGGACTTATTCTTTTGAAAAATTACTCAAAGTTTAACTATAAGAAGGTTGTGATATGGTCGGGAGTTATTACTGCAATTGTTGGAGTGGTGTATGTCTTTTACGCATATCCAATTTTAAACGGAACTACTATGAGAGAAATTACATCATATTATTTCTTTATGGCATTTGCACGATATCCTTCACAAGTGAAATTTTCAAAAAATGTGTTTGCAATTGCCTTGGCAGTGTTGGTGTTGTTCACGCTCATTATGTTAGAATTATATAGAAGAAAACAAATAATTGCTCTTTGTACGGTTGCAGTTGTTTTCTCAATTGCTTTGTCATGGAGTGTTGAGAAAAGACAATGTAATCCATCTTCTGAGCGTAGATATGAAATGAGTAATGCTACTTATGAGTTGTTTCAAAATGATGAAATACCGGATGATAAGCAGGTTTATTGTTTGGGAAATGACACATATAAAAAGGCAGTCTTAGTATCCGCTTATGATGAGAAGATTGAATATGATTCAGCAAAAATGCAAGTAGATAATAATGTTGTTTTATTAACGAATCGTGTAGATGATTTAGAAAACTATAATGTATCCTATATTTTCCAGTTAGATAAAAATGAGTGGATTGGATTTTGGGATGAGAAATTAAACGATTCTTTTGAAAAGAAATATACACCATTAACGGAAATCGAGTAGTAACACATATTTTATATCAGGAGAAGGACGATTGGAAAGAAAAGTAGAAGTATCTGTAATCATGCCGGCATATAATGCTTCTCGATATATTAAAGAAGCAATTGAGTCTGTTTATCGTCAGAATGTAGAATGGGAGTTGATTATCATTAATGATGCGTCAACAGACGATACAGAGAAGGTAATACAAGACTTTTTGCAGGATGAACGGATTCAATATATAAAAAATGAACAGAATATGGGAGTTGCCAAAAGCCGGAACTTGGGTATTGCAAGAGCCAGAGGGGAATATATTGCTTTTTTGGATTCAGATGACCGGTGGACAGAGAATAAGCTGCAAAGGCAGTTAGAAGTGATGCATCAAAAGCAGGCTGTGTTATGTTCGACAGCGCGGGCGCTCATGAACCAGGAAGGAATCCTTACGGGAAAAGTGATAGGGGTTTCAGATACAATTGATTATAAGTCCTTGTTATACAGTAATTGTATTAGTATGTCCTCCGCCATGGTTCGCCGGGAGGTTGCGTTAGAGTTTCCGATGCAGCAGGATCATTTGCATGAAGATTATATATTATGGCTTCAGATATTAAAGAAATACAAAGTAGCATATGGAATAAATGAACCAATGTTGGAATACCGAATTTCAGAACAGAGTAAATCCGGCAATAAATTGCAGTCGGCAGCAATGACTTTTGGGGTATACCGGTATATCGGACTTAATTTATTTCAATGTATATATTATTTTGCAGCTTATGCAATTAACGGGGTGAGAAAGCACTATTTATAGTAGTTTAGAGAAAATCCTTAGATTGACAATGAAATAAAAAAGGATATAATAACTTTTAGTCGTTTTGTAAAGAGATATTACTTATTTAAGATAAATAGATGTAAAGGAGTATAAGGATGAAGCTGATTATTCAAATACCATGTTTAAATGAGGCTGAGACACTGGAAATAGCATTAAATGATTTACCAAAGCACATTGACGGAATTGACGAGATTGAATATCTGATTATTAATGATGGAAGTACAGATAACACAGTAGAAGTTGCTAAGAATTGGGGAGTACATCATGTGGTAACTTTTAAGAAAAACAAAGGTCTTGCGAAGGGTTTTATGGCAGGATTAGATGCATGCCTTCGTGCCGGAGCAGATATTATTGTCAATACGGATGCTGATAATCAGTATGTGGGCGAAGATATTGAAAAATTAGTCCGTCCAATATTAGATGGGAAAGCAGATATCGTAATTGGTGAGAGACCGATTGATGATACAGAGCATTTTTCGCCGTTAAAGAAAAAACTGCAGCATATTGGAAGCTGGACGGTGCGTGTTGCATCTAATTCAAAGATACCGGATGCACCTAGTGGATTCCGCGCTTATAGCAGAGAAGCGGCTATGCGGCTAAATGTTGTGAATGAATATACTTATACGCTGGAAACAATTGTCCAGGCTGGTCGTGAAAAGATGGCAATGACATCAGTGCCAATCCGTACGAATGGGGAATTGAGAGCATCCAGACTGTTTAACAGTATGTTTGGTTACATAAAAAAATCGATGGTAACCATTATTCGTTCCTTTATGATGTACCGGCCATTGCGTTTCTTTGGTGGTCTTGGTATCATTATGTTTTTACTTGGTTTGATTTTAGGAGTTCGTTATCTGGTATTTTTCTTTACAGGCAGTGCAGCAGGCCATGTACAGTCTTTGATATTGGCATCTACCCTGATTATGATGGGTTGTATGACAGGAATTATCGGATTACAGGCGGATATTATTGCAGCAAATCGAAAGATTTTAGAAGATGTGCAGTATCATGTGCGCAAGCTGGATTATGACCAGGCAAAGAAGAATGACGACAATAATTAGGACGTGAACCCGTTATTGAAATGGAGAAAAGGATATGAAGGATTGTCAATTATCGATTATTGTACCACATTATAATACCCCGGAATCTCTCCTTACTTTGTTAAAGAGTATTCCGGTCAGAGATGATTTTGAAGTAATTGTTGTGGATGACAATAGTACAGTTCCACTAGAAGAGTTACAAAAAGAATTAGCAGATTTTCCGATGGTTCATTTTTTTGTTAATGATTCAGGAACCAAAGGGGCGGGTGCCAGCAGAAATGTAGCCCTAAAGCATGCAGTGGGCAAATGGATTTTGTTTGCAGATGCAGATGATTATTTTACGGAGAATCTCTATGATAAAATCCATTCATATTTAGATTCGGATTATGATATGGTATATTTTCCGCCAACCAGCAGGGATATTGTAACCGGAAATGTATCATCAAGGCATGTTATGTATATGGAGTTAGTGGACAATTATAGAGAAAATCCAACCTTGAAAAAGTTAACGGAGATGAAATACGGATTTTGTACCCCATGGTCAAAATTAATCCGCAGACAGGTGATTGAGGGAAATAATATTACGTTTGATGAAATTATGGTATCAAACGATATTATGTGTATGACAAAATGTGCTTTCTACAGTCAGAAGGTTGCAGCTTCCGAACAGACAATTTATTGTGTTACCCGTGGTGGAAAAACCCTTACATCACATAAGGATGAGAAACGATTTGATACAAGAATACAGGTGCTTGTGAATCGATATGTTTTTCTTAGGGAAAACTTGTCTAAAAAAGAATTTCGATATGCACACATTGATCGTCTGGCATTGGGAAAACTGGTAGATGTATTTATTGAACATTGGGGAATGAAAAAGTTTTTTGAAATACTAAAGCTTTACCATAACAATAAAGTAAAATATTTTGATGTAGGGCTGTTAAATCCTGTAACATTGTTTCACAAAGCCAAGATTGAACTTTCCTGGTGGATGGATATCAAAAAACATCGTTAACAAAGTAAATAGAAAATTGTAAATGCAAGGCATATAAAGGTTATTGTAAAATGAATACGGTTAAAAAGACAGTTGACAGTGGTCTTTGCATTTCCTGTGGGATTTGTAAAGCAGTATGTCCTAAAAAGTGCATAGAGTATAAAAAAGAAGAGGGGCTGAATCTTCCCGTTATCGATAGTGAGAGTTGTGTGAATTGTGGCAGATGTATGCAGGTATGTCCGGGAATCGGATTTGACTACACACATTTTTTGTCAAAGGCAGAAGATACATCTTTTTGGTTTGGAACGTATCAGGCATTGTACTGCGCGTGGTCATTGGATAAAAAACGACGCAGGAATTCAGTGAGTGGTGGCGTGGTAACAGAACTGACATATAATTTGTTGGAGAGTGGGGAATATGATTCGGCTTTTTTGATTGGAACACATCAGTATAACGAAAAAGACGTGCAAACAAGGCGGTATACGAAGGGGGATTCGTTGGAAGATACGCAAAAATCCCGATATCTGCCGGTATCGCAGGAACAAGCAGTTTCCTATATATTATCACATCGAACGGAGAAGATTGTTCTCGTAGGAACCAGTTGTTTTGTTCAGGGAATCATGAAAGTGATTGATACTTACAAGCTGGATCGGAAAAACTATTTTATAATTGGTCTGTTTTGTGATAAAACAATGACTTGGAATATAATAGAATATTTCAGAAAGCATCCTTCATTAAAAGGAGAGGATATGAAAGAGTTCTATTTCCGTACAAAGGATGTGGGCGGCTGGCCTGGTGGTGTGCAGCTTCTGACAGATACCGGAGCTGCAATTGATTTGCCGAATACGGAGCGTATGAAGGTAAAGGAATACTTTCAGCCGGAGCGATGTCTTTATTGTTTGGATAAGCTCAATATGTTTGCAGATATTGCTGTTGGAGATAACTATACGGGAAAACATGCAGATAAAGAAGGCAGTAATAGTGTGATTGTCCGGACGCAGGAGGGAATGCGTGTCTGGGAGAAATTTTCCTCTGCTTTTTATTATGAAGAAGCAGACAAAGAACATATTATGAAAAGCCAGCATTTACAGCAGCGTGTAAAAAATGACGGTTATTCCAGATTAAAAGAAAAGAAGATAAAACAAAAAATAAATACAACAGGTGATTTAATGAAAGAATCGCCGATAACATGGAAAAACAGGCTTCAGTATGGTTTTCGATGCTTGAAAATATGGGTTGGAAAAAATTGGAGTAAAAGACCATATGTTTTATCGGTTTGTTTAGTATGGAAAAATATAAAGCTACAAGTAAAGAAAATGTTAAAGAGGAGTTCAAAATGTCTGTAAAGGTATTAATAACGGGAGCAAATTATAATAATAAAGGGGCACAGGCCATGTTATTTGTGTGTGTGGATGAGATAAAAAAACGTGTTCCCGATTGTGACATTTATTTTGGCTGTGGTACGGGAGACCCAAAGCTTGATAATGTTTCATTTAAACAGATTTGTTTTTCCAGAGAAGGACGATACATTGCATTAGGTGGCGGACAGGCAGTATTTAATTTCTTTGTTGCCATAGCAAAGGGCTGCATTCAGTTTATAAAAGGAAAACGGCATAATCTATTCCGTTTATGGGATGTTAAGAAATATATAAAATCTATGGATTTAATAGTAGATGTTAGTGGTTTCGCATTAGGAGATAAATGGTCAAAGCGTACAAATGAGAATTTTCTAAATATTATTCGGCTTGCCAAGAAGAATAATGTCCCGATTTATATTATGCCACAGTCCTTTGGACCTTTTGAATTTTCCGAAGAATTGAGTTATCTGAAAGAGGAGATAGCAGACCTTTTGCAATATCCGATTCGAATTTTCGCACGGGAAAAAGAAGGATATGAATTGTTGACAAAGGATTTCGGATTGAATAATGTTGTACAATCCTATGATCTGGTATTGCAGAATAAAGGTGTATATTTAAAAAATATATACAATAGCATACCGGAGATATCTGTTCCAGAAATTAAAACCGAGCATAATGTGGGGATTATACCGAATAAGCAGTGTTTTCGTCATGGAGAGGAAGAGGATGTACTTGAAAAGTATAAAGTCATCATTCAGGAAGTGTTGTCCCGTGACAAAGAGGTTTATTTGTTTAGACATTCCGGTGAAGACTTAGTATACTGCAAAAAAATTGCAGATATGTTTGCGGATGAACCACGCGTGCATTTTTTGCAAAATAACTTTTCATGTCTGGAATATGATGCATTTGTTAAAAAATTTGAGTTTATCATTTGTTCCAGATTTCATGGTATTGTGCATGCATATAAAAATTATGTGCCTGTCATAGCATTAGGATGGGCAGTGAAGTATAGGGAGCTTACAGAGGCAGTAGGGCAGTCTTCTTATATATTTGATATTACAGCGAAGAATTGCAAAAAAGAACAGATTTTAGAAGCTGTTAAGAAAATGATAGATCATGCAGACGTAGAAAGAAAGACGATACAGGAACACGTGAATAAAATTCAAACGGAAAATTGTTTTGAATGTATATCAGAATGGGTGAATAATAGAAATGAGTAGAGAAACATCACTTGCTAAAAACACTATAATTATGTCAATTGGAACTGTATTACCGAAATTGGCAATGCTGATTACACTTCCTGTTATAACAGCGATGCTTACAAAAGCAGAGTATGGAACATATGACTTGATTACAACATTAGTATCTTTGTTTTTGCCGGTTGCAACATTGCAGGTACAGACAGCTGCATTCCGTTTTTTGATCGATTGTAATGATGATAAAAAGCAAAGGGATAGCGTTGTTACAAATGTAATAGGATTTGTAATTCTGTCGTCCGTATTTTCTTTATCGATTTTATATCTGGCATTATATAAATTAAGTGCCGTGATTCGGATACTGATTTGTGTATACTTTTTCTTCGATATATTATTTTTAACAGTGATTCAGGTAGTACGTGGATTATCACAGCCGAAATTATATGCATTATGTACTTCTGTACAGCCAATTGTAAATATGCTTTTGGTTGTGGTATTGGTTTATTACTTAGATGGTGGTTTGGTAGGTGCTTTGATTGCAATGGCAGCGTCTGTCATTGTTGCATTGGTGATTGCTGTCATGAAAGGGCATATTTTCTCCAAAATTAATATAAAGTTATTATCAAAGAAGCAGTTAAAAGAAATAATTGATTATTCATGGCCAATGATTCCAAATTCTTTGTCCATGTGGCTTCTTCATTTCTCAGACAGATTAGTGTTATTAAGATTTATAGGAATTGATGCTACAGCTGTGTATGGTGCAGCGAATAAAATTCCGTCAATTTATTCTCTGGCAAATAGTGCTTTTACGTTAGCATGGCAGGAGAACGCAGCTATTAGTTCAAAAGATGATGATGTGGCTTCGTATTATGGTAAAATGTTTGACAACATTTTACGTATTCTGGCGGGAATTCTGGCGATGCTGATTGCAGCAACACCACTTCTGTTTTTGATTTTGATACGGGGAGATTATAGTGAAGCATATGGACAAATGCCATTTTTGTTAATGGCAATGTTTTTTTCTTCCATATCATCTTTTTTAGGTGGAATATATGTGGCACATAAAAAGACAAAAAATGTTGGTGGAACAACTATTATCGCTTCCGTGATTAATTTGCTTGTGGACTTAGTGCTTGTAAAATATATCGGAATCTATGCGGCATCTGTTTCAACATTAGTTTCGTATTTATTTTTGGCTGTTTACCGAATGAAAAATGTTCAGAATTTTCAACCGATTCGATATAATTATGTAAATATGTCGCTTTACATTTTAGTTTTGGTTATTATGTGTATAGTGTCATGGTTTGAGTTATGGTATCTGGATGTTTTGAATATAGTATTAGGGACGATATTTGCCTTATATATTAACCGTGAATTGGTTAAGAGTATGTTTGCAATGATGAAAAAAAGATTAATGAATAAAAAAAATGACTAGTTGTGAAGAATATGGAGCAGTCTTAAGGGATTATTAAGTTGTCATTTTACAAATAAGGTGGTATAATCGTGCTAGTTTTGTAATTGTAACTGTCCAGAGTATGATGTTGTACGGTTACTTGTAATGTTAGAAAACTCACTTTCATATAGTAGTTAAATAGGAATGAATGATAAACAGGAGGATAATTTATGTGTGGTATTGTTGGATATATTGGTAAGGAACAGGCCGCTCCGATTCTTTTAGACGGTTTGGCGAAGCTGGAATACCGGGGATATGATTCTGCCGGACTTGCCGTATATGATGGCAGTGAGATTGAGATTGTGAAAGCAAAAGGGCGCTTACAGGCACTTAGGGATTTGACAAGTGATGGTACCGGGATGAAGGGAACACTTGGTATTGGTCATACGAGATGGGCAACCCATGGGGAACCAACGGTTTCTAATGCACATCCACATTTTAATAAAGATCAGTCGAGTGCGGTGGTACATAATGGAATTATTGAGAATTACCAGCCGCTGAAGGAAAAGATGATTGGAAAAGGTTATACTTTCTTATCAGACACGGATACAGAGG
>JAQXLK010000318.1 GCA_029012085.1 Clostridiales bacterium
GCAAAGGGGAACACAAGAATGTATTTGCCTACGCAATAGAAACTGCCTGTGATAAAAATGGCTGGATTCTTGGTTATACAATTAACCCTGGAAATCAGCATGACAGCAGAACTTTTAAGGGGCTGTATGATAAGATCAAGGATATCGGTATAGAAACACTGGTTGCAGATGCAGGATATAAAACTCCGGCAATTGCAAAGCTTTTGATAGATGATGGCATCAAACCTCTTTTACCTTACAAAAGGCCAATGACCAAAGAGGGATTCTTTAAGAAGTATGAGTACGTATATGATGAGTATTATGATTGTTATATCTGTCCAAACAATAAGATACTGACATACCGCACAACGAACAGGGACGGATATAGGGAATATAAAAGCTGCGGTGCAGTCTGCGCAGAGTGTCCGTATCTTTCACAGTGTACACAAAGCAGAGATCATGTAAAAACAGTAACCCGCCATATATGGGAGCCATACATGGAAATCTGCGAAGATATCCGTCAGACGTTGGGACTGAAGGTCGGGCTTACATTTGCGTGTATGAATTTGAAAAAGTTAGCAAAGATTAAGGCAAGATGGGGACTGCTGGAGGAAAGAAAAACGCTTAGAAATTCAATTTTAGACAAAATTCGTATCATAAAAGAAAAATTGCTCTGGAATGTAAATTTCAGAGCAACTTTGTCTACAGTCTGAAATAGTGACATTTGTCACTATTTTTTTTTAATTTTAGTGACAAATGTTATCTCCTCAAAAATACCCCTTTTTGATAAAATAGCTTTACCAAGTTATTTAAAGTAAAAAAGTTAAAAAAGAAAGGGAGAAATATGAAAAGAAAAGTGATTATGAAATGTAGGCAAATGATAGCATTTATTTTGTCATTTATTATGTTGATGACCGCATTATGGTGGGATACTTCAAATGTCACAGCAGAGAGTAATAATTTAACAATCTATTTTGTGGATGGAACAAATGAAGGATGGATTGCAAATGATTCTGCAGTGATAGAATTAGTGGATAATACTCAGGGACATGATAAATATGAGATGAAGAAAATCGGAGATAAAACCTGGAGCGTTACAGTTCCATCCAGCGCATATAATATTACCTTTAACCGTTATGATTCTTCAAAAAACAATTTGTGGAATTCATGGAGTGCTGGTGGAAGAGATGGGAAAGTAACCTATGAAGCCAAAAGTGCTTCTCATGGAGCATGGAAAGAAGAAACAAGTCATGACCAAACAGATGATGTGTATTTTCAGGAAGGAGATATTATTTATTTGGATATATCCTCTTTTAAAAATTGGCAGGAAGATGATGCACTTTTCTATGTAAATGGAACAGATGCTACTAAGACAGAAAATGGTGGTAATAATATAATAATCAAAGATGCAGACGAAAAATATTATTTTATATCCAATTTTATAGCCCAGGAGACAAAATATGTTTATTCTTTTGAGGTTCTGGAAGAATTTGCTGGAAAATCAGTACTAAGATTCTGGCGTGGAAATGATTCGACTCTTTGGAACTATTCAATTTGCATATCAGCTGAAGATTATGCTGCTGGAAATAATTGTATTAAAGTAGAAGGATGGAATGAGAAAGGTTTTTTAACAAACTATCAAGTTATTGATGAAGAGGAATTAAGTTATGCTGATATGATTCTGAAATATTATAGTTTGGATAGTGATCCGAAAGGGGATGAGGATGGAGATGGAGTACCAAATATGGACGAAGTTTCCTTTCTGGGAACTAATCCGACAGTAAAAGATACAGATGAAAACGGTATCAATGATGGTGATGAAGATGATGATGATGATGGATTAACTAATAGTGAGGAAGTTCGTCTCCAGACGGAACCAGAACAGGAAGATACGGATTTGGATGGCTTAGAAGATTATGAGGAAATTAAAAAATACCATACTGATCCCAAAAAGGAAGATACCGATAGGGATGGACTAAGTGATTATGCGGAAACCATTCTTGAAACAGATCCGATAAAACTGTCTTCGGATGGAGTAATTGCTGATTCAGAACGTTATTTTACTCAGGTACTGCCAGAATATAATATAAATGTAGATGATGCACCAAATTCTTTAATGCCGTCATTAACTTGCAATGCAAAGGGCTATATTGGCGATAATATCTATATTGAACCGGGGACAGCACTTGTATGTTTATCAAATCGTTCTATAATAGGTGAACCGATTGAAATTTTGGATTACAAAGAAGATAATACAAAAAGCTATCGGCTGTCTTTTGATGTAAAAAACTTGAAAAACACTGGAAGATATCCGGATAAAGATATGTATAAGCTTATGATATGTAAACTGGGTGGTTATGATGCGACAATGGATTTGGAATGTGATGATATATTGTCTGATATGGAAGAAGAGGAAGCATTGACTTATGATGAAGGGGCAGTTTTAGAATTAAATGAATATTGTTTTGAACCGTTTAAGACAACTTATGATAAGGAAAATCATAGTATTCAGGCAGAAGTGAATGGCTCTGGTATCTATATGGTAATGAATGCTGAGGACTTTTTATATAGTCTGGGAATTAAAGTTTTTGAAAATGTGGAAAATACAAGTCTGCCAGTGCTTTCTAAAAAATCTGTGGATAACTCTCCTGTTTCACCACAAATTGCAGATTTTACCGGCTTGCCGGATGAGATTACAACACCAGGACAGGCGGATATAGTATTCGTAATTGACAGTAGTTACGAAATGAATTCCAATATTCAAAATGTGAAAGATAATATAAACGAATTTGCAGCGAAACTTGTTCAAGATGGAATAGGGGTTAATTTTGCTATTGTTGAATATGGTGATGATTTTAATAACACGAAAGTTCACAAAAATGGTTTCTCTAATTGGTATGTAAATCCAAAGGATTTTACTGATGAAGTAAATAAAATCAAGGTGTCTGATATAAATTCTGACACGGATTCCAAAGGAACCTGTCTTGTAGATGCAATGAGCAAGGCAGAACAACTGGATTATCGCAATGATGCAGATAAATTTATAATCATTGTAACGAACTCTGGATATCAAATCGCAAATGAAGATAATATTCAGTCATTAGAAGAAATTTCATATATCTTGATGGATGAAAATATATGCACGTCTATTATTACAGACTCTTCTTTAGAAGAAACTTATTCTTGTATAACAGAAGGAGGAAATGGATTATATGGAGAAATTAATAAAAATTTTTCAGAGGTTCTTCTTGATCTGAGTATTTTAGTCAATCGGGTGGTGCATAGTGGTTACTGGTATCTTATTGATTCTTATGATTATGTAAAATTAGATAAGCCTTATTCCAAATTAGAAGATCAGGATACCGATGGAGATGGAATCAGTGATTATGAAGAACTGGGAAATTATCATGTGGTTGATTATAGTTATATGATAAACCAATTGTTAGATACATACGTGGTATCTCATTCGTTAGCGGGTGTAGGAACATTGATTTTTTCAGGAAATCCATATGTGATGGAGTTCTCAACTTGCGGAAATCCTTCAAATATAGATTCGGATGGTGATGGTATATTGGATAATAAAGACATTAATCCAAACATCAGCGTACAGGATATGTATTTTTATCATGATAATGTGAAGATGCAAACCAGTGTTACAGATTTAATTAAAACGAAGATTAATACTCAATATGAAGAAAACTATGATTTCCGGTTAAATGATTTTTTTCTGGATAATAAAACATTTAATAAAAGGCTTTGTAAAGTTTCTTGTATTATGTCCGGAATGGCATATAATAAAAATGAGTCGGATGGTGATCCTGCAGATGCAGCAGATGATGAGTACTTAATGCAGTATATGAAGAAAGCTCGAACAATCAGTGGAAATATTAAAAAAAAGAAAGTAAAGAATAAAATGGATATTAAGGAAGTTCTTTCTATGCACGGTTTTGAAGAAGTTAAAGCAATTACAGTAGGTAAAACAGATAATCATAGAACAAAATGCTATTTTGGAGTTAGAAAAATAGTAAGTGGTAATAGAGAAAGGTGTTTAGTCGCAGTTGTTGTAAAGGGTACTAATGGGACGGCAGAAGAATGGTCTAGTAACTTTGAGTTTGGTACGGGAATTAATGGTGGAGTTGATAAGAATAGCGATTGGAAAAATATATCAAATCATAAAGGATTTGATATAGCAGCAACTAGAGTAAAAAAAGAACTAGATAATTATGTTGCACAATATAGTCAAAAATATGTAGGATCTAATAAAATTGTGTACTGGATAATGGGACATTCCAGAGGAGCAGCTATAGCTAATATTTTAGCAGCAAATCTTATTGATGAAAACAAAATAACTTATGCATATACTTTTGCATCGCCAAATACAACAAATAGCAAATCCCGTAATAATGAAAAATACAAATCGATTTTTAATATTGTTAATGAGGATGACTTTGTCCCAATACTTCCATGTAGTGATTGGGGATTTGGTCGATATGGGAGAAGTGCAGAGATTGATTTTGATTCTGGTATGAGACAAACTTGGGAGAAAAGAATTAAAGATTCATTATATATTTATAAGAAAAATTTTCCGTATAATGCGACAAGTAAAAAAAATATGTCTAAATTGGAGAAAAATATATCAGAAATTATAAAAGATAGAATAAAAATATATAACTATGGAGCTAATTATGTATATGTAGATCAGGATAAAGTATATGATAAAAAAGGAAACAATAAAATTATGTCTACTTTTTTTGAAAAACAAATTAGCAATAAGAATGCTTATTTTTGCCCTTCTCCAGTTAAATCAAGTGGGAATATTAAATTAAAAGTATATCAGTCACCGTACTATTTTATGCAACTTCTGGCGTCAACTATGCCATGTTCTAATGTAAATAAAAGTAAAAAAATAAGTGGATTCAATTTTATATCACATAAAGTTGCCCCTAGGTATAAAAAAGCAAAGGCCTCTCTTGTTGAGACAGAAGTTTTATGTGGAATTAGTCATGCACATTATGTTGATGCGTATTTAATTTTAAATAAAAAAGTGTCAGAAAGTAAATTCGATAAATAACCAGGAATTAAGAAATCAAGAATTGGAGTATAACGTTGATGAGCATTACTTCCCTGTACAGGTGTTAGTTTAGACAGTGACTTTACATATGAATAGACCAGGGAAGTAAAGCTAGTTTTATATGCAAACTTCTTATCAGAGAAAAACTTTGTGTTGAGAATAAGAGGAAATAGGGACTGAGTATGGAAAAGTTCAATAGCATTTTAAAGGAAGAACAAGAAAATTTGGTGCACACAGAGAAAAAGTTAATTAGAAAACGATTTTTAATCAGGTTACTAGTTTTTGTTTTTATTTTTTCGATTGAAACGATCCTATCCTTTTGTTCCGTGTTTGTATTTGTTAGAATAGAATCTTGGGAGGATTTGTGTTTGGGGGTTCTTTCGTGCAGTGTAATTCCGGTTATCATTCTTTCCGTATGGATAGAGCAAAAAGTTGGAGTATTTATCTGTAATTATTTATCATTTTTGTTTGGAATTGGATTAGGATTTTTATATGATAATACAGATGGCTTTTCTGTGATTCTCTATCCGCTATTTGCAGTAGTGGTATTTGTGGAATTTATTTGTATTACTAACTCAATTATTGTGCATACACATACGGAGTTAAAAAAGGTAAAAGAGACAGAAAATGAAGTAAGGGGGATGATAGAAGATGATGAGAGATGGAAAAGATTGGAAGATGTATGGAAATAATAAGGAGAAATTCGACAGAATAATTGAGAAGCAAGAAAAAATGCTGGGTTAACAGAATGAACGATGATTGAAAACCGCTATTTATTGGATTGGATGTTTTGAAATTTATCTGCATTATTGTCTCAATTATTGTGCATGGAACAACACTATTGGAGCTGTAGCTTAAATGCTTCGTCAGTGGCCGGAAGCATTATGTGATCATCCGGCCAAATTGGTATGTGCCTACGGAAAGTATGCAGAATACCTGACAAAGGATCCAGTCAGCAAAGGGGTGATTGGTGAGGCACAAATAAGGCTCATGAAACAACGGGATATTGTTGATTATGCGGTGGGATGGATTGAAAATAACAGGGTTTTTACTTAAAGGGACAGGTTTTCGTACAACACGTCCATTGCCTTGTCGCTGCTGCAGGGAATGTCCGGTTCTACCAGTCGTTCCGTATTATTCTGGTCAGCGCGGAAGAATTCCTTTGTGGATATCTGCATGTACATCTGGGAGTTTGGCAGCTTA
>JAQXLK010000319.1 GCA_029012085.1 Clostridiales bacterium
AAGGCGGAAGAGGAAGCAAGACACAAGGCAGAGGAAGAAGCAAGACGCAAGGCAGAGGAAGAAGCAAAACGTAAGGCGGAAGAGGAAGCAAGACGCAAGGCAGAGGAAGAGGCAAAGCGCAAGGCGGAAGAGGAAGCAAGACGTAAGGCGGAAGAGGAAGCAAGAAAGGCTGAGGAAGAAGCAAGACGTAAGGCAGAGGAAGAAGCAAAGCGCAAGGCAGAAGAGGAAGCAAGACGTAAGGCAGAGGAAGAAGCAACGCGCAAGGCAGAAGAGGAAGCAAGACGTAAGGCGGAGGAAGAAGCAAGACGTAAAGCGGAGGAAGAAGCAAGAAAAGCAGAGGAGACAGCCCTTAAATATAAACAGATGGCAGAAGAAGCTGCAAGAAAAGCAGCGGAAGCAGAGAAGGCTCTAGAGGCTGTTAAGCACCAGGCAGAGGCTGGTTCAACAGATACAGCGAAAACTTCTGAATATACATTACCTGTTGGTGCAGAACAATTTGTTGGTAAATATTTGTCAGTAAGTTCGATTAGCGATCAGATTGTTGAATCTATAAAGTATATTAGTGAAAATCCAGATTCTCCGAGAAATGTTGTTATTCTTGGACAATATGGTTTTGGTACAACAGCAATTGCAGAGGATTTCGCAAGAAGCTTTTATGCAATGGGTATATGTAAGAATAAGACCATAGCAAAGATTAAAGGTGCTGCACTTAATCGTGCAAATATCAGTGATGCAATTTCTAAGTTACAAGGCGGATGTCTTGTGGTTGAAAATGCTGGTATTATATCAGATGAGAAATTAAATGAGATTTATCAAATTGTTAATAATCCGAATAACGATGTAGTGGTTATTTTAACAGGGCAGATTGATACCTTGTCAAGAATTTTTAAGGATAATGTTGTGATTTCATCTCAGTTTAAACATTTGATTCAGGCGCATCGTATTACAGACCTTGATGTATTATCAATTGCAAAAAATCATGCAAAGGATTTAGGTTATCCGTGTGAAGCTGGTGCTGAAAGCAGTCTTCGAAGAAGAATGCAGGAGGTTGAAAGTGGTAATCTTGATCGAGTATTAAAGATTGTAGATAATGCGGTATCAAAGGCTCATAATAGAGAGATGAGTACTGGTGAGCAGGAGCATCGATTAGAACCTGGTGATTTTGAATAACAATCAAAGAATATAGTATGAATTCCCTGTCGAAAGACAGGGAATTTCCTGTGTTATGCATTTTTTTGGGTAAAAATTAAAAAAATAGTTTGATTTTTCTGTTTTTTTTGATAGTATGTATATGATTAACTTTTGAATATTAAGCAAAGAGAATGTTATTTGTTAACGAATTGATAAATAGATAGACGGAGGATTAGATTATGTTTGACATGGACATAGGAATTGACCTTGGAACTGCAAATGTATTGGTATATGTAAAAGGAAAAGGTATTGTAATCAATCAGCCATCGGTTGTTGCTTTTGAAAAGAAAAGCAAACGTTTGATTGCAATTGGAAATAAAGCAAAACTGATGATGGGGAAAGAACCAGAGAATATTGAGGTGATACGTCCACTAAAACAAGGTGTCATTTCTGATTACACGGTAACAGAGCGTATGCTTAAGACATTTATTGAAACTGCTATGCAAAAAAAACGAATGTTGAGCCGTCCACGTATTTGTGTTTGTGTGCCTAGTGGAGTTACAGAATTAGAAAAACGTGGTGTTGAGGACGCTGTCTATCGAACAGGTGCAAAGCATGTAGATATTATGGAAGAGCCAATTGCGGCGGCAATTGGTGCTGATATTGATATTTCTCTTCCGAGAGGTAATATGATTGTTGATATTGGTGGTGGAACAACGGATGTTGCCGTAATTTCGTTAGGTGGTATTGTAGAAAGTAATTCTTTAAAGCTTGCGGGTGATGACTATAATGAAGCTATGATTAAATATATTCGACGCACTTATAATTTATTGATTGGTGAGCCGACTGCTGAAAAAATTAAGATGACAATTGGTTCTGTATACCCTAGAGAAGAGCCGGTTACCATGGAAGTAAAAGGTAGGGATTTGGTTACGGGATTTCCAGCCAGAATCATTGTTTCTTCAGAGGAGACAATTGAAGCTTTTGCAGAAGTTACGGCACAGATTTTGGATACGATTCATAATGTATTAGAGATTTCACCACCGGAATTGATTGCGGACATTGCGGAACATGGTATTGTCCTAAGTGGTGGCGGCAGTCTTATTTATGGGTTAGATAAGCTTGTAGAGGAGAGTACAGGAATCCGTGCAAATGTAACACCGGCTGCATTAGAGGCTGTTGTTGTTGGTGCAGGCAAGTCTGTTAATTTTGTTGGAAAGTAATATGGCAAGGAGTAATAAAAATGCCATATTGGGTTAAGAAACTGTTATAAATGGATGTATTATAGATAAGAATAGCGTCAATTCATAAGCATTTACTGTGAAAGATTGACGCTTTCTTTGTGCAGGGGAAAGTGAAATGAGTTTTTTACCAATTACAAGAAAAGAAATGAATGATTTAGGATGGAAGCAACCGGATTTTGTTTATGTAATCGGAGATGCATACGTGGATCATCCTTCTTTTGGTCATGCAATTATAAGCAGAGTATTAGAAGCGCATGGATATAAAGTTGCGATTATTTCGCAGCCTGACTGGCGAGATGGAAACAGTATTACGGAGTTTGGTAAACCGAGACTTGGATTTTTAGTTACAGCGGGTAATATGGATTCCATGGTAAATCACTATTCGGTTTCTAAAAAACGACGCAGTACAGATGCTTATACACCGGGTGGTGTTGCAGGCAAACGTCCGGATTATGCTACAATTGTGTATTGTAATCTGATTAAGAGAAAGTTTAAGGATTCTCCTATTATTATAGGAGGAATTGAGGCAAGCCTTAGAAGACTGGCGCATTATGATTACTGGTCCGGTAAATTAAAACGTTCTGTTTTGATGGATTCAGGTGCTGATTTACTGATATACGGGATGGGTGAACGGGCAGTTGTAGAGATTGCAGACGCATTGGATAGTGGCTTGTCTATAAGAGATATCACTTTTGTAGATGGTACGGTATATCGTACAAGGGAATGTGATTCTGTATATGAAGGAATTGTATTACCGGAATATCAGATGTTGTTAGAGGATAAGCTGGAGTATGCAAAAAGTTTTCAGATTCAATATTGGAATACGGATCCATTTGTTGCAAAACCGTTGATTGAGCAATATGGAAATAAACAGTATATTGTTCAAAATCCACCAGCAAAGCCTCTTTCTATGCAGGAATTGGATGATGTTTATGAACTTCCTTATATGAGAGGATATCATCCAAGTTATGAAGCAAAAGGCGGGGTTCCGGCAATAGTGGAAATAAAATTTTCATTAACAAGTAATCGGGGATGTTTTGGTGGCTGTAGTTTTTGTGCTCTTACTTTTCATCAGGGAAGGATTGTGCAGTGCAGAAGTCACGAATCTCTTATAAAAGAAGCGGAACTTATGACGAAAGATCCGGATTTTAAAGGGTATATTCATGATGTAGGAGGACCGACTGCAAATTTCCGTGCAGCGGCATGTAAAAAACAACTACAGTATGGAGCCTGTCCTGATAAGCAGTGCCTTTTTCCGAGTCCATGTAAAAATTTAGAGGCAGATCATTCGGATTATGTAACATTATTAAAAAAACTACGTCAGATACCAGGTATAAAGAAAGTGTTTATTCGTTCCGGTATACGTTTTGATTATGTTTTGGCAGATAAAAATGATACATTTTTAAAAGAGCTGTGTGAACATCACATTAGTGGACAGCTGCGTGTTGCACCGGAGCATGTGTCAGATAATGTGCTTTCTATGATGGGAAAACCGGAAAATGATGTGTATCAGCAGTTTGTGAAACAGTTTAACCAGATAAATAAGAAACTTGGGAAAGAACAGTACCTGGTGCCTTATCTGATGTCATCTCATCCGGGTTCGGGACTGATGGAGGCGGTAACGCTGGCAGAGCATATAAGGGATTTAGGCTATATGCCGGAACAGGTGCAGGATTTTTATCCGACACCGTCTACCATTTCGACCTGTATGTATTATACAGGTGTTGATCCAAGAACAATGAAGAAAGTATATATTCCGACAAATCCACATGAAAAGGCGATGCAAAGGGCATTAATTCAATATCGTCGTCCGGAAAACTATGAATTAGTAAAAGAGGCATTGTTGAAAGCTGGACGGGGGGATTTGATTGGGTTTGGTGAAAAGTGTTTGATTCCACCGAGAAAGATGAAACAGCCTTATTACACAGCAGGTAACTGTAAAAAAGAGGAAGGTCAGGACAATAAAAAGCGGAATATTGAAGTTAAAATAATAAAACAATCAGAAGGTAATAAAAATAAGAAGTTACAAAATGAAAGAAATTCGAATAAAAAGAAAAATACTGGAAAGAAAAAGTCTTTACGGAATATTCATAAAAAGAAAAAATAAGCCTTTTTGCTTTCAAAAAAAGTCATTTTAAGAAAAATGTTCAAAAAAAAGAACAAAATTCGGCTTTAATTTAGCAGGAGTAAGAGGCATATTTTGTTGCAACTGTTATAAAATTATGCTATCATTATTAATAGGTTGCGTGGTGCACCAGAAAAATTATAGCTGCGGTAAGGAGCAGAAGGTTGGTGACACCCGTAAAATATTAAAACGGAGGATATATTTATGTCAAAGAAAGTTGTTTTAGCTGGTGCTTGTCGTACAGCATTCGGTACAATGGGTGGTTCATTAAGCACAACACCAGCTCCAGAGCTTGGTGCTATCGTTATTAAGGAGGCTCTTAACAGAGCAGGTGTTCCGGCTGATCAGGTTGATCATGTATATATGGGTTGTGTAATCCAGGCAGGTCAGGGACAGAATGTTGCTCGTCAGGCGTCTATTAAGGCAGGACTTCCAAATGAGGTTCCAGCAGTAACCATCAACGTTGTTTGTGGTTCTGGTCTTAACTGTGTTAACATGGCTGCACAGATGATTCAGGCAGGAGATGCTGATATCGTTGTTGCCGGTGGTATGGAGAACATGTCTATGGCTCCTTATGCTTTGAAGCAGGCTCGTTTTGGTTACAGAATGAACAACAATACAATTATAGATACAATGGTAAATGACGCATTATGGGATGCATTCAATGATTACCATATGATTAAGACAGCAGACAATATCTGTGAAGAGTGGGGAATCACTCGT
>JAQXLK010000320.1 GCA_029012085.1 Clostridiales bacterium
AAACGATCCTCGCATCACTAAGGTTGGAAAGTTTATACGAAAGACCAGTATTGATGAGCTGCCACAGTTTTACAATGTGGTAAAAGGCGATATGAGTCTGGTGGGAACCAGACCGCCTACAGAGGATGAATTTGAGAAATATAATCAATATTATAGGCGGCGCATCAGCATGACCCCGGGACTTACCGGATTGTGGCAGGTCAGTGGGCGCAGTGATATTGAGGACTTTGATGATGTAGTAAAGTACGACCTGGAGTATATTGATGGATGGTCCCTCACGCTGGATATTAAGATTTTACTGCGTACAGTGTGGGTTGTGATTGCAGGGAGAGGTTCTAAGTAAGGGACGTTTTGCACAATTAGAATTTTACAGGTGTTGGAAGGACATGGTATTTAGATGTATAGAAAAGCGAAGAACCTAACAAAGGTTCTTATGATTGGACCTGACAGAAGTGTCCATGGTGGGATATCGGCGGTGGTAAATAATTATTACGAGGCCGGACTGAATCAAAAAGTAGATTTGTGTTATATCGGAACCATGGTAGAGGGAAGTAAGCTGCGAAAACTATGGCAGGCCATAAAGGCATTCGTGCAGTTCTGCGTAAAATTGCCGGAGTATGGGATTGTCCATATACATGTGGCATCGGACAGCAGCTTTTACAGAAAATCCGTGTTTATAAAAACCGCACATGTTTTTGGAAAGAAGATTGTGGTTCATCAGCATGGCGGGAATTTTGAAGAATTTTATTACAGACAGTTAACGGAAAAGGGAAGAAAAAATGTCCAAAAAGTTCTTTCTATGGCAGAAGTTCTTTTGGTGCTTTCCTTGGAGTGGAAACAGTTCTTTTCACAGATAACAGAAGAAAGTCGAATTACTGTGTTTCCCAATTCCATCCAGCTTCCGCAATTGGCAGAGAAGCATTATGGTCAGCATAAGCTGCTATTTTTAGGAAGACTTTGTGAGACCAAGGGAATCAGAGAACTGCTTAATAGTGTGGCAGAGCTTAGAAGTGAATATCCGGATATGAAGCTGTATTTAGGAGGCATCTGGGAGGATAAGGAGCTGGAAACGCTCGCCGGTGCTTGTCCTGAAAATGTCAGATATCTGGGATGGATAAACGGGGAAGAAAAGAAAAAATATCTGGAAGAATGTGATATTTTTGTCCTGCCTACTTATTTTGAAGGACAGCCGGTTTCTGTGCTGGAGGCAATGGCATTTTCCTGTGCGGTAGTGGCATCACAGGTGGGCGGGATTCCACAGATGATAGAGGATGGACAAACGGGAATACTGATTAAACCGAAGGATGAAGTGTCCTTGCAGGATGGGCTTTTAAAAGTCCTTAAAGATGTCAGGCTATGCGCTGAATTGGGAGCAAATGCCCGCAAAAAAGTTGCCTCAGAGTTTTCCATTGAAATGAGTATAGAAAAGCTCCTTCAGATTTACAGAAAGGTTTCGGAAGTATCATGAACAAGTATCAGGTAAGCATTATCGTGCCGGTTTATAATACAGAAAAATATTTAAGGCGCTGCGTAGAAACATTGTCACGACAGACTTATAAAGAACTTGAAATTCTGCTTGTAGATGATGGCTCTACAGATGGAAGCGGGCGGCTTTGCGACGAACTGGCGCTTACCGATACGCGAATCCGTGTAGTTCACAAGGAAAACGGTGGGCTGATTTCAGCGTGGAAGAGAGGCGTGGAAGAAAGCCGCGGGGCATATCTGTGCTTTATGGACAGCGATGACTGGGTTGATCTTAACATGATTGAGGAAATGGCAGACCGCTTGTCAGGAAGTGCCAGAGAAATTATTTCAAGTGACTATGTAATTGAAAGGGAAGACGGCAGCAGGCAGTTTGTCTGGCAGACGCTGCCGGCGGGAGAATACAATCAGCAGGAGATAAAAGAAAAAGTCATCCCGAAGCTTCTGGGGAATGAACAAAGAACTGTATGCTTTTCGCGGTGCATGAAACTGATTTCCAGAGAACTGATAGAAGAAAACTGTAAATACAGCAATCCTGCGGTCAAGATGGCTGAGGATGTGATCGTGATGCTGCCTTCGCTGATTGACTGTGAACGGCTGGTTATTATGGATCATAAGGCTTATTATCATTATCTTTATTTAAGTAGCTCCATGGTTCATAGGTATGACAGGGGAATGTATGAGAATGTGCTGTTGCTGCGAAAGATTACACTACAGATTCTTCAGGATAAATTCGACGGAAGTCAACTGGTAAATATGCGTGAAAGCGCAGACCGCGAGTTTGTTTTTATGTTGTTCCTCGTATTAAAGAATGAGGCAAGGGGAAACCCTTCAGGTTATAAAAAGAACATCGTTAATATATGTAAACAACCAGAAATCAGGCAGTTGTGCATGAATACCCCGGTCAAAGTAGAAGAAAAGGCAAATAAACTGCTTTATTTGGTACTGAAGCACCCCAACGGATTCACTGTCAGGCTGCTTCGGCTGGCAATGGTTCTTTATTACAGGAGATAGTATGGGCCCTTTAATCAGTGTGATCGTCCCGGTCTATAATGGTCAGGATTATCTGCAAAACTGCATAGAGAGTATTGAGAAGCAGAGTTATCAGCCGTTGGAGGTCATTATAATTAATGACGGCTCTACAGACCGGACCGCCGAAATCTGTGATGGACTGAAAGAGCGCTATGGGAATACCCGTGTAATTACCATGAATGATGAGGGGGTTTCAGCTGCCAGAAATGCAGGGATTGACGAGGCGGAGGGAGAATATCTTACCTTTGTGGACGCGGATGACCGCCTGCTGCCCAGAACGATACAGCTGCTGTATGAGAAGCTGACAGAAACAGGAAGCGATATTGCAGGCTGTGGTTTTGAGGCATGGAGTAATGAGCAGCAGTGGAAACAGATAGAAAGCAGAGAAGTAAAAACAGACAGTGAGAAGGAACCACAGGTTTTTACGCAGGACTCCTTTGTGAGAGAGGGGCTGCTTAAGGGTAACAGCCGCTGCTGGAGTAAGCTCTATAAGCGTTCCGCTATAGGGAACATTCGTTTTAGAAAAGGACTTACCATCGGTGAGGATATGCTGTTTCTGGTGGATGTGCTTACGAATGTAGAGAAAATCGTAGAAATCTCCTACAAGGGCTACGGTTATTTTCAAAATCCCAAGGGAGCGATGAACCGGGCGTTTCTGCCCCAATATATGGATCAGATTACCTGCTGGGAGATTGCAAGAAAGAAATTGGTAAGCGATGAAAATGCAGGAAAAGAAATGGCAGCTGGTAAGGAAGCGGAAGTTCAGCTGAAGGTTCAGATTACAGCGATTTTGATTATGGCAATTATGCTGACGGTGGGGAAATTGTCACTGCTTTCTGCCAAGGAGAGAAGAAAGCAGAAACAGTATGTGAAACAATGCTATTTAAAGCTGAAGGCGGAGCTGCAGGTGCCGGGTGTATATGAACGGCTCTCCAGAGGGTATCAAATCAAAGTCAAGCTGTTTTCTATAGCACCGGAACTGTATTTATGGCTGTATCATTTCAGAAAACACAGAAAATAGTTTCTTGCTCGTTACAAAGCTGATACAGGAAATAAGGAGATTGTTTTGGAAAATAAATTAGTGATGTATATGCATGCGGGCAGTGGAAACCATGGCTGTGAGGCAATTGTCAACAGTGTCTGCCATATGGTAAAAGAAGATAGCGTGCTGGTCAGTTACCGGGGAACGGAAGATGAAGCTTATTCTCTAAAGGGACTGTGCGAAATTGTACAGGAGCGCAGCTTCGAAGAGCATAAAATTGCTCATGTGCTGTATTATCTTTACAGGAAGCTGACCAAGGATGGGGAGAGCTTTATCAGATACCGTTATCATAAAGTGTTTCGCGGGAAGGCGGTTCCGCTTGCAATCTCCATTGGTGGTGACAACTATTGCTATGAAAATATGTTGAATGATTTAAAGCTCGCCAATGCAGCATTTAACAGGAAGGGAACCAAAACCCTTCTGCTGGGGTGCTCCATTGAGCCGGAACTGTTGAAGAAGCAGAGAATCATAGAAGACCTGGCAGAATATCATACTATTATTGCACGGGAGTCCATTACCTATGAGGCGCTAAAAAATGCATTTGAAGTAGAGGAAGGGGGAAAACCCGAGAAGACGCCCCGGCTTTTATGTTACCCGGACCCTGCTTTTACACTGGAAAAGAAGGAACTTCCACTGCCGGATGGATTTGCAAAAGGGAACACGGTTGGCATCAATGTAAGCCCCCTGATACAAGGACAGGAAAAACACCAAGGCATTACTATGGAGAATTACCGGAATTTAATCAGGTTCATCATAGAACAGACCGGAATGCAGATTGCATTGATTCCTCATGTGGTGTGGAATAATAATGATGACAGAAAACCTCTTGGTGAACTTTATGAAGAATTTAGGATGACAGGAAGGGTCGTGTTGATAGAAGATGCTTCTTGCGAAGAACTGAAGGGATATATCAGCCGGTGCAGAATGTTTGTGGGAGCAAGGACTCATGCGACGATAGCAGCTTATTCTTCCGGGGTTCCTACGCTGGTAGTCGGGTATTCTGTGAAGGCAAGGGGGATTGCCCGAGATTTATTCGGAACCTGTGAGAATTATGTAATACCGGTTCAAAGTCTGGACAAACCGGATGATCTTGCCAACGGATTCAAGTGGTTATCAGAGCAGGAGGAGAAAATCAGGCAGCAGCTTGAAGAGAAGATACCTGAATACAAAAAACAGGCACTTTTGACAGGGAAAGAAGTTGACAGACTATGGGAAGAGTTCAATCGGCAGCAAGAAATATAGCCTTCGGATATGTGGGGAATATGGTAACCCAGCTGCTTGGGTTTGTTCTCCGTACCATTTTCATCGCCCATCTGGGGGATACTTTAAATGGAATTAATGATCTTTATACAGGACTTCTATCGGTATTGTCCATGGCAGAGTTGGGGGTGGGGACCGCCCTTAACTACAGTCTTTATGGACCGGTGGCGAGAAAGGATTACGAAAAGATCAAGTCCTATATGCTGCTTTACAAAAAGGCATACCGGATAATCGGGCTGATTATCGCGGTCATTGGTCTTGCAATTTCACCCTTTCTGCCGTATCTGGTTAAGCAGCCGGAAGGAGTAGGGGTCAGAGATCTGACGCTGTATTATTTTATTTTTCTGTTCAATACTGTCAGTTCCTACTTTGTGGCATATAAATACAGTCTGGTAAATGCAGAGCAGAATAATTACATTCAGACGAATATCATTACCATAACTAAAATGATTACAGTGACGCTCCAGATTGTGGTAATTATTGCAACGGAGAATTTTTATCTGTATCTTTTGACAGCCGCTTTTGTGGAACTGGCACAAAAAATATTTGTCAGTAACTATCTGAATAAACGGTATCCATATCTTCTGGATAAGAATGTAGAAAAGCTTTCCAAAGAGGAAACAGGGGAAATCGTTGATAAGACCAAGGCACTGGTGTTTCATAAGGTAGGGGATGTGGCAAGGCTCCAGACGGACAGCATGATCATTTCTGCTTTTATCAATGTCACACAGGTCGGCTATGTGGGAAACTACAATATGATCTTGACCTCTGTTGCAAATTTTGTAAATATCATTTTTAATTCTGTGTTGTCCAGCTTTGGCAACTTGATTGCCACTGAGTCAAGAGAGAAGCAGTATCAGATCTTTAAGGTCTATCGTTTCTTTGCCTGTTGGATTTATGGCTTTTCGGCAGTGGGATTTTTCCTTCTGCTCACACCTTTCATTGTTATCTGGCAGGGACCGGGAAAGGTACTGACAGTCAGCGTGGTGGCAAGTATCCTGATTGACTATTATTTTAAAGGCGATAGAATTGTCTTATCCAATTTTAAGACAGCGGCAGGAGTTTTTGAACAGGACAAGTATCTGGCACTGATTCAGGGGGTGGTCAATCTGATTATTTCCATTGTGCTGGTACAGAAAATCGGTCTTGTGGGAATCTATATCGGAACCATTGTTTCAGGGCTGATCGCCAATATCACCAAGCCCTTTATCATCTACAGGGTTTGCTTTGAAAGAAGTGCAAAAGCCTATTTTGTGGATTCTCTGAAATACCTGGCAGTGCTGGCGGTGATTCTGGGGATTCTGACCGCACTAAAGTCAGCGGTAATGCAGTCGATAACCATTGGTTCCTTTGCGGTAATGTTTGTTCTTATTTGTGTGGTGTTTAACGGGTTGTTCCTTCTGGTTTTTGGAAGGACGGAGGAATTTGGATATTTGTGGGGGATTATAAAGAAAAAATGCAGAAAAAAATAATTAAGATTTATAACAGAATATGTGACTTTTTGTCTGAAAAGAAAATTGCGCTGGTTGGGGCGGGCATCTTTCTCATTCTGCTGCTTCCAATCGTATATCTTTCTTTTGTGAACCGCGCATCCGGGGATGATTATGGATATGGAACTTATACCCGAGCTGCATGGGTGGCTTCCCATTCATTTATTCAGGTGTTTCAGGCTATCGTAAGGACGATTAGGCAATATTATTATGGATGGCAGGGAACCTGGTTCAGTATCGCTATCTTTTCACTGCAGCCGGAGGTGTTTCATAAAGATGCCTATGTGATCGTAGTATTTTTGATGCTGTTTTTGTGGATTGGGAGCACATTTCTTTTATTCAAGGAGATCTTGTATAAGAGATTGCAGCTGGATATTTGGAGTTATCGGCTAATCACAACTGTTTTTATGGTAATCAGTATAGAATTTATTCCAAGCACCAAATCATCTATTTTTTGGTTTAATGGAGCAGCCCACTATATGCTCCCCTTTACCATGTGTCAACTTTTGACAGTATGGCTTCTTCGATATGGGGATGAATACAAAAGACGGTATCTTATTGGCATTCTATGTGTCATGACTCTTTTGGGAGGCTCCAACTATCAGGCGGCATTATTTGCTCTTATCATTGTCTTCTATGCAGGAATTGTCAATTATCTGGAGAAAAGGGACAAACATATCCTATGGCTGTTGGCTCCGGTTATAACAGAGGCAATTGGTCTGATAATCAGCATGAAGGCCCCCGGAAATAAAATCAGAGGCGGAGAAGAATTTGGATTTTCTGTTCAGAAAGTGATATCTACAATTGGCAGTTGTTTTGCAGAGGGATTTCAAACGGCAGTTGACTATGGAAGGGAAAAGCCGTTAGTCTATGTGGGATTATTTTTCATTTTTTTATTTATGTTGGAAGCGTTGAGAAAAAGAACTGAGGAAAAAGGTGGGAAAGAAGGGTTTGGATTTCAACATCCGGTAATTGGAATTTCTGCATTGATCTGCCTTTGCTGTGCAATGCATGCACCCACCATTTATGCGGGAGTGGATTTTTCCAGCGGAGTTTACAATATGAACTATCTGGTCTTTCTGCTGGCATTTGGCGGTATTTTATTGATAATTGCAAAGAAGCTTCTGGAGCTTCTGAAACTGCCCAAAGAGAAACTGCACAGGACAATCACAATGCCGGGAATATTGTTCTGCCTGCTACTTATGTTTTTCTTCAAAGGCAATATCAAGGCTACAACCTCATGGATTTGTCTGGAATATATTACCAGCGGTCAGGCGGCTGATTATAAAGAGCAGATGGATTTACAGACAAGGTTAATGATGGACGAAGATACAGAGGATGTGGTACTTCCATTCATCAATGATATTCAGGGACCGCTGATGCATATGCCGGTTACTGCTAATCCGGATGCATGGACCAATATGGTTACAAGGGAATTTTATGGTAAAAAGAGTGTAGTGGCAATGCCAAGACCGGAGTGGAATGAGAAGTATGGAGAACAATGATAGAAAAGGAAAGTAACAAATGGAGGTACAGTCATGTTGGAAATGGTAAAGGAAGCTGAATATGAATTACTTCATTATCCGAACTGCAATTTGGGTTATTACCTGAAAAGAACAATAAAACTGATTGCAGGGCAAAAACAGGCACCCATTGATAAGATTAACTGGCCCAATGGATTACTTGCAAAGGCGCTTACGGACTATTATATGCAGAATAAGAATTCTGAAGAGGCAAGGATTATTTTGGGATGTTTGACGAAATATTATGATAGATGGATTGACCATGGATGCAAAATGCATTACTTGGATGATGCGTATAGCGGTATGGCATTAATTGACCTGCATCAGATTACCGGAGAAGAAAAGTATAAGGATGCGGCAGAGCGTATGGTAAAATTCCTCTTCAACCATGAGACAGATGCATCTGGAAGTCTTCCGTATCGCCCAGAACAAAAAAACGGATATATTTTTGCTGACGGAATAGGGATGATATGCCCTTTTCTATGTAAATATGGCAGTACATACAGGGATATGAATGCAATCAATCTGGCAGTAACGCAGATGCAGAATTTTATTAATATGGGAATGGATGAAAAGACAGGGCTTCCCTATCATGGTTATCAGTATGAAAGTGGTGTGAAATATGGGATTATTGGCTGGGGACGTGCAGTGGGATGGCTGATGATTGGTATGTCAGAGAGCCTTGCCTATATGGAGGAAACCAGACCCAGCTATGAGGTCATCAAACAGGCTTACAGGAGAATGGTGGATAAAGTAGAGGCTTACCAGTTGGAAGGCGGCTTATATAGCTGGCAGTTGGGAGCAAAAGAAGGCCCCGTGGATACCTCTGCTACGGCAATGATTCTTTATGCTATTGCCAGATCATTGGATACAAAGGTACTAATTGGTATTCATAAATCCCGAATGATGAGAGGAAGAGAGGCCCTGTGGAATTCTGTAAAGGAAGGAAAAATTTATGGGTGTCTGGCAGAGTGCCAGGGATTTAGTATGTATCCACAAGTTTATGGGGCTTATCCATGGTCCCTTGGACCGGCATTGTCATTATTTGTAATGACGGATGAGAAGGAAGGATAAGAGATGATTATTATTCAGGTAGCCGGCGGGCTTGGAAATCAGCTTCAGCAGTATGCATTATACAGAAAGTTTGTAAGGCTTGGAAGAGAGGTAAGACTGGATCTTTCATGGTTTACCTCCAAAGACAGGAGAGGAAAGGTGCTGGCAGAAAGAGAACTTGAGCTTGCATATTTTGACAGGCTTGTTTATGAGGTATGCACAACAGAAGAAAAGGAAAAACTGATAGGATCAGATGGACTTGCAGGGAAGCTGAGAAGAAAATTCCTGCCGGGAAGTATTCACTGGTTCCATGAAACCCAAATGTATCATCCTGAACTTCTTACACTGGATGATATGTATATCAGCGGTTATTTTGCCTGTGAAAAATATTATGCGGATATCCTCTATGATTTGCGGGAAAAGCTACAGTTTCCAGTCAGTGACAACAGAGAAAATTTGAAGTTGGCAGAAGAAATGCAAGCATGTGAATCTGTCAGTGTTCACGTTAGACGTGGGGATTATCTGGATGCGGAAAATATCGCATTGTTTGGCAATATCTGCACAGAGAATTATTATCAGGGAGCAGTCAGGGCAGTAAAAGAATGCTGCGTTACTCCTCATTTCTATGTATTTTCTGATGATGTGGAATATGCGAGAAAAAATTTTCCGGGGGAAGAATATACCGTAGTGGATATTAATCATGGAAAGGAGAGTTTTTATGATATTTGGCTGATGAGTCACTGTAAGCACAATATTTGTGCTAATTCAACTTTCAGTTTTTGGGGAGCAAGACTAAATCCAAACGATAAGAAAATGATGATCCGCCCAACTATTCACAAAAACAGCCAGAAATTTGTAAAAGAAGAAATGCAGGAGCTTTGGCGCGGATGGAAGTTTGTAAGTCCACAAGGAGAATTGCAGTAAATTTATGGAAAAATTAAAAAGTGACATTTCAAAAATCGCATATTACTGTTTTTATCTTGGCATTGTAATAGAGGTTGCCATGGTAATTATTGATAAAAGTGCATATACCAATCCTATTGAAGGAAGATTGTTTCAAATCACGTTTCTTCTGTTCCTGTTGAAGGTTTGTATGAGCCGATATGCACCAAGGGAATACCTGACGATTTTTTTGTTCTGTATATTGGGAGCAGTTTCCTATTTTATTACTGGAAGAAATGAAGTGATTCGTTTAGTGATATTTATAGCGGCATGTAAAGACATTGATATGAAAGTATGCTTAAAAACAGTGTTTTATATGACATTAGTTGGTTGCGGGCTGCTGATATTTCTTTCTCTGACAGGAATTTATGGAGACGTTTCATTGACGCAGGAGTATGGCAGAGGAGGCGTGGAAACAAGATATACATTAGGAATGGGGCATCCAAATGCACTTCAGTGCATGGTATGGGCACTTACGGTTTTAGGGTTATACTTATATGGAAAAAAAATGAAATGGTATCATTATGGGTTAATTGTTATTATTAATTTCTTTTTTTTCCTTTTAACCGATTCCAAGACAAGTTTTCTGGTAACATTGTTTACAGTGATGATTGCTTTTGTTATATCACTTAAAAAAAATAAATGGATACAAAAAATTAGTATCTGGATTTGCTTTGGAGTAACAATAGTTTCCATAGTGATTTCTGTAGTAATTGCAGGAAATGCCTATCGTCTTCAAAGACATGCGGAGGGGCAGGATAGTTCATTTGTAACAATGTTGTTGGTCAGAGTGAATAACGTACTAAATGGGCGGATTCGTGTGCTTTCCGGAACAACAAATTATGAGGGGACGATTCAGACATGGAGCTTATTTTCCAAGCCTGAGAACAATTATTATTTTGATATGGGATGGGTTCGATTGTTTTATTGGTATGGAATCATACCCGCATGTATATTTATTGCAGTAATGCTGATAATTATGTGGTATTGTTATAAGAACAAACACTATATGGCAGTTATGATGATTGCATCCTTTGCATTGTACACTGTGATTGAAGCTCATGGAATTTCTGTGTATCTGGCAAGGAATTATGTTTTTTTTCTGATAGGAGCTTATTGGAACTATGCACTTTGCGGAGGAAAAGAAAATGAAAGTATTGATCATGAATCCCATTCTATACACTTCAGAAACGGATGAGATTCCTAAGGTATCATCAATTAAAGACACGATGATTTATACATTATGCTGTGGATTCATTGAAAATGGTGATGAGCCGGTTTTGGTTGCAGCAGATGCATATAAACCGGTAGTGGAGGAACAATATCCTTTTCAAATTGTTTGGCTTCCCTGCATGTTTCCACAAATTTGTAAGCCAAGATGTTTTCCTTGCCTAAAAGGACTTGGGAAATATCTTAGGGAACACGGGGAGGAATTTGAATACATTATTTCCAGTGAGGTATTTTCTCTGCTTACCTTGTGCGGAGCCTTTTATGCGAAGGAAAAACTATTGATCTGGCATGAGTTAGGAGCACATAACAATATTTTTAAAAAGCTTCCGTCTAAATTTTGGTATCATATAATAGCGAGACTGTTCTTGCAGGACATACCGATTATTCCGCGCTCACAGAGGGCAAGGGAGTTTATAGAACAGTACAGTAATCGGGTACTTGATGTTACCATTGATCATGGAGTAGACCTTGATAAAATAAAGTTTAGCAGAAAGAAGGAAAATTACTTTGTGGTTGTATCTCAACTGATTGAGAGAAAGCATATTGATGGAATTCTTTATAGCTTCTCCAAATTTTACCAAAGAGGCAATGGGGATTATCAGTTAAAGATAATCGGAGATGGAATTTTGAAAAACCAATTGGAAGAATTGGTAAAACAGCTTGATATGACCGAAAGTATTATTTTTATGGGGAAATTAGATCACGAACATATGATGCCGATTCTTGCCAATGCAAAGGCCTTACTGATTAATACCAGTAAGGATAATAGTATGGTATCTATAGTGGAAAGTATTGGAGCAGGAACCCCGGTCATTACCACAACGGTTCCATTTAATGCGGCATATATTCGAAGGTCGTCGCTAGGGATTGTTGAGGATCAGTGGGGAGCAGAAGCATTGGAGCAAATTTGCACAGAAAACAATTATTATGTAGAGAATTGTATTGCATATAGAGAAAAGCTAAGCAATATGTATTGTGCAAAACAGTTTGATGATGTAGGAGGCATGCTGAGATAAAGCTATGAAAGAAAAGATAAAAATTGTTTTTGTATTGCCGGACATGTCAGGCGGTGGAACGGAGCGGGTGGTTGCACTTCTTGCGAATGAATATGTCAGAAAAGGATACCAAACAGCAATTTTATTGTTTGCCGGAAATCAGACAGCATACCATTTGGATCCTAAGGTAGAGTTGTATGTGGCAGGAGAGGCATCAGGAGGAAAATTTTCTATACGATTAAAACGAATTAACAGGATGCGGAAATTTTATCAGAAAAATCGTGGATGTTATATTTTTGCATTCAGTGTTATGGGAGCTGTCTTTTCTGTCTTGGCTGCGGCGGGCATTCCTCATAGGATGTTGGTGTCGGAGCGAAATGATCCCACTAAATTCAAACAGTGGAGAATTCGTAACTGGGCATATATGAAAGCGGAAAAGCTGGTGCTTCAGACAGAGGATACAAGGAAATGTTTTCCGGAAAGACTAAGGGAAAAGGCAGTTGTAATACCGAATCCTGTGGCAGATGGAATGCCGGAACCCTTTCAGGGAGAGAGAAAAAAAAGGGTGGTTTCCGTCGCCAGACTTCAACCACAGAAGAACCACAAGCTTCTGTTAAATGCATTTGCGGAATTTGTAAAGGAATATCCTGAATACCAGCTTCACTTGTTTGGAATTGGAGAACTGGAGGAAGAACTTCGTAGTCAGGCTAAGAGACTCAATATTGAAGAAAAGGTAGTTTTCAGAGGTTTTTCCTCAAATGTGAAGGATGCAATCTGGGATAATGCAATGTTTGTTTTGTCCTCAGATTATGAAGGAATTTCCAACTCCATGATAGAAGCGTTGGCCATGGGAGTACCGGTAATCTCAACTGATTGCCCGGTGGGAGGGGCTAAGACTTATATTCAGGATAACGTAAGTGGGATTTTGACTCCGGTTGGGGATCAACAGGCCTTGTGTGATGCAATGAAGAGGATAGCAGGAGATCCCGAACTGGCAAAAAAATTATCTTATCATGGTGCAAGAATTAAAGAACAGTATCATCTGAGTAAGATTGCAGATAAATTTTTGGAGGAAGCAGGTATTTAATGGCAACGTTAGAACTTGAATATTGCAAAATTTTAAAAACAAATATCAATGTAACAAATATGCAAAAAACAGTTAGATATCTAACGGAAAATCTGGAGAAGCTTCGTGGTAAGTATATTTGCGTTTCTAATGTTCATACCACAGTGATGTCATATCAGAATGAGACATACCGAGGGGTGCAGAACAATGCGGCAATGGCACTTCCTGATGGAAAGCCTTTGTCGATTGTCAGCAGGAAAAGAGGTTTCCCTGAAGCTGAGCGTGTGCCGGGACCAGATTTAATGCCACAAATATTCGAAATATCCAGGGAAAAAGGTTATCGCCACTATTTCTACGGCAGCACAGAGGAGACATTAGAAAAGTTAAGAGCAAGACTTAAAGAAAGATACCCCTACTTAAACATGGTAGGGATGTATGCACCTCCATTCAGACCACTCACTGAAGAAGAAGATGCACATATTATTCAAAAAATTAATGAAACCAGACCTGATTTCATATGGGTGGCATTGGGGGCTCCCAAGCAGGAAATATGGATGAATGCCCATATGGATAAGGTAAGTGGGATTATGATTGGAGTGGGGGCAGCATTTGATTTTACAGCAGGAACCGTAAAACGAGCACCGGGATGGATGCAGGAAATGTGCCTCGAGTGGTTATACCGTATTTTACAGGATCCGGTGCGATTAATTCCCAGATATTTCAGCACCAACCTTTCTTTTTTGTGGAATGTTGCCAGGGAGAGCAGGCTTCTAAGAAAAGAAGCCAAAATTAAAAAAGAGAATCAAATGAAAATCGCCATGATTGGTCACAAGAGAATCCCTTCAAGGGAGGGTGGGGTAGAGGTAGTGGTAGAAGAATTGTCTACCAGATTGATTGATCAGGGGTATCAGGTGGAAGCGTACAATCGTTCCGGTTATCATGTTTCGGGTAAGGAGTATGGAAGCAACCGAAAAAGATTTTATAAAGGGATACGGATTATTATTGTGCCTACTTTCAAGAATGGCAAGTTAAATGCGATTGTGTATTCTGTTCTGGCAACCATACGGGCATTGTTTGGAAAATATGATGTGATTCATTATCATGCAGAAGGACCATGTTCAACTTTGTTTATCCCTAAGTTGTTTGGGATTCGAGTAGTGGCTACCATACATGGATTGGATTGGCAGCGGGCAAAATGGGGTAATTTTGCATCCAGAGTGCTGAAATTTGGGGAAAAAATGGCGGCGAAATATGCAGATGAAGTCATTGTTCTTTCTAAAAACGTACAACAGTATTTCTTGGATACCTATGGGAGACAAACAAACTATATTCCTAATGGAATTTCAAGGCCGATGCCTCAGGAGATACAGGAAATTGGGGATAAATATGGACTTATTTCCAATGGGTATATACTGTTTCTTGCAAGACTGGTTCCTGAGAAAGGCTTACATTATCTGATAGAGGCATTTCAAAGCATAGATACAGATAAAAAGCTTGTTATTGCAGGGGGAAGCAGTCATTCCTTCGAATATATGAAGCATATCCAGGAAATGGCTGCAAAAGATGAGCGAATTATTATGACAGATTTTGTGCAGGGACGCATTTTGGAAGAATTGTATTCTAATGCATATCTGTTTGTGCTGCCAAGTGATATTGAAGGAATGGCATTAAGTTTACTTGAAGCCATGAGCTATGGGAACTGCTGTCTGGTCAGTGATATTCAGGAGAATTTGGAGGTCGTGGAAGATAAGGCGGTGGCATTTCAGAAAGGAAATGTGGAAGATCTAAAACAAAAATTGGAGATGTTGATTTCCCATCCGAAAATGGTAGAAGAATATAAGAAAACAAGTGCAGATTTTATTTGCGGCAAATATAATTGGGATGATGTGGTGCTGCAGACAGAAGCTTTGTATGGTGTAAAGAAGGATAGAAAAGATGAGAATACTGATTGTAAATAAGTTCCTGTTTCCCAATGGTGGTTCGGAAACTTATATATTTAAAATTGGAAGTCAATTGCAGAAGATGGGACATGAGGTACAGTATTTTGGAATGGAGCATGAAGGAAGGATTGTGGGAAATCATGCAGAGAGCTATACCTCTAACATGGATTTTCATGGAAAGGGAATTCAGAAGTTGCTATACCCTTTTAGAATTATCTATTCCGGCGAGGCAAGAAAAAAAATCAGAGTAGTTCTCGAAGATTTCAAACCTGATGTGGTGCATCTGAATAATTTTAATTTTCAGATTACGCCTTCTATTATTTATGAGATTAGAAAGTGGGAGAAAGCAGTAAAGAAAAAGGTATCTATTGTATATACTGCACATGATTACCAATGGGTCTGTCCTAATCATTTGCTTACAATACCTGCTACAGGGGAATTGTGTTTCCGATGTGCAGGAGGAAAATATGGAGAATGTACAAAGAACAAGTGTATTCATAATTCAACCCTTAGAAGTCTATTGGGCACTTTGGAAGCGAAGCTCTATCATTCTTTGCATACCTATCAAATGGTAGACAAGATTATTTGTCCCAGCAAATTTATGGAAGAAAAACTTGGAAGTAATCCTTTACTTGCAGGAAAGCTGGAAACCCTATATAATTTTTTAGATGGGGAAAAATATAAAGCGGCGAAAAAGAAGGATTATATATTGTATTTTGGACGTTTTTCGGAAGAAAAGGGTGTGAGGACACTGCTGAAAGTTTGTAATGACTTGAAAGAAATTCCGTTCCTGTTTGCAGGCACAGGACCGCTTGAAGAAGACATTTCCCACTATAAAAATATTACAAATGTAGGATTTCTCAAGGGTAATGAACTAAAACGAATAATAGGAGAGGCAAGATTTACGATATTTCCGTCTGAATGTAATGAGAATTGCCCGTTTTCTGTCATGGAATCCCAATGGTATGGAACTCCTGTAATTGCTGCTGATGTAGGCGGTGTGCCTGAATTGGTAAGGAATGGGTATACAGGCGAACTCTTTACAGCAGGAAAAGAGGAAGAACTGAAAGAAAAAGTCTTGAAATTATGGGAGAACAGGGAATTGTGTGAAGAATACACAAGGAACTGTTCAGATTTATCTTTTGATTCTGTAGAGGCTTACTGCAATAAGTTGCTTAAAATTTATGCCGGTTTAGATGAAAATTGAAAGGAAAAGCAGTGGGAAAGGGAAGAAAACATTATGAGTAAAAGAACATTGTACGGAACGGTCATTGTGACATACAGATGTAATGCGCGCTGTAATATGTGTGACTGTTTTAAAGATCCAAGCAAACCCAGCGAGGAGATTACGTTGGAGGACATTAAAAAGCTTCCTGAAATGGCATTTACCAATATTACAGGAGGAGAGCCCTTTGTCAGACAGGATATTCCTGATATCGTGAGAGAATTGTATAAAAAGAGTAATCGAATTGTTATCTCTACCAATGGATATTTTACAGATAGAATTATTGCTCTATGTAAGGAATTTCCCAAGGTAGGTATCCGTATCAGTATTGAGGGATTGCAGGAAACAAATGACAAGATCAGAGGGATTCCGGATGGATTCAACAGGGGCTACACGACGTTAAAAACTCTGGTGGAAATGGGACATCCGGATGTTGGATTTGGCATGACGGTCCAGGATATGAATTGTGAAGATTTAGTACCTCTTTATAATATTGCGAATGATATGGGAATGGAATTCGCCACGGCAACACTCCATAACTCATTTTACTTCCGCAAGACAGATAATAAAATTGATGATAAATTGAAGGTGGCGCAGAATTTTGAAAAGCTCATCAATGAATTGCTTAAAAGCAATTCACCAAAAAAATGGTTCAGAGCATATTTTAACCATGGCCTGATTAATTACATTTATGGAAACAAGAGGCTGCTTCCCTGCGATATGTCTAAGAATGCGTTCTTTATAGACCCGTTCTGTGATGTGATTCCCTGTAATGGAATGGCGCAAAAAGCAGTTATGGGCAATCTGAGAGAACAGTCGTGGGAAGAACTGTGGAATTCTGATCAGGCAAAGCAGGTGCGTGAATGCACCAGAAAGTGTGATCGAAACTGTTGGATGATCGGAAGCGCATCCCCTGCAATGCATAAGTATATCTGGGTGCCCGGATGGTGGGTAATCAAGCACAAGTTCTTAAAGGGCGGCAAGTATAGTTTGAAAGAAAATAAATTTATTAGCGAGAATTAAGGAATGATGGGAAGAAACATAACAATAAAAACAGAGGAAATTCTCTATCTCCTGTTTTTTGGACTTTTATTTTGGGCAAAAGGAATTGGACTTTATGATGGACAACCATTGTTTAAAGTGTTTCTGATTGCAGCAGTGCTTTGCCTTGTGGGTAAGCTGTGTATAGGAGTTTATACAGTTCAGGAATCAATTATAATGGCAGGAATTCTCTTGATGGGAGGGGTATGTTATCTTACGTCAGGAGACAAGGGATTGCTTTTATACTGTTTTATGATTGTAGGAATGAAAAATGTGGACATTAAGCGATGCAGTAAAGTTGCACTTATCGTTTGGAGTATTGCATTTGTCGGTTTGTGGCTTGTTTCTCTAACGCATATGTCTGATACCATGTACCGGGTAGCAAACAAGTTGGGAATGGAGCATATTTTCAGGTGGAGTATGGGATATGCACATCCCAATGTCCTTCATATTACTTATTTGCTTTTTGCTGTGCTTATTTTGATAATAGCAGGGAATAGAATTAGCTGGAAGCATTATATTGGATTGACGATTGGTAATTTACTGGTATTTTTGTATTCTGTCAGTTATACCGGTGTGATGATTGTATTTATGCTGATAGCCGGGAGAGTTTATCTCCAGTTGCGCACAAAAGGCGGGAAGAGACTAAATATTCTTGAAAGAGGACTATTGGCTTCTGTATTTCCGGTATGCCTGTTCATTTCACTTGCAGCACCAATATTTTTAGAGGGGAAGGCATTTGAAATACTGGATAAATTATTAAATACACGTCTTACATTGGCAAGATATTATTTGAGACCTGAATATTTAAGCTGGTTTGGAAGAAGGCTGTCAGAAATCACAACGACACATTTGACAATGGATAATTCGTATGTATATGCGTTAATTATTTATGGGGTACTTCCTTTTGTTTTGATAAGTATTGCCTGTGTTATTATGATTCTGAAACTTTTAAAGAAAGAATGCAATGTAGAAGTGTTATGTGTAAGTGTGCTGTTTGTGGCGGGATTAACAGAACCTTTTTTGTTTAATACTTCTTTTAAAAATATAAGTTTTCTGCTTATGGGAAGTCTGTTGTTTGAAGCCATGGAGCAGAAGCAGGGCAAGACGGTAAGTTTATCTCCAAAAATGAACAAAGAATATTGTTTTTTGGTGGATAGGCAGTTACAGAAGTGGTATGATGGAAAAAGGCACATAGATGCCCACAAAATACCAATCATTGTAGGAGCAATTATCGGAGCAGTTGTTGCAGTAATTATTTATCAGGGAATAGTCCCTAAGCCTGAAGGATATGTAGTAAGACGTTCCAATTGCGAAGGAATTTCAGAGGAAATTATTTTGTTCGGGGAGCATGATTCTGATTATGCCGGATTTTATTATATGGATGACTTTGAACAAGGGGATGAAATTGAGTATTTCACAGGCGATATTGTACTGATGGAGAATATAAGGGGAAGTGTAATGAGCCTTCTGATAGGGGGAATAATCGGAGGCGTTTTTGTGGTTATAGGGTTGTATTTAAGAAGAAACGTATCATAGAGGACAGGATATGCAGAAAAGAAAGAGAACGAATGGAAAATATTATTTAGTATATTCGGTTACCTTTGCTTTACTGGCGGGAATCATTTACTCTGTTTTTTGGAGAAATGGTAAGTCATTTGTTTATTCACAGTACGGAGATGGGCATGTGTATTTCAACTCCCTTGTTTATTATGGGAGGTGGCTGCGTGAGATTGTACAGACTCTTGTTTGTGAACACCGTTTTGTAATTCCCATGTGGGATATGAATATCGGTTATGGTTCTGACATTATTATAAGCTTTAATTGGACGACTTTGGGTGATCCCTTAAATCTTTTGGCTGTCTTTTTCCCGGCTGATAGAACTGAATTTTTATATGGATTTCTTGCGATACTTAGAATTTATTTGGCAGGATTAACGTTTTCCGCATTTGGGTTATACCAAAAGAATGAAAAACTGCCGGTATTATGTGGAAGTATTTTATATGCGTTTTGTGGATTCGCATTGTTTGCAGGAGTCAGAGATGTATTTTTTATAATCCCAATGGTCTATTTCCCTTTGTTGCTTATGGGTGTGGACGAAATATTTTTAGGGAAAAAACCATATCTTTTCATTTCCATGACTGCGCTTGCAGGTATTGCTAATTTTTATTTTTTTTATACGTTAGTAATTTGGGTTTTTATTTATGCGGTTTATAGATACTTTATGCTGTTTGGGAAAAAAGGTCTGAAACTCACTCAAATTGGAGGCTGGCTAATAAAATGCATAAGTTATTTTGTGTTGGGCGTAGCAATGGCAGCAGGATTGTTAATCCCTATTATTATGCAGCTTCTAGGCTCAGAACGATTTGCAAATCAGCATTATATTCCGGTATTATATTCTTTTGAATATTACTGGAAGCTGTTGGTACGATTCACGACTACTGAATCTATGGAATCGTGGTCTCATTTAGGATTTGCACCTATTTGCTTTACAGCGGTGTTGGTATTATTTTTGAAAAAAGATAAAAAATGGTTCCCCTATAAGACGGCATTTATTATGTGTACTCTTTTCTTAATGCTGCCAGTTGTAGGTTCCCTGATGAATGCTGGGTCTTACGTAGTGAACCGTTGGGTATGGGCATTCTCCATGTTGGTAGCCTATATCTTTGTAAAAATATGGCCGGAGTTATTTACTTTAGGTAAAAGAGAAAAGCTACTGTTGATAATACTGGATGTTGCATATGTTGCAATATGTTTATCAAGAACAGAATATCGTACCACCCAGCTTACTATTATGATGATAATTTTGCTGATTGGTGTTTTGGCATTGTTGTCAGGAGACTATTTGGAGAAAAAAAAAGCTATATGGAAGTACTTGGTCGTGGGATGTGTATTCTTAGGAGTTCTGGCAAACGGCATCCTACGCTATGCATGGTTTGGAAGTAATTATGTTGTGGGGTTCGTAGATAGAGGTCAGGCATGGAAGCTGGTTCATGATAATCTTCCCAGCAGGGCAATTGAAGAAATGCCGGACAGTGCAGTAGTAAGATATGATTCTATAGGTGGTTTGGAGCCTATGTATAATACAGCAATGAATCATGACCTAAATAGCACTAATTTTTATTTTAGTCTGGCAGATGGTGGAGTTGCCAGATATTTTGACGCATTGAATGTTAATGTGGAACTGGAGCAGCGCTATAAAGGTTTGGACGAAAGAACCATTTTGGAGCGTCTGGCCGGTGTAAAATATTGCATTGCTGATGATACTTCAGCCATTTTTGTACCCTATGGTTATGATAAAAAGTCTGTAGTAACAGATGAATATACGGTTTATGAAAATGAAAACGCACTTCCAATTGGATTTACTTATGATGCATATATGAGTAGTGAAGAATATGAAGTACTTCCTTCAGTTAAGAAACAGCAGGCATTACTTCAATGTGGGGTACTTAGTCAAAAAGAAGATTCCGAAAAAATTAATCGGTTGAACGAAATTACTCCCACTTATACGGAACAAAAGCTCGATTTTAATCTGGAAGCAGAAACTGGAATCGAAGTATTGGAGGATAGAATTGTAGTATCAAACCGAGATGCAGTTGTCAAGGTAAGGAGCGATAGTCCGGAAAATAGCGAAATCTATCTGGTATGGGAGGATATCATTTTTGAGGGGATAGAGAATGGGGCTCAGGAAGTCGGATCAATTGTTTATACCAGACAGGGGGCATCCAAAGCACAGATTTTATACTCTCCCGGTCATCCATATAATCATGGGAAAGATGACTATATAATCAATGTGGGTTATACTGATAAGGCAGAGAATATGGAAATAACCCTGCAATTTACAGAACCCGGAACATATTACATGAAAGAGTTCTCTGTTGTTGCACAGCCTATGGACCAGATTGAAGCACAGACGGCTGCTTTGGCAGAGGATACACTTGAAAATATTATGGTTGGCACAAATGAAATCAGAGGGACACTCTCTCTTGACAGGACGAAGCTGTTATGTATTTCAGTCCCTTATAGCAGAGGATGGAAAGCATATGTGGATGGTGTAGAAACAGAAGTGCATTGCGTAAATGGAATTTATAATGGAGTGATTGTATCTCCCGGTGAGCATGAGATGAAAATGATTTATCAAACACCGGGGATAAAAGCAGGATTGTTCTTGTGTTTTGTAGGAATTGTCGGATTATTTATCATAATGATATATTTTAGAAACAAGGATAAGCAAAACGGACAATAATGAGTGATAACAGAGGAAGGATTTACTATGAAGGTAATGTATATAGCACCCCGCTTTCACACTAACCAAAGCGCTGTGGTCAAGGGGTGGATTGAAAGAGGAGATGAGGTGCTGTTTATCAGCTATTACGCAGCTGTTATAGAAGATTACTCATGTATTCATCCACTGGTTCTGGGCTTTTCTCCTGTTTATAAATTGATTGATAAAGTTTATGTAGATGTGATTCATAGAAATGATTTATCTGCACTTACATTTAAAATTAAACATGGATTCCCACCAATCCTAAGGTTGAGAAAAGTAATACAGAGTTGGAAACCGGATGTAATTATTATGCGGGACAGAACCCTGTATACAATTGCAGCGTATCTTCTGGGAAAAAGAAGTAAATGTATTTTATATAATCAAAATCCACTGTGGGACGATGCCCCGAAGAAGGATTGGGCACATAGAATTGTACAAAGACTTACACCTGAATATCGAATGACTCCTGTGATGGGAAGGAAGTCTTCCGATAAGATAGTGGCAGAACACTCATATTACATTCCGCTGATTGTAGAACCGCAATGTTCACCGGAAAATAAGAATTATTTCAAAGATAGGAAAATTCAAATACTCTGTATCGGTAAATTTGAACCTAGAAAGAATCATAAAATGTTGATGGAAGCAGTGGCAAAGGTTATGCAGGAAACAGGAGAAGAAATTCATCTAACGATTATAGGTGAAGCAACCAACCGCCATCAAAAACAGTTCTTTGAAGAGGTGAAGAACTTTGTAGATGAAAATCATTATGAAAGTTTTGTGACATTGCTTACCAATATTCCACGTGACTTAACCAATCATTATTATTTGGAAACAGATATATTTGTGATTCCAAGCACAAGGGAGATGGCATCGGTTTCACAGCTGGAAGCAATGAGCTTTTCTATTCCGGTCATCTGCAGTGATACAAATGGAACCTCCTGCTATGTGGAAGAAGGAAAAACAGGGTATCTTTTTACGGACTGCAATATGGAAGATTTAAAAAGAAAAATCAAAGAAATGGTATCTGACAGAAAGAATATCGTGCAGATGGGTATGAATGCATACCAGTCTGTTCTGGAAAATTATACCTTTAAAAATTATTATAAGGGTATTCAGCAGATGCTTAATGATATGGAATAATATAAAAGGTGCACAAATTATGAAAGAAAAAATATTACTATGGATACTTTTCATTTTTTTGCTTCCGGCAGACTTATTATATCTGATTGCAGAGAATAAATCTGTTATTCAGAAAGACCTTGAAAAGTATCTTGGGGGAACTCCATATAGAAAAGTATCACTTGCGGCACTGAATTATACTTTGCTTTACGCGAAATCTTTTAGAAATATATTTTATTATCGAACTCAAAAGTCAATTTTTCTAAGAAATATCAGTCGATTGTTTATCAAACCGTTAGAGACAATTGAGATTGAGGGAGAAATAGGAGAAGGGTTTAGTATATCTCATAATTATGCAGTTATTCACCCTGAGAGGGCAGGGAGAAATCTGTCAGTGGGACATGGTGTTACAATAGGAAAAGGGAACAAAACTGTAAATGGGCGAGCTTATCCAATCATTGGAGATAATGTGGCAATTAGTACGAATGCAGTTGTATTTGGATGTATTACGATAGGAAATGATGTTCGGATTGGTGCCGGTGCAATTGTAAATAAAGATGTGCCGGATCACTGTACTGTAGTTGGAAATCCTTTCAGAATTATTAAAAGAAATGAATAGATGAAAAGGAGCTTACGATTGAAAGAAAAAGTTAAGGAAATGTTTGCATCATTCGTCTATGCACTATATAAGCATGGATTTTTTAAAAATCAAATACACGTTCATTCAATAGACGAAACTATTAACGCCTTAATTGACACAGATAATAGTCTGGTCAGATTTGGAGATGGAGAAATTACATTAATTTCCGGAATCGCAAGCGTAACGCAGCAGGGAGATGAAGAACTGGCAAAGCGTCTGCGCCAAGTGCTTACCAGTAATGAGGATAAGTTATTAATAGCGATTGTAGATGGATTTAGTGGGATGGAATATATGCATAAAGACAGCCAGAATTTCTGGAAAAAGCATTTTCTTAAGTTTCAGAAAGATTATCGGAAATATTGCAGCCCAGAGCGAATTTATTATAATGCATTTGTATCAAGGTGCTATTATTTCATGCAAGATCACAGTAAATGTGCGGAGTGGTTTGAAAAGATTAAGCGTATATGGAAAAATAAAAAAGTTGTAATTGTGGAAGGAGAACAGACGCATAATGGCGTTGAAAATAATCTTTTTGAAGGTACGGCAGAAATTAGAAGAATTTTGTGTCCATCTGAAAATGCTTATGAAGTATATGGACAAATCATGGAGGCGTGTTGCCGTTTCGGAAAAGAGAATTTATTTCTATTGTCTGTCGGGGCGACTGCTAAGCCTTTGGCATATGACTTGTTCAGGAAAGGATATCGGGTAATTGATATTGGGAATCTTGATTTGGAGTATGAGTGGTATCTGGAGAAGGTACAGACCAAGAAACCTTTAAAGAAACATAAAATTATCGGCATTGAAGAAAACAGACAAGCCGGATATGCAGAATACCTGCAGCAGGTTTTCTGTATAATCAAAAAATAAATGTGTACTGTGAGAGCGAGGAGAAAATGAAAGAAAAATTCACTTATATATTGACTAAACAAGATAAAAGAACAGTATTTCTTTTGCTAGTAATGACAGTTATTGGAAGTATACTGGAATTACTCGGAGTATCTATATTTCTTCCTTTTGTCAATATTATTATGTATCCGAATTATGCAACTGATAACCCGATTTTAGGATGGTTTTATGCAAAGGGAGGTTTTACTACTGTAAAGGGGTTTGAGGTTTTTTTATGCGTGATAATCATTGCTATTTATATTATTAAAAATCTGTATTTGATTTGGCAAAAAAATGTAACTTATAGATTTTCGTTTCATATTCAAAAAACGTTGGCAACAAGGCTTTTGAACTCTTATATGAGACAGCCCTATACTTTTCATCTGCGTAAAAATGTGGCAGAGCTACAAAGAGCATTGCAGGAGGATGTGGCAAATTTTTCCGGGTTTATGATGCAGGCAATGGAACTAATTGCGGAGTTAGGTGTCTGTTCACTGATGGGAATCTATCTTTTGACGGTAAGCCCGACGATTACTATAGTAATTGTTGGTTTGCTGATTATTTGTGTAGTGGGATTTACAATTGGAACAAAGCAGTTATCTAAGGGGTTGGGAAAGGATTGTCAGACCTATAAGGCAAAGATTTATCAGTGGATCAATCAGTCTTTGGGAGGTATTAAAGAACTCAAAATTTTGTCAAGAGAAGATTATTTTTTAACCTCTTACAATGAATATTATGGGAAATATGCGAAGGCACTGCAGACATTAAGATTGATTAGTATGATTCCTAAATATATTGTGGAAGCTGTATGTATGACGGGGCTTGTTCTGGCAATTATCATTAAGATTTTATTTGGTGAGGCAGATATGATTTATTTCATTCCACAGCTTACAGTATTCGCAACAGCTGCTTTTCGCTTGCTGCCATCAGTGGGAAGAATCAATGGATATCTGACACAGATGCTTTCCTTTATGCCGAGTATTGAACTTGTATATCATGATTTGAAGGAAGTTGAAATGGAGCAGGAGGAAGGTTCGTTGGAAGAAGAGGGGAAATTTGAACTCTTAGATGAAATTCATGTTGACCATGTAACTTTTCGGTATCCGGATGGAGTGGAGGATATTGTTCATGATGTAGATTTCAAGATACCAAAGGGAAAGACAGTTGCTTTTATCGGTCCATCCGGAGCAGGAAAAACAACTATGGTGGACATCATATTAGGACTTTTGCTTCCGGTAGAAGGAAAGATATATGCAGATCAGATGGATATCCATCTGAATCCGAATAAGTGGCATAAGCAGATTGGGTATATTCCACAGACGATTTATCTGGCAGATGACTCGATTCGAGCCAATATTGCCTTTGGAATTTTTGAAAATGAAATTGATGATGAGTCGGTAAACCGAGCAATAAAGCAGGCGCAGTTGGATGAATTTGTCAATACGCTCCCGGAGGGAATCAATACCTATGTGGGAGACAGAGGTGTCCGATTGTCCGGGGGACAGAGGCAACGTATTGGAATTGCAAGGGCACTTTATCACAATCCGGAAATATTGGTGCTGGATGAAGCAACCTCTGCACTTGATACTGAAACAGAGACAGCAGTTATGGAATCAATTGACGGACTACATGGAATAAAAACAATGATTATCATTGCACACAGGCTGACAACGATAAGAAATGCAGACTTTATCTATGAAGTGGCAGACGGGCATGTAATCAGAAAACAAAAGCAGGATATATTTGGAATATAGGTAATCCAATATATAGTGAGGATAGGAAACATTGGATAACAAGCTTAGCGTAATTATACCGGTTTATAATGTAGAAGAATATTTGGAACAATGTGTAGAGAGCGTATTGAAACAGAATTATTCATCATTTGAGGTTATTTTGGTAGATGATGGTTCCACGGATCAAAGTGGGAGCATTTGTGACCGATATGCTGCAGCAGATAATCGCATTAGAGTAATGCATCAGCCGAATCAGGGACATACAATCGCAAGACAAAATGGGTTTAAGGTATCGGATGGTAATTATGTTATTTTTATTGACAGTGATGACTGGATCGATGACGGAATGTTTGAAGCTATGATGAATAAGGCTGTTGCTGAAGACGCAGATATTGTTCAATGTGGTTTCAGGGCAGTGAGAAATGAAATGAGTGTTGTTGCTGAGATACCGAATGAGGAAGGACTATATAGCAAAGAGCATCTACAGGAGAAAATTTATCCAACAATGATTTGGAATAAAAAGAAGCATTGCTTTGGTATTGCGCCTAATATGTGGAATAAGATTTTCAGGCGTACATTGATTGAAAAGTATATTTATCAAATCGATTCAAGGATAAGGAGTGGAGAAGATGGGCTTTTAACATATTCGTGCTTTTTGAATGCACAGCGCTTCTATAATCTGCATAGTTGCTTTTACAACTATAGAAGTAGGGAAAAATCTATGTGCAGAATCACAGATGATAGGAGACTTGACGAAAATCATTTGTTGTTTCAATATTATCAGAAATGGTTTATGCTGGAAGAAGTCTTACATAAATCCATCGACTATTATGTGGTAAGTCAGACAATTATGGCTGTGAAAGAATTGATGAAAAAAAAGAGTATTTTTCAAATTAAAAAGGAACATCCTTATTTAAGACAAGACAGTATTGAATGGCACAGCATTCAAAATTTGAAATTGCGTGATATTAAAGGAAAGAAAAATAAGTTAATATTATTGGGATTAAAATTATGAATACAAGAATAGAGATTGCATTTTGCTTTGATGAAAAAATGGTATATCCTGCATTTGTAGCCATTGCAAGTCTTTTAGATTTTAAAAAGGATATAAATATACATTATGATATTTCCTGTATATGTTCAGAAATGGCACTGAATTATGAAAAGGAAATAAATACGCTTGTTAAGAAAAGAGATGAAGAAAGCACTGTTAAATTTTACAGAGCGCCTGAACAGTTTAGCGGTGCTTTTGAAGTAAGGGGAATTACGGTAAGTACTTATTTGCGCCTTTTATTACATCGTGTGTTGCCTCACAATAAAAAGATAATTTATGCTGATGTAGACGTCCTGTTTCAAGATTCTTTAAAAGAAATGTGGGAAACAGATATTTCAGATTGTCTTTTAGCAGGCGTAAAGGGGGCGAATAACTTTAAGGATACATGGAAAAACCTTGAAACGCAAGCATATGGCAGTGAATTGAAGGGACTTGAGGGTAAATATATTAATGCCGGAATTCTGTTGATGAATTTGGAGAAAATTAGAATGTGGAATCCGGATGAACAATGGCTTCAAATGTCATGTAAAGGTTACCACTATCAGGATCAGGATATCTTAAATATTACTTGTAAAGACAAAATCAAATTTTTAGATATTAGGTTTAATATTCAGGCACATTTAGAAAAAAAGGACTTTAAAGCTTATGCGAGGCAGAATATTTATAGTGAGGAAAGCTGTAACAATGCATGGAAATATCCTGTAATATTACACTATACAGGTCAGAAGCCATGGTGCAACCGAGGGGTTAACAGAGGAAAGCTCTGGTGGCAGTATGTAGAATCACAGGAGGATTTAAAGGTACTGTTTAATAAGAAGCAAACCCCCAATAGGAAGACAACAGGCTTTGTGGGGAAAATCAACAGGCATTTGCCATTTTAGAGATGAGGAACATAAATAAATGACAAAAGTTCAATTGAGGAATGTGTTATGAAGAATGGCTTCAAGAAAAAAATAGTTGTTTTAGTTCTGATAGGATTGTCTTTTTATTTGTTAATGGGACAAGAATGGATTAATCTTCAAAGGGATTCCGCAACTTATACAGAGCCTAGTGGAGGAACAGGCGTTATGCCAATATATCCAATGTTTATATTTCTTATGAAATGTATATTTGGGGTCGAGCATTATCTGAACGCTGTTGTAGTTATACAATCTTTATTGGCAGTATTTTGTACTTTAGCTTTTGTGCTATACCTTCGTAACCGTTTTCAATTAAAGTTTTGGGAAGTTTTATTAATGTATTTTGCGTGTATGCTGCCATTTTCCATTTACCTTCCAGAAACCGGAATAACCCACCAGATTTTAACGGAGGGAATTTCCTATTCCCTCTTTTACATCTATTTCATAGCATTAGCACAATATGTATATGTGAAAAAAAGCAAATGGCTACTTCCACTTATTGCAATGTCTATGATAATTGCATTAACAAGAAGCCAGCTCTTGCTCCTGATTATTGTTGATGTGGTAGCTTTTTGGTATGTTTGTTTCAAAAATTGTATGAGAATAAAATTATTCCCCCAAATTATGAAGCTGTTCATGGCTTTAATTGGAAGTGCAGTAGCAGCGCTGCTTCTGGTAATAATTGTCTATAAGATTTGCGGGTTATATTTAGTGATGGCCGTGCCCATGATTCAAAATTATGGAAATGAGGTCGCAGAGACGGTCAACATAGAACAAACTAATATAGGAGAAATAAATATCGAGGAACGAACCATAGAAGAACAGACAATGGAAGAGCAGGCAAGCGGGGAAGTTCCTTCTGAGGTTATAGTGCCGGAAGTAAAGCTGTCGCAGTTTACATCAGTAATACTTATCAGAGGACTTTACGAAGCCGATGAAGATGATGTGTTGCTTTTTGATATGCCTGAAAAAAAAGAGATATTTCAAAGGGTGTATAAGGCAATAGATGAGCAAGAATATCGGTATGTATATGCTAAGGAAGGTCTGTATATGTGGGAGGATTTGATTTGTGAGAGGATTGCGGCAATGGTGCCACAGATACTTCATTCATATTTGGAAGAACATCCAGAGGTACATATAGATCCGAATGCAGTGATTAGTGAACTAGGAATGAAAGTGCTTCTTCATCATTTTGGAAGGTATTTGTATCATACGTTCAGGTTAGCAATACCGGGATTTATCAGTAGTGTTTTCTTCCAAATAAGAAGGATATACTTATTGTGTCATTTCATTACACTGATGCTCTATTTAATCGGGATTGTAGGATGCGTTAAAGTTAGAAAAAAGAGAGCAGAAGTTTCGGAATTTATGGCTGTAATTATAGCATTTCTCATTATTATGGTGGGGGTAACCAATGTTGTTTTTATTGGGCTTCAACGCTATATGGTTTATGGTATGGGTATTTTTTATTGTGGATTATATATGATTTTGAAAGAGCAAGTAAAGGGATATAGAAAAGAAATATGGAACTACATACATTTGTAATATGTGCTTATAGGGAAAGTCAATATCTTGAAGAATGTATTCAATCTCTTTTAAACCAGTCAACTAAGAGCAGGATTCTTATAGCTACGTCTACACCCAATGATTATATTGATGAATTAAGCAGACGTTATCATTTGGAGGTATGTCTGAATGCGCAAGGGGAATGCATAGCAGATGACTGGAATTTTGCATATGAGCAGGCTGACAGCAAATACGTAACATTGGCACATCAGGATGATGTTTACGAACCTGATTATGTAAAGACAATGTTGGAACAATTGGAAAAAGCAAGAAATCCACTTATGTTTTTTTCAAACTATGGGGAGATACGAGAAGGAAATAAGATACAGTCAAACCTGCTTTTGCGTATAAAAAGAATTCTACTTGTTCCAATTTATTTTAGTAAGCTACGAGGATGCAAACGTATTAAGAGGGGAATTTTGGCATTTGGTAATCCGATTTGCTGTCCATCGGTAACCCTTGTGAAAGAGAATATGCCATATCCGGTTTTTGAGAACCATTTCAAATCAAATCTGGACTGGGAGGCATGGGAGAAAGCCGCAGGCAGAGACGGGAGCTTCGAATTTAGCAGAAAAATACTGATGTATCATAGAATACATGATGGTTCTGAAACAACAGCACTGATTAGTGATAAAGGGCGAAACAAGGAAGATTATGAGATGCTATGCAAATTTTGGACACCTCGGATAGCTCAAATTTATCACAGAATATACAGCAAAGGTGAGAACTCCAACAAATTATAGTTCTTAACAAAGAATTTCATATAATGTAAGCACCCAACAATCGGGCGTTCTTCCTAAATATCTCGCATCCATGCAATGGCTTGCTAGATGCGAGCATTTTACTTTAATTATTTTTGCATACATCTATCACAGACTCATTCCAGGGAGCAATCATTTCTAGCCGTTCATCGGACCAGTTATTATCCGGACGCTGTTCAAGGATGTATGTTAAGTATTTATAAATGTTTAGATTATTGGCTTTTGCCATCTCCATGATACTGTAGGAGATGGCGCTTGATTCAGCTCCTTGCGGAGAAGCACTGAACAGCCAGTTCTTTCTGCCGACTGTGAATGGCCGGATTGCATTTTCAGATAGATTATTGTGTAAGCTGCATCGTCCGTCTTCTAAGTAGGTATCCAGAAATTCACGGCGATTGCTGATATAGGTCACAGCTTTGTCCGGTCTGGAATTCTTGACTGGGTTCTGTGCTTCAAGCCACGACCCAAAGACCTCCCCAATAGGCTGTTACTTTTGGAGACGAAGCTTATAACGCTCTTCATATGAAACATGTTTCTTGTTAATAGAAGAAGGATAAAAATGAAACAGGATTAAACAGCTCATAATGAACCGTTTAGTCCTGTTTCTTTATTATTGAAAGTTCAGACCCTCAAACCAAACCCTCAAGCTAGCCCCTCACGAACGACCCTCAAGTTTGCCCCTCAAACTAGACCCTCAAAAAGAGTGCCCTTCAAAAACTTCGATTACTACAGATGTCAGATCCTTTATTCAGTTGTATGCCTGCAATGGATAGTATGATATTCCTCTAAAACTACAGTATTTGCTGTGGTCTAAGAGAAATACCAAACGCATCTGCAATAGTAGGGAAAATCCTCATGTAACTTTTGGGATTCTAATTGTGCAATAAACACGCGAAGTAGAACTTCCGGGCAGAATGAAAGCTTGTGGATGTACACCTATAACAGTTCCATGGTAGCCAAATAGGCAACAATAGAACTATAGTTCCTACAAAAATATGGAATAAAATGATATAATTTGTTGAATCTGTTTTGCATGAAGAAGGGAAAAGCTTTAATATCAATTTTCGGCTTTCAGATTTTTGCATAAAAACAATTATGAAAAAGCTATTGAAAACGACTTCCCAAATTGGTTGGTAAATATCCAGAAAGATAAATTAAGAGTCGATGAGTATAAAAGAATTGTTGAAGATGAAATCCGGTATGAAAATATGTTGGAGCATGTTTACAAATATACTTTGATAGGACAGTATTATAAATTTTTTGCCTTAATTATTGATATTGAGAAAAATGCAAGTTTTAGTCTGTGAAAGTTGCAGCAGACCATGGCATTTCTATTATGTCGTTTGCATGAAGGAGCATATAGCGTTATTAAGACTTCTTAGGAGAAAAATGCATGAATATAATAAAAGCTATTATAGCGTTTGTGAGTAGTGGGTTAGGAATCTTATTTTTGGTATTAGGATTAGGAATTGATTTGACATATTCCGGAAGAATAGATTGCTCTTTTTTACAAAGGGTAATTAATGCTCTGAAGGAAATTCTTATACCTATCGGCTGCAGCTATCATAAGGCTGGCGAGATTATATCTGGTAGCATGGGGATTTCATTTACAACTCTTTCACTATTATTATCAATGGGCATAAATTTGTCAAATAGATTTGAAATTAAAATATTTGGTATACCTAGATGGGAGTTGGGAGTGTCCGCGGCTCATAAAATGTATAATTGGTTTCGTGTATTGATTTATGTTTTTCCATTTGTTATGCTCATATGCGTTAACTTGGAATTTTATGTGCTAGGACACTTGGTTTTGGCATACAGTATGATTTTTTTGATTGTCGAATATATGCTTATAATTAGAAGCTATAAATGGAATAAAAATATTGATTTTACAGTGACGAAACTTATTAAGGTCTTTGAGAACAAGAATAATAAGAATATTAGTAACTATTCAGAGTATCAAGTATGGTTGGAAGAGATAAGACTTGGAATAGAAAAGTCGGACGGCTGGGAAAAGGCAGAACAATTATATGAACATTTTGTACAGAGGGTTTCTGAATTCCGAGATGAAAAATGTTATATTAGCAGTTATTTCTTTTTTGATATTATATTTTGCAAAGGTAAACAACCCGAATTAAACGATAGTGCATTAAGATGTATAAAAAGTTATATATGTCAACTCTATGATAGGAATAATAAAAAATGGAATGAGGTTGTATTTTGTTCTTTAATGAAGGTAGCTTTTAGATATTGGGATGAAGCACAAATATATGACTTTTTAAAATGGTTTTTAGATTATACAAATAGAAGTGAAGGAGGAGACATAAATAAGATTAGGTTTATTGAAGCAGAACAGGTAATCCAAATAAATATTCTTTTGGTTATGATTGAAGAGTGGAAATCACATCAAAAAAAATATAATGGATTATTGAATTCAATTTTAAACGTAATGTGGTTTCAAGGAGAACTGTCAATTGAATGTGGGGATAAATACTTAAGATTGTTTGAAATTATTCATGATACAGAAAAGCAGTTAAGATATAAAGATGATAACACATTAAAAGCTTATGAAAATTTGCAGAAAGACTTTGAAAAAAATCATGGAATAAGTTTTATTGGCAATACGATAAGAAAAGAAATGAGGTTTAATGAATGAAGGATAATGTTTGCAGGGCTATTACTTTTATCAATTATCATATTCCGATTAGATGGGATAGCAATATTTCAGTACAGTATTCTACAGTAGGTTTTTTTGATGGATTATTTACAAAACGTATTAATATTAATTATGAAGAGGATGATTTGAAGCCATTGTGGCAGCATACTAGTAGATTGACTGCTGAAAATGAAGGCTACTATTCCTATCAAAATATATTTGGCTTTAGCAGGGACACATGGAACAATATAAGTGATGAAATATTTTGGAACAAATCTACAGATGAAGACTATCCACTGACCTTTGTAGTCTTTTTACAGATTAGGGACTATTTGACTGATGCCCATACAATAGAAAGTCAGTGTAGAGCTTTTAGCAATGTGATTGATGAGAAATTAAGAGGAATAGGAAAAGCATATACATATGGTACAATAGATAAAAACGATTTTGTGGTATGTATCAAGAGCAAAAAGTATGAAAATGCAGTAGGGGCAATTAAAGCACTGCATGATGCAGGTGTAAACGTCGTATATAGTTATACAATTTTTTCTGTCAATAATGAAGTTCTTAAAAATCTAAATGAGGATAAATACAGGTACCTTTCAGATGAAATAATTCCATCTATATGTTTGAAAGGGATAGTTAACAGTTTTGAAACTGGCTCCTCAATTGCTTTAGATAGGAAATATCGTCAATTTTGTGATATTCTTATTCAAAGATTATATGGGGATGATGATCCAAGTAAAAAAATAGAAGAAGATAAAAATAAGGTTTTATATGATATACTTGGGGATAATGATTTTCGTCTTATAGCTAGAAACGTACCTCTTAGAAAAATACTTAGGGAATATGCACCGGGGGGGATTTTGTGTTATACGGAACAAGTGTTTCCTTATTATCTTTTTTCATCCAGTTTGGTATTGAATACTTGCACAGGAAAAAAAGAGGAAATTGAGGATAGCGAAATAAAAAATGCAATTGAAATGATGCGGAGAGAATTTACATGCCATATGTGTGACAATTTGTCCGAGCAAATGGAAGGGATTTTGGAGGTTGTGAAAAAAAAATCCTTAAAAAAAGAGGATAGAGTAATATCAATATGTCAAGCAATTTTTCAATTACTTCAGTCTTTAAAAGTATTGGAAGAAGCACCTACTAAAAAATATGACTTTTATTCATTATATTTACCATTGGAGTCTCTTGTACAAATTCTTGAATCAAAAATACATGACCCTGATATTGGAAATGTTAAAATGATTTATGAATTTATTCACAAAATAAGCATGACTTTGCATGGTACATTAAGAACAGATATACAGTTTTTTCAAATTAGGGATTTTAATGTGATAGTGCATTATGCGCCAGCCAAAATAAGAGCATTTTATGCATTGTGGGCAATGAAAATCAGGGATTTTTATAAAAAATTTGTGCTTGAGGGACAAAGTTCGCCGCATGAATATTCATTCATTTTGGCTCCAGGAATGTATAAAGGAACAGCGGTAAGACAATTGTTTGAGAATAGCCAAGAGGAAAAACGTCTAATGCTAATAACGTTGCCGGAAAGACATATTTATTCACCACGATGGATAACGATTGTTTTAGCGCATGAGGTATCCCATTTTGTTGGGAGTGGCATTAGAAATAGGAAAGAAAGGCATACGGTATGGCTTAGATTGATTGCCCGGATACTGGAATTGGAATTGCAGGCACTATTTTACAGAGAACTTCTATGTATATCTCATACTGAAGTTATGAGTGCTTATAAGAAAAATCCAGATCTGCTTACACAGATTGAAGACCAGTTAATAAAAACGGAAGAGAAAATAAGAAGAGAAAATGAGGATAAAAAGGAGTATATATTTCATTCAAAACAATCAATTGAGATTATAATGGAATCTTATAGGAAATTTCTAGTTTATTATATAGAACAGATATTGACAAATTTTAGTTGTAATATTAAATATTTTATTTCTGATTCGCGTAAAAAGAATTCAATAAAAGCCTCAGAAGAGGATATAAGAATAGTCTGCAATAGGGCTACTGAAGATATGAAGCTTTTTTGTAATGAAATTGGGAAAGTGGTTTTTGCAAAAATTCTTAATCTATTTCATGTGTTGACATCAGAAACTTTTGCAGACATTATGGCAATACTTACTTTAGAGTTATCCTTAGAAGATTATATTAGATCTTTTTTGAAAACGGAATTAGGAGAACATGAAGGCGAAATAAGAGAAGATAATACAATAACATTTATAGATGTAAGAATTGCTATAGTTGTAGAGACAATATCTGGAATATTTAGTGGTAATCCTAATACAAGATTATATTTTTCGAATTATTCTAATTGGATTAATAATCCAATTAGACGTTTGAAGACTGCAAAAACACTTACTGTGGATGAAAGAAAAATTTTGGAAGCAGTAAGTATGTTTCTTAAAAAGAAATGTGCATTGTCTTCTAAAATAAATTGTTATAATGCTATTTATGATTCGAGTAGCCGTAGCTTTAAGGGGAGCAATAGTGATTTTTTAAGGGATGAAAAGGTTTTTGACCTGATATGTGGCTATTTGAGGGGATGTGCTAAACTCTATATTGAAAAAGTAGTCGAATCGAAAGATGTGGAAGAGTGCAGAAATGATATTCTTAAGACATATAGAAATATTTCAAAAAAAACAGAGATTGACCTTATGGAAGAAATAGAAAATTTCCTTTCAGGAGCAGAAAGTGAATATGCCAATAAAAAGTTTAGTGATGAAATTTTCGGATGCTGAAGTGAAAGTTTATATCCACATTGAAAACATCAATTGAAAAGTGGCATTTATTCTTACAGAAAGTGAGAGCGTTTCAAGTTTTGTGTTAACTCAAAAATCTGACATTTACAGCCGATGTACGATTTCTTCCATCAGAAACTTCTTTATCGAAGATTTTTAATGATGGAGGAAACACTGGCACAAGTCCTAAAGGAAGATGAGAGGCGAGCTCAGGCGAAATCTTATTTCCGGGTAATCCGTACCGGAGAGGATGGACTTAATCCTATCGTCCTCTATAATTACACTCCTACGAGAGCAGGAGAAAATGCCAAACGGTTCTTAAACGGAATCACCCCCGGATTCTATTTGATGGCTGACGGATATTAGGGATACAATAAAGTACAGGAAACAAACCGCTGCTGTTGCTGGGCACATATCCGCAGGTATCTTTTGGAATCCATACCAAAGGGAATGGATAAGGATTATACTAATCCTGCAGTCCAGGGTTTTCTCTATTGTGAAAAACCGTTCACTTATGAGCGTTCCTATAGGGAAAAAGGTCTTAGCTATAAGCAAATATACACACCCGCCGCCTCAAAGACGAAAAACCGGTTATTGAAGGCTTTTTGGCGTGGTTAAATCAAGCAGATCCCGGCAGTAACGGAAAACTTAAAAAGGCAATCACCTATATCAGGAATCGGGAAGACTTCCTGATGACCTACTTAGAGGATGGCCGTTGTAGCTTTAGTAACAACTTGAGCGAGAACAGCATTCGTCCTGTGACAGTAGGACATAAAAACTGGCTATTCTCTAATCACCGGAAGGTGCTCGGGCTAACACGCTGTATCTCACAATTGTTGATATGACAAAAGCCTATGGTCTGGATCTATACAAATATCTGAATTTCCTGTTTGAACAAAGACCTAACAAGGATATGTCAGATGAAAAACTCGAAAAACTAGCTCCGTGGAATGAAAGTGTGAAGGAGCTTTGTAGTATAAAATAGGGTAAAACGCTTGCATTTCGGATTTCTAGCATGAGATTCGGAATACATTTTTAGGGCTACACCCCCTAAATTAAGCGCTTACGATATAAAATATTCCTTCTCGCGATATTGTATAATCCAATTATATATTAGAGACGGGGGTATCCAATTTTTTTCGCTACTAATTTTACAGGTTCTTCATTGATAGGATGATGTTTTATTATACACTATTTCCTATCGCTTGGAATTTGTCGCTTTCAATAATAAAAGTGCTATGAATATTTGTTCTTGTGTGTGACCCATGTTTTATCACATGTTATGTAGACCAACTTTTTGACCGCATCTCTCAAAGTGGAAATAAACTTTTCACTTCAGTAAAAAATTTAGGATGAAGTTTCAAGAATAATTTTCTTGCATTTATATATAATATAGTCTATACTTTAAAAGTAATTTATACGTTTTGGATAGGAGATAATATATGAATAATGATATCATTGTGGCATTTGCGAAAGAACGTTTTAGCATATTTGATGGATATGTGTCCGTTCCCATTTTTGATGCTCCTACTAACTATAGCAGTTATCATGACAGTGAAATTGATCGGCAGATTGTAGTAACTCTGCCGGATGATGGTTGTGATTAGGAAAATATATACCAATAAAAGCACCTAACGAGACTGTGAAAAGCTTGGATTTGTTGATAAACTAAAGGAAAAGTATCTTCTATGTGATATAATTAGTATATCAAACATGGGAGGTATTTGGATAATCAAAGTTCTTGAGGGTTTGCCAAACTTGTTGAGGGTCTTTCGTGAGGGTTTGGTACAAAAAATAGCATAGTTGTTGAGGGTTCTTCGTGAGGGGTTGAATTGAGGGTCTTTCATGAGGGGCTAACTTGAGGGTATGAGACAGGGTCTGGCATAACTCCAGACCCTTAAATATTATTTAGTCTATTTCGTATTCTTCCGGATAAGGGATTCCGTGCTCATCCAGGAGATGCCGCAGCTCTTGGATATATTTGTATTTGCGTTCAATCTCTATCCAGTTTCCGTGGCACAACGTGTGGCATTCTTCTAATTCTTGTCTTGTGATTTCATAATCAAGCCAGAGTATGCATTTATGATCTTTGCTAAAAGCGCAGTAGTTTTCCATAGGATCCTCCTTAAAATTCATCTTCTTCAAAATATGTGACAGGATTATGATCAGACATTCCATTTAGAACCGGAGCTGACCGTGTGGCATAGAGGAAGCGATTCCTGAAATGTTCAAAATTTCGAAAGCCTC
>JAQXLK010000321.1 GCA_029012085.1 Clostridiales bacterium
ATATCCAGCTTTAACAGGTTTGCATCAATGGAATGATACTCGAAATGTGTTGTAATGATATTGGTTTTCATATCATTTGCCGGTTTCTGGATAGCAGTAAATTCATAAATCTCACGGTCACTTGGAACTACAACCATTCCACCCGGATGCTGACCGGTTGTTCGTTTTACACCAACACATCCCTGTGCAATTCGGGTAAGCTCCGGACGTCGTTTTGTAATCTCACGTTCCTGGTAGTATTTATATACAAGCTGTTCTGCGGTCTTCTCTGCAATCGTACCGATCGTTCCTGCACGAAACGCATGCCCTTTTCCAAAAAGCTTCTCCGTATATGCATGAGCATTTGCCTGATACTCACCGGAGAAATTCAAATCAATATCCGGCTCTTTATCGCCATAGAATCCCAAAAATGTTTCAAAAGGAATATCATGTCCTTCTTTTTTGAGCATCGTACCGCACTTCGGGCATTCCATATCCGGCATATCACAACCGGAGCTACCTGAATAACTCTTCACCAGTTCTGAATCAAAATCTACATAATGACAGTTTGGACAGATATAATGTGCCGATAGTGGATTTACTTCTGTAATACCCGCCATTGTTGCCACAAAGGAGGAACCAACGGAGCCACGGGAACCAACCAGATAACCGTGATCATTGGAATCCCATACCAGCTTTTGGGCAATGATGTACATAACCGCATAACCATTACCGATAATAGAAGTTAATTCCTTCTCCAATCTGCTTGTTACCTGTTCCGGCAAATCCGGACCATAAATTTCGTGAGCTTTATCGTAACAAATCTGACGCAGCGTCTCGTCTGAATTCTCAATGACCGGTGGACATTTATCCGGACTTACCGGATAAATCTTCTCTATCATATTGGAAATCTTAATCGTATTATCTATCACGATTTCATGAGCCTTGTCACTTCCTAAATATTCAAATTCAGCAAGCATTTCCTCTGTTGTACGGAAATAAAGAGGCGCCTGGTTATCCGCATCTTTAAATCCTTTTGATGCCATCAATACTGCACGGTAAAGACTATCTTCCGGGTCTAAAAAGTGCACATCACAGGTGGCCACCACCGGCTTATTATAGATCTCACCAAGCTTTACAATCTCCCGGTTTAAATTCTGTAAATCCTCATCCGTATTGACATTTGCATATTTCTCATCTTCTTTCATAAATGCATTATTTCCAATAGGTTGGATTTCTAAATAATCATAAAATTTCACAATCCGGTCAATCTCATCTTCTTCCGCTCCATCTAATACTGCACGGAATAACTCCCCTGCCTCACAGGCAGAACCGAGTATTAACCCTTCCCTATATTCATTAATCAGGCTTTTAGGCATAATCGGCCGTGTATTGAAATACTCTACGTGGGAAGCAGAAACTAAACGATTTAAGTTAACACGCCCAATCTCATTTTTTGCCAGAATAATACCATGATAACGCTTTGATTTTCGAATACTGTCTGGTGAAGTCCGACCAAAGGTCTTTAGTTCATCCAGATTATGAATATCCTTTTCCTTTAACATTACAAGGAATTTTTTAAATATTTCTGCAGTAGCCGCCGCATCATCTACTGCACGATGATGATTTTCAAGCTTGATACCTAAATGTTTACAAATACGGTCAAGCGTAAATTTACCAAGTTCCGGACATAGCACGTGTCCTAAAGTCATGGTATCCACAATAGAATTTGGAAGCGAACGCCCCATATCCTTTGCAAATTTACGTATAAAACTGGTATCAAAACTAGCATTGTGTGCTACTAATACACTATCACCAACAAAATCTAAAAATTCCGGCAATATGGTTTCAATATTGGGAGAATCCATTACCATCTCATCTGTAATCGATGTCAGTTTCGTAATATTATATGGAATCGGCACTTCCGGATTAATAAACTTTGAAAACTCATCCACTTTTTCTCCATTTTCAATTTTTACCGCACCAATTTCTATAATTTTACAGGATTTTGGACTTAAACCGGTTGTCTCAATATCAAATACCACATAACTGTCATCTAAAGATTGTCCATTGGAATTCTGAACAAAATCTTTCAAATCATCTACAAAATATCCTTCAACACCATAGATAATTTTAAATGGATCATCCTTTTTAATACAATGATTTGCAACAGGAAATGCCTGTAAAACACCATGATCGGTAATAGCAATGGCTGGATGTCCCCAGTCTTTCGCCCGCTTAATAACTGCTCCCACATCCACCACGCTATCATTATCACTATACACCGTATGCATATGTAATTCCACGCGCTTTTCCAAAGAATTATCCACACGCTTTGTTGTAAAATCCGGAATCGGTTTAATACCGGTAATAGAATTTAATGTAATCTCTCGCACATACGTATCATATGCCGGTACGCCCTTTACTTTATAAAAGGCTCCTTTCTTAAAATCATCTTTTAAAAGACTCCAGTCTTCCTTTGTCACAAAAATCTTTCCGGAAACAGAATCTGTAAAATCCGTAATTGCAAAAGAAATTAAAAGTTTTTCGTTCCGAAGCTCCCTTTCCTCCATATCAAATATCTGTCCGTGAACAACGATTTCTCCTAATCCTTCCGCAATTTCATTGATTGCCACCTCTGTTCCTTCTACATTTCTTCCAAAGATAACCTCCGGGTCAGCCACCGTACGGTTGCGGGAATACGGTGTTTTTTTCCAAGATGATTCTTTCGTTTTATTCTCAGAAATTTTATCCTGGGATTTTGGTGCATCCTTCGTTACATTCTTAGAATTACCATTTTCAGATACCTTGTCTGGTTGTTTTTCACCGGTATCATTTTTCCCGGATGTGCCATCGATTTTAGGCGTTTCCTCCTGTACCTGATTCATAATTTGTTTAATCTCAAGATGCAGCTTATGGTCATTTGCTTTTCGGATAGCATCCTTCTGTTCCTCGGTAAAATCGAAACCAACCTGTATTTCAAATCCAAAGCGTTCTAAATAAACGGATTCTAAATAATGTTTAATATCTGCAGAACGGGTCTTTGCCAGGAAGGTATCATCCAATGTTAATGTCATAATATGGCCATTCATATACCATTCTGCATTTTTAACAAGACGATACAATACAGAGCTTTCTGCCTGCAATTCAAATAATATGCTTTCTTTATAAGCATCTGTAAGACTGTCAATATTATATTGGTTTGATAAGTCATATTTCTCCAGAAATTTAACACGCATATTCCCCTGAAAGATATGCTCACTCAAAGCATCCTCCATGGTATATATATCTTTCTTTGGAATTAATATTTTGCTTATCATTTTAAATTTTAAGGTTTTTTCAGATTTGACCATGGTTGCATCTGTTATAATAACCTGTTCAAACATTTCTCTTAATTCCCCTACACAGGAAAAATCGGGGAAAACCTCAAAAAATGTCTTTTGTTCGTTCACTAAAATCACTCCGTATTATTTCCAATTGTCCAACTCTTCTTTTAACGCTCCAAGTAATTCATCCTCCGGAATCTTCTTCACAATCTCTCCGTGCTTAATAAGCAGTCCTTCACCATTGCCACCTGCAATACCTAAATCCGCTTCTTTTGCTTCGCCAGGACCATTTACCACACAGCCCATCACAGCAACTTTAATATCCAGATGTTCATAATCTGTAACAAGATTCTCCACCTGATTAGCAAGACCGATTAAATCAATGGATGTTCTGCCACACGTTGGGCAGGAAACCACTTCAATTCCACCTTTACGAAGTCCTAATGTCTTTAATATCATTTTTGCAGATACAATTTCATTGACCGGATCTCCGGTAAGGGAAACCCGAATCGTATCACCAATTCCCTGATTTAAAATAATTCCCAAACCAACTGCAGACTTAATATTTCCCCGCATGATAGTACCAGCCTCTGTAATTCCTACATGTAATGGATAATCTGACTGTTTTTCAATTAATTCATGAGCTTTTACGCACATTAATACATCGGAAGATTTAATACTAACTACAATATCATTAAAATCAAGCTCTTCCAAAATCCGTACTTTATCAAGCGCACTTTCTACGATACCTTCTGCTGTAACACCATGATATTTCTCTACTAATTCTTTTTCCAAAGAACCACTGTTCACACCAACACGAATCGGTACATGATATGCCTTTGCTGCTTCTACGACTGCCTTAATCTTATCCATTCCACCAATATTGCCAGGATTAATACGTATCTTATCCGCACCATTTTCAATTGCCATAATTGCCAAACGGTAATCAAAATGAATATCTGCCACAATTGGAATATGAATATATTTTTTTATCTCCGAAAATGCCTTTGCAGCAGCCTCATTGTTTGCTGTAGAACGAATGATGTCACATCCTGCCTGCTCTAACTTTAGAATCTGGGCAATTGTCGCTTCCGTATCTTCCGTCTTTGTATTGGTCATTGATTGAATCAGGATGGGGTTCCCACCACCAATGACTTTGTCACCAATCTTTATAACCTTTGTATGTTCTCTCATATTCCCTCTCCTTCTTCTATCTATGCTGCAAGCATAGCGAATATTAATTATTCGCTATACTAATGAATAATTTTTATTACATCCTGAAACATAACAATTACCATCAAACCTATTAACAACATAAAACCAACCATATTAATAGCAGCTTCTTTTTCAATTGGAAGTTTTTTCCGAAAGATACCTTCCACCAATAAAAGCAATGTTTTTCCTCCATCTAACGCAGGAAATGGCAGTAAATTCATGACACCTAAATTTGCACTTAATAAAACAGCAAAATTAATCATGTTAATTACAATATTAATAACAGCAATACCTGCATCTCCACCGGCACTTTCCTTTGCCTGATTAATGGTATCACTCATCATGGATACAATTCCCACAGGTCCTGACATATTCTTAATTCCAACTTTGCCTGTAAACAGATATTTAAGGCTTAGAAATACTGTCTTTACCTGATATCTCAATTCCAACGCACTATATTTTACAACGTCCAAAGCATTCCCTTTTTCATATCCTGCACTGGCAATGCCCATCTTGTATCCATTCTCTGTTTTTTCAGGAGTAAAAGAATACTCTAACTCATTGCCGTTACGATCTACACGAAGGGTAATCTCGTCACCGGATTGTTCAAACTGCATATACACTAATATTTCTCTAAAATTATAGATTCTATGTCCGTTAAATTCGGTAATAATATCTCCCTCTTCCACTCCAGCTTCCTTTGCCGGACTATTTTCAGAAAAAACACCCACCTTTGGTGCATCATATCCGCATACACCAATTAAAATTAATGCAAGTAAAAATGCAAGAATAAAATTAAACACCGGTCCTGCCACAACAACGGATAATCTTGCCCAGACAGACTTTGCACTAAAAGAATGCTCATCTTCCACAGCTTCATCCTCTCCTAACATGGCACAAAAACCACCCATCGGAATTGCCCTTATGGAATACTTTGTTTCTTTCTTTTGAAAAGAGAAAAACGCCGGTCCCATACCAATTGCAAACTCATTTACATAAATACCGTTTTTCTTTGCCAGTAAAAAATGTCCCAGCTCATGAAAAAAAATAATTGCACTAAATACCAATAATGCAATAATCACATTAATAATCGTACTCATGAATTCCACCTACTCTCAATTGTTTCATATACCCATTTCTCTGTCTCTAAAATTTGCTCAACAGTTGGATTGTCTATCACGCTATGCTGCTCCATGCAAAAATGAATCATTTTATAGATTTCCAAAAAATGTATTTTCTTATTCAAAAACTTTGCAACTGCATATTCATTTGCAGCATTTAATACTGTCGGCATGGATCCACCAATTTTTATTGCATCATATGCATACTGAAGCCCTGAAAAAACATCTAAATCCGGTTTTTGAAAAGTAATCTCTGACAATGTTGAAAAATCAAGGCGCCTGCCATCTAAAAAGATACGATTCGGATAATACAAAGCATACTGAATCGGTAATCGCATATCCGGTGTTCCGAGCTGTGCCATTACTGCACCATCTTCAAATTCTACCATAGAATGAATGATGCTTTGTGGTTGTATAACGACTTCAATCTGCTCTGGTTCTACATCAAATAACCATTTTGCCTCAATTACCTCTAATCCTTTATTGACCATTGTAGAAGAATCAATGGTTATTTTTTTCCCCATCGACCAGTTAGGATGTTTCAATGCCATATCCAGTGTAACAAGTTCTAAATCCTTACGGTTCATGCCTCGAAATGGTCCACCGGAAGCAGTTAATAAAATCTTATGTATTTTATTACCGCGTTCCCCGTTTAAACATTGAAAAATAGCAGAGTGTTCACTATCTACTGGCAAAATTGACACATTCTTTTCCTTTGCAAGTGGCATAATAATATGACCGGCAGTTACTAATGTTTCTTTATTTGCCAAGCCAATATCTTTACCTGCATTGATTGCTGCAATCGTTGGTTTGATTCCAATCATACCAACAACAGCTGTAATCAATATATCTGATTCAGCAATAGCAGCAACTTCTAACAATCCATCCATACCGGATACAATCTTACAAGCCGGTGTTACATCTGCAATCCTTCCTCTTAATTGTTCTGCATTACTCTCACTCCATACAGCAACGAGTCTTGGATGAAACTCACGAATCTGTTCCTCTAACATCGTAATATTACTACCGGCAGAAATAGCAACAAGATTCAAATCATTATTATGTCTGATAACATCTAATGTCTGTGTACCAATCGAACCGGTAGAGCCTAAAATAGCTACATTTTTCATAGTATCCTCCTAAAAAAGATATGCCAGCATTAGCTGGCATATTCACATGCACATTAAATTAATTGAAACAACACAACTAAGTAATAAATAATTGGTGCTGTAAATATAACACTGTCAAAACGGTCTAATATTCCACCATGACCAGGTATCAATTTTCCATAATCTTTAATCTCATTATTCCTTTTAATGGCTGAAGCTGCCAAATCTCCAATTACAGAAGGAATTGCACCTAAAGCAGCAATTACAGCACAATACAAAGCATTCAATTCACTACCGGAAACAAATCTTGATATAATCAACGCATATAGGTATCCAACAAGAGCAGCTCCGGCAATTCCACCGAAAAAGCCTTCTACACTTTTTTTCGGACTTACTTTAGGAGAAAATTTATGCTTTCCAATAGCACTACCTACAAAATAAGCAAATACATCATTTCCCCAGCTAGAAATTAAAATGAAGAATGCCAAAAAGATTCCCATTGTTAAGGAACGTACCCTGAACACATAGGATAATAAAACAGTTACATACATAAATCCAAAAAAAACTGCCGCAATATCCTTGTCCTTAAACTTTGGAAATGTAAATACATAAACCGAAAGCAAAATCATAAGGAATAACAAAACAAAAGGAAACAAAAACTGTGTTTGATTATAGTACAGCATGATATAAAATATTGACGTTGCAATGTATGAAATATATGCCAATACTGACTTCTCCAGCTTATATACTCTGCAAAACTCATACATTCCTCTTATGGATATCACACCCAAGACAATTGCTGAAATCATTCCTCCTGGAAGTAACATAATAAGCGTCAATAAAAAAACAAAAAAACCACCTATCACTCTTTCTTTCATATACAGCTACACTCCACCAAAACGGCGTTCCCTTCCATTATAATATCGAATTGCCGAAAGCAAATCTTCTTTGGTAAAATCAGGCCACAATACATCGGTAAAATAAAATTCTGTATATGCAAGCTGCCATGGTAAATAATTAGATAACCGCATCTCACCACTGGTACGAATTAATAAATCGGGATCCGGAAGACCGGCTGTATCTAAATAATCATTCACTAAATCTTCTGTAATATCGTCTGGCAATAACCGTTTTTCTGCCACTTCATGGGCAATTTTTGTTACTGCTCTCCTTATCTCATCCCGTCCACCATAATTAATCGCGATTGTAAATTTTAAACCAGTGGCATTCTTTGTAATCTCTTCTAATTCATTAATCTTCTTAACAATAGAATCAGCAAGCCCTGTCTTATCGCCAATTACACGGACACACATATTATTCTTTGTAGAGCGTTCAATACAGTCAATTAAATAATTCTGTAACAATTTCATTAATGCACCGACTTCGTCTTCGGAACGTTTCCAGTTTTCTGTTGAAAAGGCATATACGGTTATATATTCAATTCCCATATTATAGCCATCTTCTATAATCTGTTCCACCGTTTTTGAACCCTGTACATGACCATATTTTCGCGGCATATTTCGTTTTTTTGCCCACCGCCCATTACCATCCATTATAATAGCAACATGCTTTGGAACCTTTAGATTTTCTTCTTTTATCTTCTTTAAAATCTCTTCCAAACCTATCCTCCAACTACATAAACTAAACTGTCAAAATCTCCTTTGATTTGTTGTCAATTGCAGAATCAATCTTTTCAACATACTTGTCAGTCAGTTTTTGTACTTTATCCTCGTAATCTTTTTCTTCATCCTCAGAAATCTCATTTGCCTTTAACTGCTTCTTTAAATAATCATTGGCATCACGGCGTACATTACGAACAGCTACCTTTGCATTCTCACCCTTTTTCTTAATGTCCTTTGCAAGCTCCTTACGACGCTCTTCTGTCAGTTCTGGGAAATTAAGAATAACGGATTTACCATCGTTATTTGGTGTAAGCCCTAAATCAGAACAAATAATTGCCTTTTCAATTTCTTTTAATAAAGAAGTTTCCCATGGTGTAATTACAATTGTTCTAGCCTCTGGAACACTGACATTTCCCACCTGCTGTAACGGTGTTGGTACACCATAATATTCTACTTTAATCTTATTTAAAATATTGGGATTTGCACGTCCGGCACGGATGTTTGCATATTCTCCCTCTAAACTTTCTAATGATTTTTGCATTTTTTCTTCAAACTGCTTTAACATATATTCGTCCTCCTAAATAATAACTTATCTTTTTTATACAAAACATGACCATATTACGCATGAATCAAAGTGCCATTAAATTTTCCGGTCATTGCTTTTATAATACTATCTTCTTCATTAAGACCAAACAACATCATTGGCATATGATTCTCCATTGCAAGTACTGCTGAAGCTAAATCAATTACACCAAGTTTCTGATCAACAATATCTTTCATCTCCATAGTATCGTATTTTTTAGCATTCGGATTGGTTTTTGGATCACTGTCATAAACTCCATCAATTGCTTTACCAGATAAAATCACGTCTGCCGAAATCTCTATCGCCATTAAAACCGTTGCCATATCTGTCGAAAAATACGGATGACCAATTCCACCGGCAAAAAATACTACTTCTGAATTCTCCAATGCCTTCACTGCAGTATCTTTATTAAATAATTCTGTTACATTTGCACAAATAAATGGTGTCATAATTCTGGTTTTCAGTCCCACAGTCCGAAACATATCCGCTGCATATATACAATTCATTACAGTAGCTAACATTCCAATCTGATCCGCTTTTACCCGATCCATGTTCTCTGATGTTCTTCCTCGCCAAAAATTACCACCACCAATGACAATTGCAACCTGTTTTCCAGTGTCTACCACACTTTTTACCTGTCTCGCAACATCCAAAACAGTCTTTTCATCAAATCCCTGATGCTTTTCACCAGCTAATGCTTCACCACTTAATTTTAATAAAATACGATTTGTTTCCATTTTTTTCTCCTATACAGTATATCATTTAAATTATTATACCCTTATGATATTCATTTACAAGGATTTTTGCCCTGACACTATGCAAAAAAACTCTTTACATCAATATCTGAATAACTTTGTGAGCAGAAACCTTCTATTACTGCACCATTGTTAATCTGAACAGAACGTGACTTAATATTACCCATAATAACAGCAGTCGAGTCAACAATAACAGGTCCTTTTACATCAATATCACCATTTACAGCACCAGCAATAACGGCAGATTCACCTTCAATGCCACCAATAATCATGGAACCAACACCAACCTTAACACTGCCATAAGACTTCACATCGCCCTGGATTTTAGCATTATTCGCATACAGTTCGCCTGCTGTAATATTACCAGTCACCTGTCCACCAACGACAATCTTTCCCTGACAGGTTACATTTCCTTCAACAACGCCAATAATATCAATGGAACCATCTGTTTCTAAATCACCCTTAATTTTGGTACCCTTCGTAATATATGTGGTCTCTGTATCTGCTTCATCCACATTAAAATTCATTTCCGGCTTTGTTTCTTCTATCTTTTGTGTTGTTTCTTCTGCTACAGTATTGATTGAAATTACATCTTTTTCCTCGCTCATTTCTTTCTCCTTTTGCACCTCTATATTATCTTTTGTTTCCTCTTTAAGCTCTTTCTGAATTGTAGAATCATTCTCACTATCTGACTTATTTTCCACAGGTACCTCTGTTTCGTTTACCTTCTCTGCTGTTTCGATTAATTTTTCATCCATGTTTTCTTTAGAAACTGCTTCCGCTTCTGTTTCAAGCGAAGGTTCATTCGTTTTTTCTTCTTCCGAAACTTTTACCTCTTCCTTTTTGATTTCCTCCGTCACTTCTGCTTTTCCTTCTTCTGGAACTTCTTCTTTTGCTTCTTCCTGCTCATTTTCTTCAATAGCTGCTACCGTGATTTCTTCCGCTGCTTCTGCCGATACATCTTCCGCTTCTCTTTCTTCTATAACTTCAGCTTTCGGTTCTTCTTCCATAACCTCGGCTTTCGGCTTTTTTTCCATTACCTCAGTTTTTGGCTCTTCTTCCATAACCTCGGCTTTCGGCTCCTCTTCTATAACAACTGCTTTTGCTTCCTGCTCTTTTATTTCTTCAATTGTTTCTTTTGCTTCCTCTTTCACAACCTCAGTTCTTGGTTCTTCCATAACTTTATTTGCAACGCTTTCTGCTGCAGTCTTTTCGACTTTAACCGTACGGTGTGCTTTCTTCTTATTGTCATTTGCCGAAATACTATCTAACAATGCCTCTAATCCCATATCTACTTCGTGATATGACCTCTCTACTTCCTCTTCAACAGAATCTTCTTTCTCAGACTGCATGTTCTTTGAGAAATCCGTTTTTTCTGATTGTTCAGATGGAATGGACATTTCCAACTGACTTAGCATATCATCAATGGATAATTCCTCTGACATATTCTCATCTGATTGTACTACTTCTGTATGCTGTTCATCTACAAAATCACTTTTTTCAGATAATTGATTCAATAAATCTTCAACAGACATATCCATTGTATTCACTTCCATATCATCTGGAACGAATGGTGTTGGTTCTTCACCATATAATTCCTGTTCTAACATATCATCAATCTGTTCTAGCAAATCCTCCGGTGCAATATCATCATCTTCTTGTATGACAGTCTTTTTCTTTATATCTTCAGCAGTCTTCTTGTTATCCATAGCTGACTTAAATGCTTTTGTAGTCTTTTCTGCTTTTTTCTCTTTCTTTTCGGTCTCTTTTGGTTCTTTTACTTTCTTAGGCTTTTCTGTCTCCTCAACCAAAGTTGCTTCTTCAGATAAATCATCTGTATCATACATTTCATTACTATCTGGCATTAACTCATTCATTGCCTGTGTAAAATCTTTTTTAAAATCTTTAAAAAAACTCATATCTTCCTCCAACTTCTATCTTACAGTACTTCCTTAACCATCCTTGCAGATTCTACGGAATATAAATTATCAACCTTACTTTGCAATTCAAAAACTTTGAATACTAATATAATATTGAGTATCACAGATGAAAGCAACAATAAAACTGCTATAAGTACAATCATACTTTTTAATCGGTTTACTCTATTCTTTCGCTTCCTCTGTACATCATTTACATTCTTTCTTTCCGACATGATGTAATTCCTTTCACTTTGATTTTGATACCAAAACCTTTACACGATTGCACTATATTATAACACAGTTCACTCTAAAAATAAATGAGAAATTTCAAAAAACACAGGCAAACAAAATCCCTTGTATATGCAGTATATACTGCACATACAAGGGATACTTTTTTATTACATTATGTTATTATAGTCAAAAATTATGCGTTCATCTGCGCAGCCACTTCTGCAGCAAAATCTTCATTTTTCTTTTCCATACCTTCGCCCACTTCGAAACGAACGAATTTAGCAATCTTAAGCTCTTTGTTAACTGACTCAAGATATTTAGCTACAGTCTGCTTGCCATCCTCAGCCTTAACATAAGTCTGATCCATTAAGCTGATTTCCTTCACCTGCTTAGAGATACGTCCCTCTACTAAACCATTGAAAATCTTGTTCTCAACGATAGCTGCTTTATCTGCCATAGCTAACTCTGCTAATGAAGCCTTTGCTTCGTTTGATAAGAAGTTTGGTAAGTAGTTCATATTGCTCTTCTTCTCTTCATAGATAGCAATGTCTTCATCACTCCATACTTTATCATTAACAGCTTTGTCAAGTAATCCCTGTAAAATTGGTTTTGGAAGTGAGAAAGTATCATTTAATGCACTATCAATAGTAATTTCTCTTAATTTAGCAATCTCATCTGCAGAAATGTCTGCTCTGCTGATGTACTGTGGGTTCAGAGCTGCAATCTGCATTGCAACGTTTGTAAGAGCCTCTTTTACATCATCATCATTCGCACCTTCACCAGCTACTAAAACGCCGATACGTCCACCACCGTGTAAGTAAGAAACTACAACATCACCAGTAACCTTCTGGAATCTACGGAAAGATAATTTCTCACCGATTGTAGCAGTTTTCTCTACAAGAGCGTCTTTTAATCCGTTCTCTTCAAGAAGAGATTCTACATCTTCACCATTATCGCCACCAACTAAAGCTGAAGCTAAAGCCTGATCAGCGATTTCCTGTACAAATGTCTGGAATACTTCGTTCTTAGCAACGAAATCTGTCTCAGAGTTAACCTCTGCAACAACACCTGTCTTAGAATCAGCGGCGATAGCTGCTCTAGTAATACCTTCTGCTGCAATTCTGCTAGCTTTCTTCTCTGCCTTAGCAGCACCACTCTTACGAAGAGCATCAACTGCTGCCTGCATATCTCCATCACACTCAGTAAGTGCTTTCTTACAATCCATCATACCAGCTCCAGTTAATTCACGAAGCTCTTTTACCATACTTGCCGTAATAGCCATTGTTATATTCCTCCATTTATTTTCTTTTTACAAAAGCCTTAACCAAACCGGCTAAGGCTTTTATTAGACTTATCTAAACCTTAGATGCTATATATTACTCAGCCTCAGCTGCTTCAACCTCTGCTGCAACTTCCTCTGACTCAGCATCAACACCCTGATTTGCTTCGATAACTGCATCTGCCATCTTTGCAACAATTAACTTAACCGCACGGATTGCATCATCATTACCAGGGATTACATAATCCAATTCTTCCGGATCACAGTTTGTATCAGCAATACCAACTAAAGGAATTCCTAAAGAATGAGCTTCCTGAATACAAATTCTTTCCTTGCGTGGATCAACAACAAAAATCATATCAGGTGCTCCACCCATCTCTTTGATACCACCTAAGTTCTTCTGAAGCTTATCCATCTCTTTCTTAATGTTAATAACTTCTTTCTTTGGAAGAACATCAAATGTTCCATCCTCTTCCATCTGCTCATACTTCTTTAAAGTAGCAAGACGAGTCTCACTGGTCTTCCAGTTTGTAAGCAGACCACCTAACCATCTCTCGTTTACATAGTACATACCACATCTTTCAGCTTCTGACTTAACAGAATCCTGAGCCTGCTTCTTAGTACCAACAAATAAAATCTTTCCGCCCTCTGCAGCACATTTCTTGATTGCCTCGTAAGCTTCATCTACCTTACAAACAGACTTCTGTAAGTCGATGATGTAGATTCCATTACGCTCAGTATAAATGTACTCAGCCATCTTAGGGTTCCATCTTCTTGTCTGGTGTCCGAAATGTACACCTGCTTCAAGCAACTGCTTCATTGAAATAACGCTCATAATTTACCTCCTGGTTTTACCTCCAGCGGCTTCTACTTTCAAAAAACACATCTATAACACGCGTTCCTGATTATAAACATGCACCATTTTAAAAATCCACCACTGTGTATTATTTTTTACCGAGTGGTATTATAACACAGGGATTGAAATACCACAAGGATTTTTTATATAATTTTGTTATTTTTTATTTTTTGCTATAACGGATCCGAAATTGCTTCTGCAATATCATGATAAGACATACCTTTTTTCAATGTATGCTCTCCAACACGAATTCTGGATGCATAACCATTTTTCACCAAATACGTATCAAAATCATTTGCATTCTCAATCATACCAAGCTCCTGCAGTTTTTGACATACCGGGAAGGAAGACGAGCCTCGCTCAACTGTAATTTTAACCGTTTCATCCTCTGTGTTCGGTTGTTTTTCTGTAGTTGTCTGATTTTCCGTAGTACTTTCCTGTTTTTTCTTTTCTTCCGTTGAATTTGTTTCCGTTACTTTCTCTGTTGTTTTACCAGATTTCTCTGACAATTCTGATGTAGAAATCTGCTCTGTCGTAGAAGCTTGTTCCGTCGTAGAAACTTGCTCTGTTGTTTGATTTTCTATATCAACATTTTCCTGACTATTTTCATTATTCTTTTCAAGTAAATCTCCAATTTTATCTTCCTGCTCTACCATACCTAATTCTTTTGCTCTGCGTTTTATTTCTGCATCAGACATATTTTTTGAGGAATTTCCCTGATATGCAGTCAAGCAAACAATGGATGCAAAGATAATTCCTAAACCTAAACCTCTTAAAAAATACTTAAACTTCATCTCATACTCCCTGGTACAAATCTATTACAAGTTTGACCTCACCTACACCTAATCCAAGTTCTCTTGCAATATCAATAATACTGTCACCGTTTCGGTGCATTTGTAAAATAATATCATTTGAATTGTTACTCTTTTCAAATTCATCCTCTAATGCATCATCTAAATCCGTCTTGTCAATTTCATCAAAAACATCTTCATATTCGGATAAATCTTCTTTATCAGAAAGAATGATATCTTCGTTTTTTTCGTTATCCTTATGTGAAATCTGTGATTTTTCCATATCGGCTGAAACATCCTTGTCAAGAGAAATTTCTATATCTTCTTCATCTTCTGTCATTTTAGCAGAAATATGTTTTTCTTCCTGCTTCTGTTTCAAAACATGTGTATGATCAACTTCCAAATCTTTTTCCGAATTTGCTAAATTATCTTTATCCGCCTGTTCTTTCAATTGTTTTAACGCGGTAAGTTGATCAATAGCAGATTGCTTTTTCGTTGTTCCATATTCAGAAACAGCTTCCTTTTTCTGTTCCTGTGACACTTGTATATTCATAACAGACTCTCTAATTTCCTGCTTTGTTTTATCAACAGCCTGTACTGTCTTCATAATTTCCTTCTGCTTATCATCCAACATACTATATAGAAACATAACCTCTTTATGATTCCTCTCAATTTCATCACATACGGTAACAGCATAATCCCCAAGGGCCAAAGTCTTTTCATTTGCCATATTAGCCAACGACTCATTTGTTTCATATAAAATATCCTTTGCCTGCTGGGCAATTACGTCTTCTATCTTGTTCTTAATAATCCTCATTTCCCGCTCCGAAAATTCGTAATTATCATTTACAGTCAATAAATCTGCATTAAAATTCTCTTCTTTTTTGGTTAGGCTTTCTGAAATAAAATAACTAATAAAAATAAATACCAAACCAATTATAATCATTATAATAACTGAAACCGTCATCTTTATCTCCTATATCTGAATGTTAACTCTTGGCTGCTTATTATTCTCAATCTCTTCATTCGTCAATTCGCTATCAGCCGTTTCTCCGTTTCTTTTATCCTGCTTCTGCTTTCTCTTTCTTGGGTTCTCGTAAGTTCCATTACCTTCTTCTTTCGCATCATACTGATAATCTGTTAACTTGTTTCCATCTTTACGAATTACCGTTTCACTATTATGCTTAACCTCTCTTGCAACCTCATTTGCTGCAAAGGTATTCTCATTTACAACTCTTTGATTCTCATGCTGTTGGACATTTCCAACTGACTCTGTACGAGGTAAAAGCATTTGCATTTCCACCGGACGTATCATACTGTCACCTCCAAAAACACTTTTGCTTTCTGCGCAAAAAACGCTTTTCTAATTATTAAATGGCAGTAATAACAACATCTGCCCCATCAATTCGAAATTGACATCTGCTTCTGATATCTTTTACCGGATATACTCTGTTTGAAATATATATGTGTACTCCTGGATAAACGGCATGATTTACAACCACTCGACCGTTTGTATTTTCTTCAATCTCTTTTTTTAAAAGCATATATTCAGCAGAATCTTTTTCCAAAGATTCACCTAATGTTTTGAAGCTTTCAGTAGACTGTTTGGCAAGTACAACCTGATTTGGCAAAAGTTTTTGACCTTCTTTAATTTTCTTCTTTAATGACTCTAAAGTTTGTTTTTGTGTAAGAATTTCCTCCTGCTCTTCTTTTATCCGGGCTGTAAGTTCTTTAAATCGCTCCATAACCTCTGGCTTTACACCAACCTTTAAAACCGTCGGTGTATTCATTTTATTACCAAAAACACTCGCTTCTATACGTTTTCCTGCAGAAATTGTTCCACCTATTACAAACCCTTTTTTTCCACTTACAATAATATTTTCTTCTGCAACCAAATCAGAATGAAGGCTGGAACCCGTATTAATCATATTTCCTGCCTCAACATAACAACTTTCGATAAATTTTGTAACAATATCGTGTCCTGCTTCAAGACTTCCTTTCCCCATGCCCTGAACACCACGTTTTAATACTATATTACCACCAGCCTTTAACACCGCACCTTCTACAACACCATTCACCTGAATATCACCCGTTGCTTCTACTGTAAATCCAGATCTAACGTTTCCGGTAACAACTACATTACCCTCATAATTAATATCTCCTGTAGAAGCATCTACATCCGCTGCAACAGTGTATGTATTTGAAACAAAAACGGTATCTCCTTCCAGTTTTACATCACCATCTACTTCCGAATAAAGCTGAGCTTTATCTTCTGTTATTCGAATATTCCGCCCATATTTTAATACTTTTTTCTTCACCTTTGGTGCCGGTACCGGATTTCCGAATACATCCACACCAGCTTCGCCTGGAACATCCGGTGTCAGTTCTGCTAATAAATCACCTTTTTTAACACTGGAAAATAAATTAAGCTGATGAAAATCAACCGTTCCATCCTCTAAAAGCTGCGGTTTTGAAGTTGGATTTGTGTTAAAATGATAAGTGATTTTCGCATTTTTTCCAAGAACAACTGCCTTTCCTTTTGCAATTGGTATATCACGGCAAAATTGTCTGCCTGCCATATATGCTTTAATAACTTTTTCAGAAATGCCAAACTTTACATTCAAGCGTTGCAGTTCATTTATTATATCACGTTCCGTCATATATTTTCCATTCATGGATGGTGGATAAAATCGAATAACTGCCATCATTCTATCACTTGTAACCCAAACTTTAGCTGTCTCCGGAACTTCAGAAATTTTATCTTTTGACACAAAAATATCCACTTCTTCTTTTGCTTTTTCGATTGCTTTGTTAATTTCTGGAAGATTATAATCTCTAATACCACATTTTTCAATATATTCAGCAAATTCCTGAATTACAATCGGTTTTCCATTTGGTTTTGCCGGATATATATGTGCATATACACCATCATTACGAATATCTAATTGAAAAAAGCCATTTGTATATTTCATGATATTATCCCCCTCAATCTAAATATAAAGCAAAATCAATCATCCCATCAAGACCTCAAAATGAACCCCTAAATTTTTTTTCATCTTTTCAAGAGCTTTTGAATGAAGCTGTGAAATTCTTGACTCTGAAACTTCTAACACACTCGCAACCTCTTTTAAAGTCAACTCTTCATAATAGTAAAGAAGTACTACTTTACGTTCTTTCTCTGTTAAAAGTTCTAATGCTTCCATTAAAAGTTTCTTTACTTCTTCACGGTCAACTGCCTGTTCTGGTTCAACAAACGTTGTATTCTTGAACTCTTTAACACCATTGTCCGTCCCCTGCTCCATAAACTCATCCAAAGAAGCAATATTTGAAATATTCGTAAGTCCTTCCCAGCTTCGGTATTCATCCAAAGAAATACCTAATTCTTCCGCAATATCTTTGTCTTTCAGATTAAGACCTTTTTCTTTTTCAAGCTTAGCAATAGCAGCTTCCATTTGCTTTTGTTTTTGTCTGACAGATCGTGGTATCCAATCCATTTTACGAATTTGATCCAATATGGAACCTCTGATTCGAAGACTTGCATACGTCTCAAACTTAATACCTTTACCATAATCAAACTTATCGATGGCATCTATGAGTCCAAACACACCATAACTTACCAAATCATCATATTCAACTGTATATCCTAAATACATATTCAGACGTCCTGCCACAAGCTTAACTAAAGGAACATACTCCAAAATAATCTGTTCACGCAACTTTTCAGATTTGTTTTTACTATATTCCTCCCAAAGCTTATTTCTTTTGTTCTCGCCCATTCTTAACACCCCGTATGCATTTTATTCATCATCCTCATCGAAGTTATCGTCCGAAGAAACTATCTCTTCATCAGGCAGAGTTGAAACTTCAATAGAATCAGTACTCTCTAAATCCTGTTCAGACTCTTTATTCGTTAAATCATTCTTTTCCATTGAATGCTGTAAAATCTCAATCACTAATGTCGCAAGAAAATAAAACACAAGAAGAACCACTAAAACAATCAGTAATGATGTTGTAGCATCACGTTTCATTTTCATATTTACAATTAATGCAAGTAAACCTGCAATCAAAACAATAAATGCTCTAATATATTGATATTTCATACTTATACTCCTATATTAGATTATAATTTCCTTCTTTCCAGCAGAGCGAATTTTTAATTCTTTTGTAACTAAATCAAATATAATTGTTCTTCCATAATCCGCACCTGTATCTTCTGCAACAAGTCGAATATTGAATTTTGATAATGTTTCCTTTACCGCATCTACATTGCGCTTGCCCACACTTCCTATTGTTCCATTACCGCCAAATTGAAACATTGTCGCACCACCAGCAATTTTGGCACACAAAGAACTTTGCTTAACCCCTTTTTTTTCTAATTCAATAATCAAATCCTCAATTCCTGTATCAGCAAACTTTGCACGTTTGGAATTATTTACAATCTCTTTACTAGAAGGCAGCATAATGTGAACCATTCCACAATATTCATCCGTAAAATTGTAAAGTACTACACCAACACAAGACCCCAATCCAATTGTCGTTATTTTGTTTGGTTTTCGGCATAACTTGTAATCTGCAATGCCGACTTTAATCACTTCTTCCATGTCAGCACCCGATTCCTAACGCTTCAAACATACTATCCAATGATGCATCATCCGATACAAATAATATAAAGCCTTCAATCCGACGATTATCATCGAAAAATTTTGAGTCAATAATTAACGCCTTGTCCCCTACTTGTCCTAACACACTAATTGGCATACTAAGAACAGCCCCTGCCATATCTACACATATCTCAGGTGGGTTTGTCTTTACCTTTAACCCCGTCAATGTACTAATTGAAGAAATGTAAGAACTCATTAAAATATTTCCTACTTCCTTTAATGCAGATTTATCCATATGGTCAAATTCTATAAAGCCTTCTGAATAGTTTCGATTTAACATAACAGAAACCATATGTTTTGCTTCTTCCAGCTCTAAAATAAACAAAGTCATACCATTTACTTCGCCGGAAAAGCGCGTGAGAACTGCAGATACAACCGTATCCGCACCTCCCACCATACCTGCAATATCATCAAATTCAAGAACCTTTACAACCGGTATCTCCATGTCCAATCTAGAATGAAGCAAAACAGAAAGTGCTGTTGCAGCATTTCCTGCACCTATATTACCAATCTCCCTTAAAACATCCAATCTTTCACTTGATAAATTCTCATATGACATATTAATCACCTACGCATTATCTAATTCCTGAATGATTCCTTGAATATTAAGTAACGAAATCAAAGTCTCCTTATACTTGCCAACACCTAGAAGATTCATACCCTGTTCATCATGAACCACTTTTTCTATGTCTTCTTCTTCTAAAGTCACTACTTCTCGAACTTCGTCAACCAAAATACCAATCTTTGCATTGTTCTCAGGCTTTACAATAATAATTCGTGTGGCATTTGTATGCTCCTTTGGTTCTAAATCAAACTTAAGCCGAAGATTCATAACCGGAATAATTTCACCACGCAGATTAATTACTCCTTCGAAGAAATGCTGAGCCTTCGGTACTCTGGTCACCTGTTGCAACCGAACAATATTATCGATAAAAGTAATATCAATTCCGTATTGCTCACCATCAAGCTTAACTACAATATACTGTTTTGCTTCACTTACAACTGTATTCTCTTCCATGTCTATGCCCCCCTATACCAATGAATTTGAATCAATAATGAGTGCAACTTCACCATCACCAAGAATTGTAGCACCACTAATCATTCTATGAATATTAATATATTTACCAAGCGGCTTAATTACAATCTCCTGTTGTCCAAGTAAATTGTCAACCACAAGACCTGTCTGCTTGTCTCCTTTCTTTACAATAACAACAATCAGATTTTCAGGTTCTTCTTCCCGTTCAGGACAATCCAACATCTCATCAAGACGCACAATCGGAATAACAGTACCACGAAGATTGATTACTTCTTTTTGTTGAACATACTTAATATCACTTACCATTACATCTTCAATCGTAACAATAGAGTTAAGTGGAATTGCATATTTTTCATTATGAACTTCAACCATCAAAGCCTGAATAATTGCCAAAGTAAGCGGAAGACGGACAGTGAATTTTGTACCTTCTCCAAGCTTTGTAGTAACTTCAACATCACCACCTAATCCCTCAATCTTATTCTTAACAACATCCAAACCAACCCCTCGTCCTGATACGTCAGAAATCTTCTCTGCAGTAGAAAAAGCTGGTCTGAATAGTAAATCTACAGCCTCTTTTTCACTCATCATCTCAGCCTGTTCTTCTGTGATGTGCCCTTTCTTAATGGCTGCTGCTTTTACTTTTTCTACATCAATACCTGCACCGTCATCCTCTACTTCAATTGTAACATTATTACCATCCTGATAAGCGTTCAACTTAATCGTTCCAACTTGCGGCTTACCAAGCTTTAAACGTTCAATTGTTGGCTCTAAACCATGATCTGCCGAATTACGTAACATATGCATCAAAGGATCACCAATCTCATCAACAACAGTACGGTCAAGCTCTGTATCTTCACCAGTCATAATGAGTTCCATTTCCTTACCCAATTTCTTAGATAAATCACGAATCATACGAGGAAAACGATTTACAACACTTTCAATTGGTACCATTCGAACTTTCATTACAGACTCATGTAAATTTGTTGTGATACGCTCCAAATATTCAATCTGCTCATTAAAACTCTGCATGGAGGTTTTTCCCTCATCCTGATTGCTAACCGATACAAGGCCATTCTTTGCAATAATTAATTCACTAACCAGATTCATCAAAACATCAAGTTTATCAAGATCAACACGAACAGAACGATTTGCCACAGGTTTTGCAGCAGTCTTTGTTGTATTCTTCTTTACTTCTTCTTTCTTTTCTTCCTTCTTTTCCTCTGACTCCTGTACTGAACTTACAACCTTTGCATCACTTGGAATATCATATGGTTCAATAACTGCTTCCTTAATTTCTGATACATTTGAAATAACCTTTTTTACTTCTTCTAAAGACTTCTCGGAAATAATTAATAGTGAAAAATCAAATTCAAACTTTTCATCTTCAATATCCTGTACAGTCGGAACAGACTTAATAACTTCTCCTACATCTTCAAGACCTTTAAATACAAGAAATGCCCGGGCTGCTTTTAAAATACAGTTTTCATCTATATATACAGTAGCACCAAATACATTCATATTCTTTTTCTTTGCTTCTGTAATTGCATTCTTTTCAAAATCCGCAATATCAATATGAAGAAACTTACGCTTATCTCCATCAGCAGATACTTCTACATCCACAGAAACATCCGAAGCCGCCTTTTCTGACAAGGCAGGTTCTTTTGCAGGTACAGAACTATTATCTGCATTCAAACATGCATTCAAAATTCCGATAATCTCTTCATTATCATTTTCTCCTTCATCAGAAGTCTCTTTTATACATTCCAAATATTCCTCAATTGCATCCAAACACTTAAAAACAACATCCACAAGGTCCGGTGTTACACTCATCTTACCATCACGAATTGTAGAAAAAACATTCTCCATATCGTGTGTCAAGCGTTGCATACGCTTAAATCCCATAGTTCCTGCCATACCTTTTAAAGAATGTGCTGCACGGAAAATTTCATTCACAGTGTCAATATTATCCGGCTCAGATTCTAACACTAAAACCTGTTCATTCAAATTCTGCAAATGCTCCGTTGTTTCATCAATAAAAATTTCAAGATATTGGCTTAAATCCATTTTAACGCACCCCCGTTTTCATATTAATTGTTTTTCCTATTTCTCCTAATGGCAGAACAACATCCGCCAATCCATGTTCTACAACTGCTTTTGGCATACCATATACAACACAAGTTTCTCGGTCCTGAGCAATTGTAAAAATATTATGTTTTTCCTTAAGATGTTCAATACCCTCACAACCATCAGCTCCCATTCCGGTTAAAACAGCACATACAATGGAGTCTAATGAAAAAGAAAGAATACTGTCAAACGTAATGTTTGCACAGGGACGTAAACCACCAACCGGAGCATCCTCCGACTCCTTTATTTGGATTTCTCCCCTTTTGTTCTTTATAAGTCGCATATGTAATCCACCACGTGCAATATAAACATTACCTTTTCTGATAATTTGACCATCTTCCGCCTCATTAACAGATATCTCACTCAGTTCATTCAATCTTTTGGAAAGTGAAGTCGTAAATCCTTTTGGCATATGTTGCACTACCACAACCGGTGCATCCAAATTCTTATCCAACATTGGAATCACCTGATGCAAAGCCTTAGGTCCACCTGTAGAACTGGCAATGATAACAAGTTTATTATTCATATTGCTATTCATATCATCCCCCCCACAGTTATTCTCAATCGTTTTGTACTTATGTTATATATTATAGCACATCATTCCTACACATAAGTGCATAATAACATTCATTTAATTTTCTTTCATTCAATTTCCAGATAATTTTGATCGTTTTCTTCTCTGTACATTAAAAATGGAACGAATTAATTTCTCTCTTAATGCATTATCCAATTTCCAGAACATGACCCTTTGGTCATAAATAGACGAATTATTTTGATTTTTTTCTGAACGAAGTAAGGTTGCATATAGACAAAATATTTCCTCCTCTTCCCCCACCGGCATTTCAAACTGAATTTGCATTAATTCATCTTTTTTTTCATGAAATCCTGATACAAATCGTATTCCACCACCACTGATATCCAGAATAATCCCCTTCTTCCATTGAGGATTCATTTCTTCCTCATCATAAAGAGTACCCGATTCAATCAGTTTGCGTTCATTTTCACTAATCAAACGGTATTCCATTGGCATATTACACTCTAAACGAAAATACTCCCGGCGCTGCACTTTCTCTAATATACCGAGCTGTGTTAATTCAACCATAAATAAAGAACCCTTTTTATATCTTCCGGTTACTTCCACTTCACATCTCAAAAGTGCGGATTTTGCATAAAAAGTAGCATAAAAATGTTGCCCCACTGCAAGTGGAACCACTTTACCTTCCTGAATCGGCATTGCCGCCAATAGTTCACCACTTTGAGAATCATCCAGTACCTGACTGACATAAACAGTAGGGCGCTTATCCGGGTCGGCAGAAAGTCTGGTTTCAATTTTTTCTAAATCTATCTTATCACCGATTGTAATTCTGCTATCCATAGAAAATTATCCTTTACTTTTTTTATTTTTAATAAAATCTAACAAAACCCTTGCAATACCATATTTTTTTGATTCCTCTTCCGGAATTTCTAAAAGCATATTACAAATTGATTTAAAGCGAATAGCAGGTTCACTATTAGGACATCCTATTATTACAGGTGTTTGTTCCAAAACAGCATTTCCCAATCTTTTATCATAAGGAATATATCCTAAATAGTCTAATTGAATATTTAAAAATTTTGAAACAACAATACTAATCTTATCATATATCTCCTTCCCATCTTCCGGACCTTCTACCCGATTAGTAATCACTTTTATTGCCTTGTTATTTCGTTCAAATTCTTTTTTCCGATTGACGGCCTTTAACAGAGAATATGCATCAGTTATAGAAGTAGGTTCAGGAGTAATCACTAACAATACTTCCGGAGAACTTAATACAAATTCAATCACCGAGTCCGAAATACCAGCTCCGGTATCAATAATTACCACATCATAAAGACTATCAAGCTTTACAAGCTGAGCAATCAGTTTCTGAAGTCTTGTCTTATCTAAGCTAACCAAATCCTGCACACCGGAACCACCTGATATAAATCCAATTCCCATAGGTCCTTTTGTGATGACATCCTCAATAGAACAATTATTAAAAACAACATCCGCTAAATTATTTTGCGGACGAATCCCTAACATAACCTCTACATTCGCCAAACCAAAATCCGCATCTAATATCACAACTCTCTTACCTTGCTTTTGAAATTGCAATGCCAAATTGACAGAAATACTGGTTTTTCCTACACCACCCTTTCCACTGGTAACTGCGATAACCCTGGCAGATGGTACCTGTTCTTTTAATTCTTCTACCTTCTTTCTTAACTTATCTGCCTGATCCATAGCCGTCTCCCCCTCCCAGTACCTGCTTTGCAATTATTTGTGGATTCATAATTTCAATATCATCAGGTACGTTTTGTCCATAAGAAATATATGCAAGAGGCATACCAGTATCTAACTTGACATTCAAAATATTACCGATTGCATCTGTCTCGTCTAACTTTGTAAAAATTAGACCATATTCTGAAATATCCTTATAAAGTGAAGTAATCTTTTGCAAATCCTTATATTTCGTTGTTGCACTTAAAACAAGATATGTCAAAATATTATATTTCGAAAATGCGTCAAATAAAGCTTTTAAATCATCCACCTGCTCTTGTTTCTTATGGGAACGACCAGCCGTATCAACCAAAATATAATCATAATCCTTGTATTTAGGCAGAAACTTCTCTACATCCTTTGTTTCATAAATAACCTCCACAGGAATTGTTAAAATATTAGCATATGTCTTAATCTGCTCTACTGCTGCAATTCTATAAGTATCTGCCGTAAATATTGCAATTTTTTTCTTCTCCTCTAACATAAGTTTTGAAGAAAGCTTCGCAATTGTAGTTGTTTTTCCCACGCCTGTTGGTCCCATAAAAAAAACAATTTTTGGCTTCTTATCATCTTTTTCATAAGATATCGGCTTAGTTTGTCCAAGTTTTAATATAATCTTTTGGTATACACATGCTAACATATCATCCAATGTTCGTATACTACCGGTACCTGTAATCTCATCCATAATCTGTTTTGCATATTTATATGACACTTCATTGTTAGTTAACTGTTCAACAATTAAATCAATCGATTTATTTTTGAGGCTGATTTTCTCTGAAACTTCCGTTTGCTTTAACTGTTCTTTATTATTTTTTATATCTTGGGAAGAATCTTTTTCTGCTTTGCTTTTTTCTGTTGTTTTCTTACCTGCTTCTTTTTTCTGCGATTCAATTTGTTGTTCTAATAACATAGCCAGGCTATTAAGCTTTTCTTCTAATTCCTTTGCCTCTTTCGATTCAGAAGTTTCCTTTTTTAATTCAGGATGTAGTTTCTCATCAATCTTGGCATTAAATTGCGAAGATGCTGTTCCCTCTGATTTTTTTTCTACCTTCCGTTCCACAACCTCATCAACAGCCGCTGTAACTTCTACCTGCGTCTTTTTAAATATACTAAATAGTCCTTTGGGTTTTATTGTCTTTATATTCATGACAATGGCATCCTTACCAAGTTCTGTCTTTGCTAACATGATTGCTTCTGTTTCTGAATTGGCCTGAAATTTTTTAATTATCATTCATCGTCACCACCCCTATTGATTGTAATTCCACATCTGACTCAATTTCATTATATGATATAACAATTAAATCCTTAAAATAGTCTCTTGTCAACTTTTTAAAATACATTCTGACAATAGGGGACGTAATAATTATCGGCAATTTCCCCTGATTTTCTAATTTCTTTGTTTCTGTCTCCACCGAATTTAATATTTTCTTTGTTTTTGCAGGATCTAATGTAATATATGCACCCTGTTCCGTCTGTTTAATTGAATTCATAATCTCCTGTTCCACCTGCGGATCCAATGTAATAACCGTTGTCATTTCACCATCCGCAAAATAAACATTTGAAATTGATCTTTTTAATCTTTGTCGTACATACTCTGTTAAAACGTCAGTATCTCTTGTTGATACAGCATAATCAGCTAACGTTTCAAAGATAGTAACCAAGTCCCTGATTGAAATTCCTTCACTCAAAAGATTTTGTAATACCTTCTGTATCTCACCAACACCTAAAAGCTTAGGAACAAGCTCATCAATAAGTGTCGTATTCTTTTCTTTGACATTATCAATCAGATTCTGTACATCCTGACGGGTTAATAGTTCATCTAAATGTGATTTAATAATTTCTGTCAGGTGCGTAGCAATAATAGACGGCGGATCTACAACTGTGTATCCCATAGATTCCGCACGTTCACGCTGTGCCTCTGTAATCCAGATTGCAGGTAAATGAAACGATGGTTCAAAAGTCGGTATACCTGTAATCTCCTCTTCTACATATCCCGGATTCATTGCCATATAATGGTCAAACAAAATTTCTCCCTCACTGACCTGAATTCCTTTAATTTTGATAATATACTGATTAGGATTAAGCTGAATATTATCTCTCAAGCGGATTATCGGTACAACAGCACCTAATTCCAGGGCAATCTGGCGTCGAATCATAACAACACGATCTAACAAATCTCCTCCCTGGTTCACATCCGCAAGCGGAATAATTCCATATCCAAACTCTAACTCAATCGGATCAACCTGTAATAATGCATTCACATTCTCATGTCGTCTAATCTCATCAGCCTGTACCTCTTCCTCCTGTACCTCTTCCTCAATTGCCTCAACTTCCTGCGAATGACTAATTATTCTTCCAAGTACAATCATTGCAAGCCCCATACCCAAATATACTAAAATTCTTCCTTCTGCACGCAATGGTGTAAAAATACCTAAGAAACAAAGTGCACCGCCAACCATATACAATACTTTAGGTATTTGGAACAACTGACCAACCATAATCGTTCCAATGTTATCTGCCTTTGCTGCCTTTGTTACTAAAATACCCGTTGCCAGTGAAATCAACATAGATGGTATCTGCGATACAAGACCATCACCAATTGTTAATATCGTATATTTTTCCAGTGCCTCAGATGCCGTAAGACCTTGCATCATTATGCCAGTAATCAATCCTCCGACAAGGTTAATCGCAGTAATAATCAAACCCGCCGTAGCATCCCCTTTTACATACTTTGTAGCACCATCCATGGAACCAAAAAATGCGGACTCCTGCTGGATTTTTTCTCTCCGTTCCATTGCTTCTTTATCAGTAATCGCGCCCGTATTCAGGTCTGCATCAATCGCCATCTGCTTACCCGGCATTGCATCCAATGTAAAACGAGCAGTTACCTCTGAAACACGTTCAGAACCTTTATTGATTACTATCATCTGGACAATTACTAATACAATAAAAATAATTGCACCAATAACCAGATTTCCACCACCCACACAAGTACCAAAAGTCTGCACAACTACACCAGGCTCACCGGTCATGAGAATCAATCTGGTAGATGATACATTTAATGCAATTCGAAAAATAGTGGTAAAAAGCAAAATAGTCGGAAAACTTGACATATGAAGTGTATCTTCCGTATATAAACAATTAAATAAAATTACCAACGCAACCATAAGATTAAAGGTAATTAAAAAATCCAAAAGCCAATTTGGAATCGGAATGATGAAAAAGATAACTGCAGCTAACAAGTATAAGCCAACAAATAAATCTGATTTCTGCATTCTTTTTCACACCTCCTGTTCTTTGTCTTATGTAAATCTATTATGTAATACACGAATCTCTTTTTTATCAGCTCACTCTGTTATGAAGCTGATATACATATGCTAACACTTCTGCCACAGCCTGATATAACTCTGGTGGAATCTCACTTCCTAATTCCACATTATAATAAAGCATTCTGGCAAGCGGCTTATTTTCCACAATATCCACCTTATTCTCTGTTGCAATTTCTTTTATTCGTCCAGCCAAAAAATCAGCCCCTTTTGCCACCACAATCGGGGCCTGTCCCTGTCCTGATTTATAGGAAAGCGCAACTGCAAAATGCGTCGGGTTGGTAATGACAACATCCGCCTCCGGAATAGCTGCCATCATACGACGTTGTGATGCCTGCTGCATACGTTGTCTCTGCTGTCCCTTTATCTTTGGATCTCCTTCTGTGTTCTTATACTCGTCTTTTACTTCCTGTTTCGTCATCTTATTATCCTGTTTAAATTTCCAACGTTGAAACATAAAATCAACAGCAGCAATTCCAATAAACAAAACAGCAATTTTAATCAATAACTCCAATATAATATCATACATCAATAATATTCCCTGTGTCAAAGAAATATCGTATACTAAATATATTTCATTTGCATGTTCAACGAAAACACTATATGCAATATAAGCAATTACAATTATTTTAACAACAGATTTAATCAATTCCATCAATGTATTTATGGAAAACATTCTTTTAAATCCATTAATAGGATTCATTTTGCTAAATTTAGGTTGAAGCGGTTTTCCGGTTACCTTAAATTTAAACTGTAATGCATTACTAAACAGTGCCACAATAAATCCTACCGTTAAAAATGGAAGAATAATAATTGATAAATTTATAATTACATTAGTAAACAAAGCTGTAAACGCCCTAGTATCTATTCCATCAGAGGCATACTGTGGAATCAACTCATAAAAAACAGAAAATGTATCTAACAATCGATTACCAATAAAGCCCATGGCAAATTTTAAGCACACAAACAGAGCGAGCAGTGTTGCAGCAGTGGGAATCTCTCTACTTTTTGCAACATTACCCTCTTTTCTGACCTCTTCTAATTTCTTTGCTGTAGCATCCTCTGTCTTTTCACCGCCCGGACCTTCCTTTGCAAACATCTGCAAATCAAGCGGCAATACTATTTTGTACTTGTAAATCAAAAAATACACCTCTATCCGGCATTAATGTACATAAAATGCCTCCATCATCTGATAAACAATATCCTGCATCTCAGTATATATAAAATCAACAATACCAGGAGTAAAACTAATAATAATCATTAATACTGCAAAACCACAAAAAATCTTTAACTGTATACCAATTACAAACATATTCATCTGCGGTGCTGTTTTCGCTAAAATACCAAGCACAATATTAAGCAGCATTATTACAATCAATATTGGAAAACTGATTCTAAGAGCGATAATAAAATAATTTACCATATAAGAAATTACCATATCATACATCGTTCCCGAATCAACAACAGCGGTTCCTAACGGAATCAACTCAAAAGAATCTGATAATGCAGACAATATAAAATAATGCATATTTGATACAAGCATTACAATCATCACAAGCATACTGTAAAACTCTGCCGTAATAGTTGTTTCAGTATTAAATGTCTGATCAAAATTTGATACCATGGAAAAACCCATTTCACGAT